>CANMLX010000046.1 GCA_947498845.1 uncultured Flavobacteriaceae bacterium | reverse complement strand
TCAACACTTTAATTTACTAAATATTCTGCTTTTTTCATAGTTAAAAACTTGATTTCTTACGTCGAACTGACGTTAAATTAGTACTATTTTACGGAAAACCGTAAATATAACTAGGTAAAACCTTACTTAATATTAAAATAATTTTCGTATGAGATTAATACCAGGTTATCTGGCTTGTTTCTTGGTTAATCGTAAAAATGCGCTCAAAATTGTCTGGGGTAGAGGGCATTAAAGCAAATAAGGCATTTGTAGGCAGCGCTGTAAACTGCACCCCTTTAATTGTAGCTTTAGATGTCGCTATTTTTTGCCATGTTTTATTCCAACAATAAAGTGTATAAGTGTCGCCTGCCTCTATAGTTAGCGAGTTATTTTCCTGATACTTATTGATGGTTTTATTTGTGTTGCTTAAAGTGCAATTAAACGGTTTTGAATAGTTTGGTTTTAATAATTTTTGTTGCCCTTCTTTATTAAGTAAAATGGGATAAAGCGCATAAGTCGTTTTTTTATTTTTGTAATAACTAGGCATATATACAATAGCTCTACCCATATTTTTAAATGTAAATGTATCGCCTTCTTTTTTTGCCCAGTCTACTATACTCCAACTATTTACATTAAACACGTTTAGATATGCTATAGCGACATTTTGTTCTTTAAAATTACATGTTACGGTTCCTACAGCTACATATTCTTTTGTAACATCTATGATATTACTACTCCACAAAAAGCTGTAAGGGATATGTTCTTTTTTTACTTGGCTCGCTAAAGCATTATTTTGAATGGCATAGGTTTTTCTAAATACTTTAGCCATTCTTTTATGATTCGTATCGTAATGATAGGGTGTCCCACTACCATCACTGGCAGAGCTACCATTAAATGGAATAGTTTCACCATTTTTATCTATAATAGTATTCCAAAAATGTCTGTTGGAAGACGCTGCATAGTGTGGTGTAAAATCGTAAGTAACCGCCAAACCCATGGCTCTTGATGCTAACACTGCTAAATTTGCTAATTCCGGGCAACTGCCTTCTCTTCTAAACAACAACTGCTGTGTACCTAACAATGGGGCTGGTATAGGGCTTTTTGTATACCTAAATGTAAAGCCTTTTAAGGCATTCATAACATTGGTACATACCTCAACGGGATCTGTATCATCCTCTAAATTGCGGCCTGCATGTTGTACTAAAAAACTGCATTCGTCTCGCCACTCCTCCAAAGGCTCTATTAAAGAGCGGTAGGGTAAAATATAATTGCAAAATGTGTTAAAAGCATAGGATTGCGACCAAGCATTATTTTTCCAGACATTAAAAGCATGGTCTATATTTTTTATAAGCATTTTAGAGGTGATCACCTCTATGTCTTTTTCCTTAGATAGTACGGGTTTTATACCAATACTGTCCTTAATAGCTTTAAATGCTTGTAATGCGACATCGAAATCTTCATAATTAAATTCAGAAAAATTTATAGGTACTCCTGTATTTGAAACCCATGTGTAGGTATGCGATTCATGGATGGGCATATTTTTAATTAAAAATTTTGCAGCTTCATACTTTTGTGTTTCTCCCGCAACCTTATAGTGGTTTAATACGGCTTCTAGATGTTTTTTATTGCTTCCTGCCGCTGTAAAAGCATCTTCTAAAGTTTGACTGTATAAACTTAAAATACCACAAAAACTAAAAAACATGCTTAATACCTTAAGTCTTAAAATGTATTTCATAGCATAACAAAATATTTTGCTAATATACATTTAAACCCTAAATTGTTCCACAAACACCTTGATTGTTGAAAAAGAAATTAAACATCTATATAAGCAATAGAACAAAATCTATTGATTTAATGTTTATTGCTCTCCTTTTCTTTATTCCCTTAGCTTTACAATTTGGTTTAAAAATTAGTGCTGTTACTATTAAAATCATTTCTGCAGGTTTCTTAGGTTTTTGGAGTATTGTAAAAATGTATTATTCCAAACTAAACATAAAGCATCTCAATATTTTTGATTTATGTTTACTAGGAACTACAATATATATATCATGCCATTTTTGTTTTTTTTCAAGTGCATCTATATTTTATTATAGGTTTTGGATGTATTTGAGCTTTATACATATGTTTTATATGCTTATGTGGAGCACCGATTTAAAACATAAACAGGACGATTATATATTGTATATATTAAACATAATTATTACTGTTTGTGTTATAGAAAGTACTGTAGGCATCTTACAATATTTTGACCTATTGAAACTACAGCACGCTTATTATAAATTGCAAGGCAGCTTTTATTCTCCTAATTTTTTGGCTGCTTTTATAGGAACAGGTATGATCTCTATTGCCTGGCTTTTTTTGACAGAGAAAATTAAAAATAAAATGACAAAACTAGTATATCTTCTTGTCTCGATATTTTTTTTAGTTTTAGTTATATTGTCCAAATCCAGAGGTACTTGGTTAGCTGTTTCTGTTAGTTTACTATTACTTTTTGGCACCTCCAAATCCTGGAAAACTCACCTAAGTAACATAAGCTCTAAAAAAGCTATTGTAGTGTTAGTTACAACGCTGTTTTTAGCAGTTTTAGCGGGTAAATTACTTTATAACTTAAAACCCGATTCTGTAGATGGTCGTGTTTTGGCAGCTAAAATTACGTTACAAGAAATAAGGCAACACCCTATTAAAGGTCATGGCCTATTTTCGTTTGCAGGGAAATATAATATAGCAAAAGCTAACTATTTCTCTAAACCAGAAAGATCTTGGAGCGAAACAAAACATGCAACTTATATTTTTTCGCCATTTAACATTTATCTTTTAATTGCGTTTGAATTAGGACTCCCAGTACTATTTATTCTCTTGATATTAATGGTCTTGGCAATTATTAAAACCAACTATAATATGGTATCTAGATTAGGCTTATCTCTCCTTATCTATATGTGTGTTTGGAGTATGTTTAACTCTATTCAAGTAAGCCCTTTTTTAGTTTTTATTGCAGTTTTTGGTGTTGTATTACTAATCAAAAATACCAAGCTTAAATCAGTTGTTAAACTATCTAAAAATTTAGCAATGATATTTAAATTTTTAACACTAGCTATAAGTTGTTTGTGTATTTATGTATGTATTATAAAACTTATAAATACAGAAAAATACAATGCAATAACTCAAGTAAAAAATGAAGATGATGCCAATGAATTAATTTACCTCTCAAAATTTGTTCATGATAATAGTTTTACTGATGCCCAGTTAGGTGTAAAGTTGCATAAGAACGGTTTTCATGAAAAGGGTACTAATTTTTTAGAAAAAGCATTTAATAAAAGTGCCGCTCCAAGAATTGGAAAATGGGTAGCGCATTATGCTATTAAAACTGGAAACTACAAAAAAGCTGAAAGCGTTTATAAGTTTAATATTAATGTAGAACCTTATCGTTTTGAACCCATAGCCGATTTAATTTCACTCTATAAAAAAACCAATAATTACAATGGTATAGTAAATGTATCGCAAAAGCTTATTGATTTGCCTGTAAAAATACCTTCGCAACAGGTTATCGATTATAAAAATCAAGCTTTAGAAGATATAAATAGGTACTCTAAGGGTATTGATTCTAGTTTAAATTTAAAAGGTAGTATTTCTAAAGAACAATTAATAAAAAGTGATCTGTTAAATAAAACATTACCTTATAAAGTTTACCTGCCTCCAATAAATTACATGAAAAACAAATTATCTGTTATTTACATTAACGATGGCTATAGTTATTTAAAAAGCAAACTCCCTATGCTAATAGATAGTTTAATAGTGACTCATAAAATTAAACCTCTTGCTGCTGTTTTCCTTGACCCCAGAGATAAAAATAAGGAATGGAAAAATATTAGACAGGAATTGTTTTTATGTAACCCTAAGTTTATTGATTTTTTTACAAAAGAATTTATTCCTACAGTTGAATCTAAATATCCCATTAGTATTGATCGTGAAAACAGGACTGCTTTAGGAGTGTCTTTTGGTGGTTTAGCGAGTGCTTATTTAGGTGATAAAGCTACAGACTATTTTAAAAATATAGCTATGCAATCTCCTGCCTTTCATCCTTGTCCAGATATTTATACATCGTATAACACTTCTCCTAAAAAAGACCTTAAACTATATTTAAGTTATGGCACAGGTAAGGATACCAAAGAACAAGACATTCCTTTTGTGAACATTTTAAGGCAAAAAGGTTACGATTTAAAACTTAATGTAGTGAAAAACGGTAATCACGATTGGTCTGTTTGGAAAGAACAATTAGATGATATTTTAATCTATTTTTATGGCATTGACTAAGTTTCTTGGATTGCGACATAGAAGTTATATGATTTTATCTAGACAACAAAATCGAAACCGCATTCCCGCCAAAACCAACAGCATTTACCATAATGTTTTTTAGTTTTTTAGGAATATTTTTTTGTTCAACAAATGGTACGCCAATAAATTTTTGATGCTGTAACATAAGCACTGCAAACTCAATACTTAAAGCGCCCGATGCGCCAAAGGTGTGCCCTAATTTCCATTTGTTAGTAGTTAAAGCTGGTGTTTTATTAACAAAAACGTTTTCAATAGCCTTTGTTTCAGAGCTATCGCCTTTAACTGTTCCTGGTGCATGCATTACGATAATATCTACCTCATCTGGAGATGTATCTCCTAAAGCCATGGACATAGATTTTTGAAAACATTGCGCATCACTGGAAATAGAAATGTTATGTTTTAAAATTTCGGTAGCATAGCCATACCCTTTTATAAGGGCTAATGCATCTTGTTTTTCACCTTGTTCTAAACAAACAACCGAAGCGCCCTCACCTAAAACCATGGTATTTTTGGTTTTGTTAAGGTTTAAAGCTTGGCAAGGGTATTCTTGTGATACCGAGGCTAGTTTTGTATTACGCTTCGCGTATATTTTTAAGGCTTGCATTTGTGCAATAGTGAATGGTGTTAATGGCGCCTCACTACCACCTACCAAAAATTTAGTGCACATCCCTGAATTTATCCAGGCGATCCCATTTAACACACTATGTAATGCGGTAGAACACGTTATAGAATGACTTATTTCTGGACCTTGCGTTTGCAAATCGTGAGCCACCCATGACGAAATATTGCCTAATGTTGTTGTTGGCGAGCTTAAAGTTTCGACTGTATTAGTTTTAAGAAACCCTTCATGATAGGTCTCAAACAATTCGGTAGCACCACGCGAAGACCCTATATTGATTCCAAAATTATCTCCTGCTACCCATCCAGCTTGCTTTATAGCTTGTCTAGCGGTGCACATAGCAAACAATACTGTTTTATCCAGAGATTTATACTTGCTATCAGCCTGTTTTAAAGCGTCTATGTCTTGTAATGTTTTTTCTGAAATTTGAGATACTAATATTGGGTGCCCATTATATATTTTCTCTGAAATACAATGATGATCATGATTGTAGTTTTCCCAAATTTCATCTGCCAATCTCCCTAAAGGAGAAATGGATGAAATAGCTGTTATGGATATTGGTTTCTGCACAAAAAAGATTTGGAGCAAAAGTAAATTAAATTATAGTACATGGCAAAAAATGACATGTCACATTAAACGCAGTCGAAATGCTTTAAAAAGCTCGATTTTGAAGGTCTTTGACTGCATTCAGGCCAGCATGCCGCCATACAATTAGTTTTTGTCATGTACTAAAAAATTAAATTTAAAAACTGTAACAATTACTACCAAAGCGATACCTTATACCATTTACACTTTGAATTTACTGCAATAAAACACCCTTTTTTCCTTTCTATTTCATTATTAAATGAAACCGTAAACTTAGGCTATGCTTTAATTTTCTAATTCATATAAAGAAAAAAATCATTATTTTCTTTTACAGTAAATTCAAAGTGTAACTGGTATTACTAAATGAAAACTATTAATCATGAACGAAATAAAACAAAAAAGTTGGTTTGGTCGTAATTGGCCTTGGGTATTACCTGTTGGAGGGTGTTTAACGGTAATTGTATTATTTATAGCAGGTGTTGGTGCTGCTATTTTTGGAGTTACAAAGGCAATTTCTGGCTCCAAACCTTATGAATATGCCTATGAAAAAGCCACAACCCACCATGCAGTAATTGAGGCTCTAGGAACGCCTATTGAAAAAGGATTTATGAATTCTAAGTCAAATTACTCTTATAATAATGGCGAAACAACCATATCACTTACCATACCCATAAAAGGATCACGCAACAGTGCTCTTATTTATGTTGAAGGCACAAAAGATGGTGACGACTGGCAATACTCTAAGCTTTTTGTTGACATAGATAATAATGATATTAGTGATGTTGATTTACTAAAAGAAGACTTATAGAGCCAAAAATCATAATTTAGGGAATACAATACTTATTATTCACTGTTAATTATTCATTATTAATTGGCTCCAGCGTTAGGGATAGAATGATTTGTTTGAGCTCCTCGAAGAGAGCCCTTCGACTTCACTCAGGCTAAACTTTTAGTGATAGCCCGACCCTTGCGGTAACGCCCTAAACAATCTCTAAAGCGTCTTCTATAACATTGTAGACTTTTTGTAATTCGGTTTGGGTAATTATATAAGGTACTTGTATGTAAATAGTATTGCCTAAGGGTCTTAAAAAAACACCGCGATTCATAAAAAACAGCAACAGTTTATCGCGTAAATTACCATAGCGTTCCATTTTTGTGTTGAGGTCTAAAGCAAAAACGACGCCTATATGCCTTGATGCTTTTACTTTTGGGTGGTTTTTAATACGCTCATTAAATGCAGTATGAGCAGCTATTATCCCTTTAATGCTCTCTTGTATTTCTGCCGAGGTTAACAACTCAATACCAGCAATAGCTGTAGCACATGCAATGGGATTTGCAGAATACGTGTGACAATGAAAAAAACCTTTTGCTATATCGTTACTTAGAAACGCATTGTAAACCTCTTGTGTACATGAGGTTATTGCCATAGGGATTAGTCCAGCAGTTAAGGCCTTACTCAAACATATAATGTCTGGTTTTGTTTCTATGTGATCTGAAGCAAAGTACCTGCCTGTTTTTCCAAAACCTGTCATGACCTCATCTGCTATTGTTAGTATATCATGATTTTTAAAATAGTGCAAAATACTATTCAACCCTTGAGTGTTATGTATTTTCATTCCAGCTGCCCCCTGTAAAATAGGCTCATAAATAAAACCAGCTACAGTATTACTTGACAGTATAGCTTCTAATTGACTTAATATTTGATCATGATTATTACCGTTTGGAACTGGAATGCGTTTTACATCGATTAAAAAATCTTCGAAAGGCCCATTGTATACCGATAAACCAGATACACTCATCGCTCCAAATGTGTCCCCGTGAAAGCCGTTTTCAAAAGCGATAAATGTAGCGCGTTTCTCTCCTTTATTAAAATAATACTGAAGCGCCATTTTAATCCCTGCCTCTACTGCTGTGGACCCGTTATCATTAAAGTAGATTTTGCTTTGATTTTTAGGAAGAATTTTGATGAGTTCTTCTGATAATTTTACAGCAGGCTCATGTGTAAAATCACTAAACATAATTTGATCCAACTGTTGCATTTGTTGGTATGTTTTTTCTATGATATAATCGTTACAATGCCCATACATACAGGTATACCATGACGAGATAGCATCTATATAGGTGTTGCCATTTTCGTCTGTTAATACACAGCCTTTAGCTTTTACTATGGCAACACTTTCTGGATTTAATTGATGCTGTTTAAGCGGATGCCACAGGTGTTTTTTATCGCGTTGTTGTAGTGTCATAATTTATCCTTAAACAGTTCTGCATACTCCCTAACCACATTGTCATCAAAATAGGGCTCTTCATTTATGCGTCCTATAACGTTAACTTGAGTCATTTTTTGTATAATCTCCTCTGTAGTTTTATGTTCGTTTCCACTAAAAATTAGTGATGCATCAAATCCATGTTCTTTTAACAAGTTTAATGTTAAAAGCGTATGGTTAATACTCCCTAAATAATGTCTGGATACCACAATAACGTTATAATCTGGTTTAATAAGGTCAAGTATTGTATTTTTATTATTTATTGGCACCAGAAGCCCTCCTGCACCTTCAATCACCAAATTATTTTTAGTTTTTGGTACAATAATAGTATCTAATTCTATTACTAATCCATCTATTTCTGCCGCAGCATGCGGACTCATAGCTGTATTTAAAGCATAGGCATTGGGGTGAAATTTAGATATTTTATTGGACACCAAACGTTCAACTTTTTGGGTGTCACTGTTATCTAAATCTCCTGCTTGTATAGGTTTCCAATAGTCGGCTTCTAACGCTTCTGTAACGATGGCAGATGCTACAGTTTTTCCAACCTCGGTGGATATGCCTGTTATAAAATAAGTGCTCATCTTAAATCAAATTCTATTTTGCATTTTTCGCACCTGTATTTGTGTCTTGTATACATAGGAAGCGCTGTAAATAATACGCCAAAAATAAACCAGAATAGTGATTTTGCATCCTTTATTGTAGAAAATAATGCTACGTTTCCACTTTTGCAATTGGGACAACTTATAATATTACCTTCGTTATCTACAGCATATTTTTTTATAGAATTTAAAATATGCTGTGCTTTTAAAGCATCTGTCGCCAATACTTTAAGTTTCACACCTCCTATAGCGTTACTTACTAAAGGGTCTGTGTCTATGGTTAAATTATCAGATAAAAATACTTGAATCCCTTCGGCTTCCAAACGTCCTTTTACAATTTGCGCCTCGGTAGAATATTGATATGTTGCTATGATTTTAAATGTATTACTCATTGAGTACAAAAATAAAAAGCATTTTTATCTTAACATATTAATAGATTATTTTTTATAAATTGGGCTAAATTATAGAAGTGCTCTATAGTATTTAAACGATAAAAGAACCAAATTCACGCACTATGAAATTACATTTCTCTAAACTATTATTTTTATTATTTATTTGTTCTGGTGTTTTTGCGCAACGCAACGCCGACAAACAGATTGATTTTGATGGAAAAATTGCAGACTTATTTTTTCATGAGTTTTCTGGAGTTCCTATTGTTTTAACAGATAAGACTGTTGCAGGTATAGATGCCGATAAAGGAAATATTATATGGGAAGTAAAAGGTGATCGTATCTCTATTCTTGGAGGAGCGATTAAAGCCGATCAAGCTAATCACAAAATGGTGCCTTTCTCACCTTATTTAATTGTAGCTAACCTACTAATAAATACTAAAAACGGAAACGTTATTCTTGATAAAGAAAAACAAGGCTATAAGAGAATAAAAACATTTAAAATAATTCCCGAGATAGAATCTTTTATTTTTCAATGTGTTACAGAAGATAAAACTAAGGGCAAAGTATTTTTAGTATCTCTAAAATCTAACGCAATAAGTTGGTCCTCTGATATCACTTTAAAAAAGAAAGGAACTTTAGATAATGTTGTTGTGGATAAAAACAATAATATCGCATTTACAGTAGGTTCAAATTTACTTATTCTTAATGGGCAAAATGGAAACGTTATGTTAAATGAAGAAGAAAAAATAGGAAAATTATATTTTAATCCATCAGGGGACATACTATATGCTGTTGAAGCTTCTGGAGGTGGCTTAGGGTCTATGGTAGGAGCAGCAATGACGTTTAATGCTAATAAGCTAGTAGCCCAAGGAGATAAAATTCATGCTTTTAACGTTGCCGATGGAAGTAAAGCATGGAAAAAACCTCTTAAATTGGATGAAGGGTTTCTATTTGCTCAAGAAGTAGATGGAAAAATGTTTTTACAACATGAAAAAGCAGGAAGTCTTTATGATTATAAAACTGGAGAAAAAGTCTGGAAAAAAGATTTTGAAAAAAGAAGAGTTTACGATGTAGAAAAAGTATCAGAAGGTTATATGGTATATTATGGCGCCAGAAAAATGCTAGTTGATGATACAGGTAAAAAAGCATGGAAAAAACCTCAATTTAATGGTAACGAATTTTTAGCAGAAGTAGCAGAAGATGACACTTACGACGAGTTTAGATATAACAAAGGAAGTATTATAGCAACCCCATACAGAATCGCTTATTATGAAGATGGTGTAAAAAAACCTATTTGGAAATTTGCTGTAGATGAAGATACCAGAATAGCATTTGATGCAAAAGAAAAAAACTTGGTTGTTCTTGACGGAAAAAAACTTTATGTTTTAAATCCAGAGAAAGGTATGGGTAAAGAAAAAGCTCAAAAATTAGAACTTAAAAAGCATAAAGATTTTAACAGATTAGAAATAAGAGATGATAATTATTTTTTAAGTAGCTCTTGGGAATATGCTATTGTTGGTAAAGATGGAAGTGTTAAGAAAACACATTATTACCCACAACCAGGGGAAGCTGGGCGTAAATTACTTAATGCGTTATCTATAGCTGCAGATGTTGCTGGTGCTGCGTATCAAACAGCAGGACTTTACAATGCAAGTATAGGCGCTACATCTCATGTTGGGGAAAGTGTTACTGGTATGAGAGCTCCTGGAACAGGAGGAATTAAGCAAGCAAAAAAAGGAGTGAATCAATATAGAGCAGGAGTGTATTCTCAAATGGCCGCCCAAGCATTATATAATCCTAATCGTTTTGATGGTTCTAGTGAGACTAAAAATTATGCGTTTTATTTTACAAAGGACAATGCTGAGACTAAATATTTAGTTCAGGTGGAAAAAGATAATGGTAATGAAAAAGACAAATTTACTTTTACTGATAATAAACCGAATTACCATGTAGATGATATTGAAAAAAGAATCTTCTACTCTAAAGGAAAAACCCTTAATATATTTGATTATAAATAAGGCATAATTAAATAGATTTAATAGAAAAGGTATGTTTAACGGCATACCTTTTCTATTTTATACCAATTTTTCCATAAAATGCGATATAAATAATTTGAATTATTTTACAGGAGTTCAAGGCTAAAAAATCAAGCATAGCCTTAGCTTTATGGTTTATTTTTGTAACGCAGAAATCGTGTAAAAGAAACCAATTATATGTTGCATTTTATGGAAGAATTGGTATTATACCATTTACACTTTGAATTTACTGCAATAAAACACCCTTTTTTCCTTTCTATTTCATTATTAAATGAAACCGTAACTTAGGCTCAATGTCATTAAGTTAAACTCAATTTGTATAACGTGTCACATTGAGCGCAGTCGAAATGTAATTGAATTACACATTTTTATAGAAATAAACGCATTTAGTTTAATGGTGAAAACTTCTTAACTTAATGGCATTGAACTTAGGCTATGCTTTAATTTTATAATTCATACAAAGAAAAAAATCATTATTTTCTTTTACAGTAAATTCAAAATATAACTGGTATTACTAAAATTTTAAAAGACTCGATATCTCCTCTTGAGTATTATAACTATGCAAACAAAACCGTAAACGTTCCTCTCCTTCTGGAACTGTGGGAGACAAAATGGCTTTTACATCAAACCCTTTATCCCGAAGTTGCTTTGACATGGCTTTTACCTTATCATTTCCCGAAACGATGCAACATTGTATTGCAGATTCACTTTCTATAAATAACGCTTCAAGCTTATTTTTTGTTATTTGAGATTTAAAAAACTGTATGTTTTGTTGAAGCTTTTCCCTATTCTTGGTTTTAATCAATTCATTATAAGAAATAAGTATCGTAGCCAAACTATGTGGTGATAACGCTGTGGTATAAATTAAACTTCTACAAAAATTTATAAGGTATTGTTTTAACTGTTCATTACCTAAAATAGCTGCACCATGACACCCCAAAGCTTTTCCAAAGGTTACAATACGTGCAAAAACATCTTGCTCTAAATTTAAATGCTGTATTAAACCTTCCCCTCTATTTCCAAAAACACCTAAGGCATGGGCTTCGTCTATAATTAATAAGGCATTATATTTTTTACTTAATTGAGATATGGCTACTAAATCTGGAGTATCACCATCCATAGAGAAAACAGATTCGGTAACGATGTATATGTTGTGATGAGATTCTAAAACACGTTTAGAATGCCGAAGCATTATTTTTTTTAATGCATCTACATCATTATGCTTGAACTTATAGGCTTTCGCATGACTCATGGTTATACCATCTCTAATGGAAGCATGTATGTATTCATCATATAAAATCACATCTCCACGTTGAGGTACAGAAGAAAAAAAACCAACATTGGCATTATATCCTGAATTAAATACTAATGCCGACGGGCTATTGTGATATTTACAAAGCAACGCTTCTACTTTATGATATAAAGTATGATTACCCGAAAGTAAGCGAGAGCCTGTTGCTCCGTTTTCTTTAATAGTGTTATCTACTAAAAATTGATGCGTTGTATTAAAAATTACCTCCGATTTTGAAAAGCCTAAATAATCGTTTGATGAAAAATCTATTAAATTATTTGATGCAACTAGTTTTCGTAAAGCATTATTTTCTTTACGATCGTCAAGTTTTTGCTGTAATTTTATGGGAAACATGGTGGCAAAGGTAGTAAAAAGGCTTATTTGATTTTTTAAGTTATCATGTATTGGAATAACTAAAATTTTCAAAAAATTATTGTTTTTCAATAATTTTTATATATTTGTTATTGTTAAACGATAATTATTTATGAAAAAAATAGCCTATATAGCATCAACACTATTATTTTATTCCATTTCGGCTTTATTAGCTTTTGTATTCTTATTTTCAATACTCTCTTATTTTGAATATAGATACGATTGGCAAATTCCCTTTGTTGATATTATAAATAGTAAAGCAAAAGTCCATGTGCCTTTATTAGACTTGCACATCAATATTCCTTTTAACTATTCTATTATCATTATGTGGTCTGTAATGTTTTACTACACACTATTTTTTTACGCTCTTAAAAACTTTTTTAAAGTATTTATCAATAACAATATGTTTAAAGTTAAATCTGTAAAACGCTTAAAGTTTTTTATGTTACTAAATAGTATTCCTTTAGTTTATATTATACTATTTACCACCTCGCATTTAATTAAAGGCGTAGGGTTTCGTTTTCAAGACGATTATTTTATTGTTTTGGCTCACTTTACCATAGCATTCTTAATGTACCTATATTTAGATGTTTTAAAAAAGGGAAAACATATTAAAGATGAAAATGATTTAACCATATAATCATGAGAACTAAGCTTAATATATTTAGATTAGTGTTAATTGCTTTTATTATTGCGTATGTTTTGGCATTGCTTGTTTATGTTCTTATAACTTTTACTAGTAAACATACTATACCTGGAGAATTAATTAGAGTTTCAATTTTTGGAAGCTCAATAGCTATAACCTTTTATAGCTATTTTATAATGACTATTATAGTAGATATTCTTTTAGTCTATTCATTAATTCAATTATTAAAAATAAGTGACTATTTAAAAAACGACCTTTTTTTTACCCCAACAATTATTAAGCGATTAAAAACCACAGGGAACTATTTTGTAGTTATAGCTATTGTTGGATTTTTTGCATCTATTTTTTATCATTATTCTTTTTCTGAAAATTTTTCTGAACGTATGCTATTACCATTGTTCTATCATTTTATGGTTTTGATTATTGGTTTAGGCGTTTTAGTTATTGAGGAAATTCAAAAAAGAGCATTAATGCTCAAAACCGAAAACGATTTAACGATTTAACCATGCCAATACTTGTAAACCTAGATGTTATGCTTACCAAAAGGCAACTAAAAAGTAAGGAACTAGCTGAAATTATTGGCATAACAGCAGCGAACATGTCCATTTTAAAATCGGGAAAAGCTAAAGCGGTTCGTTTTTCAACACTAGAAGCAATTTGTAAAGCTTTAGACTGCCAACCTGCCGATATTTTAGAGTACGTTAAGGAATAAATATAGGCTTGTCTGGTTTTTAAATCTAAGAGGTTTTAATAAAAAATATCAATAACAAAAATTCAAAAGAATCCTCTTTCTAAACTAACCAGTTTTATAGATTTAATCACTATTTTTGGATTTGTTAAATAAAACTTGCAATTATGTACGCTGTTATTAAATCGCTTCACTCTTATTGGGCTTATCTTGTATTATTAATTTTAATCATTGCTTCGGCTAATGCCATTATTAAATCCATGGGAGGAAAAGAGTACGGAGCCAAAGATTTTAGAATATCGTTATTTACACTTATTGTATCACATATTCAGTTATTAATAGGTTTAATCCTTTATTTTGTATCTCCTAGATTAGCTGCTTTTGGAGAGCTAGGCATGGGAGGTGTTATGGGAGATTCTGTAAACAGACTTTATTTAATAGAACACCCTCTAATGAATATTATTGCTGTAGCTTTAATTACCATAGGATATTCTAAGCATAAAAAGAAATTAACGTCGCAATCTAAGTTTAAACTAATTACCATATTTTACACTATAGCTTTAGTATTGTTTTTATCTAGAATTCCTTGGAGTACCTGGTTAGGGTAATTTTATGGCTTTTATAATATAAGTATACACAGGAAAATGGTCGCTAAAACCAGTATTAAACGTGCCATTAGCCCAGCTTCTTAAAGGATAGCCTTTATAATTCCCCTGTTTGGTTATCAGGTAATTTTTGTTAAAAATGCCTGCTTTATAAAATCTATAAGAAGAATAGTCTTTACTTAAAAGAGGGTTTGTAACCAGTATTTGATCAAACAAACTCCAGGAATCTCTATAGGCTGTAGTCCCAAATCCTTCTTTATAAAAATTTTCAAAAGGATTATAAAGTCCTTTTAAACCAACTTTTTTCCTATTTTGTTTAGTTTTAAGAACATCTTTTAAGCTGGTATTATTAGGATTATCATTTAAATCGCCCATTATAACAACTTTTGCATAAGGATCTATAGTTTGTAACGAGTCTAGTAAACGCTTGTTTAATTTGGCTGCAGCAATACGTTTATAGTTGCTTCTTTGTTCTCCACCTCTTCTAGATGGCCAATGATTAATAATAAAATGTACCGTTTCACCTTCTAATGCGCCGCTCACCAATAATTGATCTCGGGTATACATTCTTTTTTGGCTCTTATTATTGTAAATTTTTAAAGTATGCACACTAGTTGATGTTGGTGTAAACAACTGTTTTTGATATAATAACGCTACATCTATACCTCTGGCGTCTGGTGAATCGTAATGCACAATGCCATAATCTTTTTTTATTAATAACGAATCACTTACCAAATCTTCAAGTACTTTTCTATTTTCTACTTCGCAAACACCTACTACAATAGGTGTATTTTTTGTAGTATCAAACCCAATATCGGCAATAACGCGTGCCATATGGTGTACTTTTTTGTTATAGATAGTTTTCCGATTAGATTTCAATTCCATAATTGGGCTAAATTCATCTAACCTCATTGGATCATCTTCCACATCAAATAAATTTTCCAGATTATAAAATGCTATGGTATGTATTTTAAAAGCCTTTCTCTCTTGAGCATTAACACGACCTGTAATTATCATTAAAAAAAATAAAAGCGTTAGTTTATAAGTGTACATAAATTTATGCCTGAGATTTATAGCGCCCTAAAATACAAAACCTTAGTAAAAGATATGATTTAACCCGAAAAACCCATGGTTTTTACTAATGATGTAATTTATCAAAATTTTGAATTTAAAAAACTTAATATTGAATTTACACTGTTTTAATTTCTTTATAATTTGTTTGTTAAAAAAGACATATGTCATGCAGAGCACAGCGAAGCATCTCAATAAATAGCGATCAAAAAACGAGATGCTTCAGTCGTGCCTCCTTCTGCATGACAAGCCACAACTTATGTTTTGCAAAACGTCATTCTTGTTTCTTTGTAATTTTTTTTCAGACGGCTCGTTATGAAAAATCAAAATGCCGCGGTATATGGGAAGCACAGAGATTTTTGACTGAAATAATTATAGTCTCAATGTTGAGGGAACAAAATTTTGAGCATTTCCAGATAGTAAAGGTAGTTTGGCTTTGGAATAGAAATAGTGTGGATTTTACGGGTTAATATAAAAGTTGTATTTTAGTCGACGCAGGCTAGCTCATTTTTAAAATTTTTTAGTTTTAATATGCGCTGCTTATTTATAGTATTATTTACCTTTTTGTATGGGGTTATCCATCCACAGCAAACCATTATTAATGGTAGTGTGAAGGATGCCATTTCTTTTCAACCAATTTCTGAAGTTTCAATTGCTATTGAAGGTACAAACATAACTGTACTAACGAATAAAAATGGCGAATTTACACTTGCATCTGGTCTTCCCTTAGGTGAACAAATTTTAAGCGTTTCCAAAGCCGATTACAAGCCAACACGTTATCCTATTATAATATATGAAGGAGACGTGTTAACTATAACAGATATCTTATTAGAACGTGATTTTTCTGCTACTGCAGATGCTTTCACTATACTATTATCAGACGACGAATTAAACGATGACACCATTGCTACAGACAATATTTCTGGACTGTTGGCTTCTTCTTTAGATGTATTTCAAAAAACAGCTGCTTTTGAATTTAGTGCGTCATTTTTTAAAGTAAGAGGTTTAGGTTCTAGAAATAGCAATGTGATGATTAATGGTATTGAAATGAATACCTTTTTTAATGGAAGGCCGCAGTGGTCTAATTGGGGCGGTATAAACGATGTTCTTAGACATCAAGAGATCACCTGGGGATTGGTGCCTTCAAATTACAATTTTGGAAGCGTTTTAGGGACTACTAACATAAACATTAGGGCTTCAAAAACTAGGAAAGGTGGGCGTTTAACCTATTCGTCTTCAAATAGAAGTTATACTAACAGATTAATGGCAACGTATGCTTCGGGATTGTTAAAAAACAATTGGGGGTATACTATTTCGTTAGGGAGGCGTTGGGGAACAGAAGGTTATCAAGAGGCGACATTTTATAATTCTAATTCTTTTTTTGCTTCAGTAGAAAAAAAAATTAACCAGAAACACAGCTTAAATCTTGCAGTTATTTATACCCCTAACCGTAGAGGGAAATCATCACCTAATACGCAAGAAGTATATGATTTAAAGGATACCAAGTATAATGCCTATTGGGGATGGCAAAATGGAAAAAAACGTAACTCAAGAGTAAAAGAGGTTAGAGCACCAATTACAATATTAAATCATTATTGGACTATTAATTCCAAAACTACAATAAACACAAATTTAGGCTACCAGTTTGGAAAATTAGGTAATAGCCGTTTAGATTATAATGGTACAGATTTGGTTGATGGCTTTCCCGTAGGTGGCGGAGCAAATCCTAGTCCTACATACTATCAAAAATTGCCCAGTTATTTTGAACGGAATTTTCCAAACGAGCTCCAATTTGCTTATAATGCATTAACTACATTTCAAAGTAAAGGACAAATAGATTGGAATGCGATGTATACTGCTAATAGTATTAATACTAAAAATGGAGGGAATGCTATTTATGCGCTTTATGAAGATCGTGTGGACGACAAACAACTTACTATAAATTCAATTTTAAACACAGAAATCAATGCTAATATTATCTTGAATGGTGGGATACATTATAAGCGGTTAAACTCCAATAATTTTGCAAACGTATTAGACCTTTTAGGTGCTTCAACTTATCTGGATATAGATGGATTTGCCTCAACCATAAATGAAGCTCAAAACGATTTACTTAATCCTAATAGAATCGTTACAAAAGGTGATAAATTTAAATACCATTATAAAATTTTTGCTAGTGAATACGGTGCTTATACACAAACAAAGTTCAATTATAATGCCTTAGATTTTTACATTTCGGGAAGTGTAAAGCATACCCAATATCAAAGAGAGGGCTTGTATCAAAACGGCCAGTTTCCAGATAACTCGATTGGTAAAGGTGCTAAACAAACGTTTTTAGGATTAGGAATAAAAGGCGGGGTGACCTATAAGCTGTCGGGGAAGCATGTTTTTGATTTGAATTTAGGTTCTATTTCACGGTCGCCTAGAATACAAAACACCTATTCCAATGCCAGAGAAAACCATAATGTTGTACCTAATATTTCTGAAGAAACTATAAGGTCTACCGATGTTAGTTACATATTTCGTTCTCCAATAGTAAAAGCTAAATTAACTGGGTATTATTCAAAGTTGTCTAATGCCAGTGAAATTTCATTCTTTTTTGCTGATGGTATTGGAGGGGATAACACCGCTTTTGTACAAGAAATTTTACAAGGTATAGACAAACAACATTTAGGGGTAGAATTTGGTATAGAAGCACAATTAACGCCTAGTTTAAAATTAAAAGGTGCAGCAGCACTAGGGCAATTTACTTATGCTAATAATCCTAACTTATTTTTGTCTACCGAACCTGATAATGAAGCCTTAACCGCAGGGTTTGTAGATGGTTTCAAAGATTTTGGCGTTTCAAAACTTAAAAATTACAAACTCGCATCAGGACCTCAGCAAGCTTACTCTATAGGTTTTGAATACCGTGATCCCGATTTTTGGTGGTTTGGTGCTACAGCTAACTTTTTTGCAAACACCTATATAGATGTGAGTCCATTAACACGTTCTTCAAATTTCACAACCGATTTTGATGGTAATACGTTTAATAATTACAACGAAGATTTAGCTAGAGATTTATTAAAACAAGAACGTTTTAACAATTATATGGTCCTTAATTTACTAGGTGGAAAATCATGGAAAATTAAGCACTATTATGTGAGCCTTTTTGCTAGCGTTAATAATCTCTTAGATAAGGTCTATAGAACAGGTGGTTTTGAACAGGGTAGAAACGCAAATTTTAGAGAATTGAAAAACGATAAAGCTTTGGATACGCCTGTTTTTGGATCAAAATATTGGTACGGGAGAGGTGCAACCTACTTTTTAAACCTCAATCTTAGATTTTAAATAAAACATAGTGTTATGAACAAAAAGAGCATCATAAAAAAATTAAATAGTATTGTTCTAATACTATGCAGTATTTCGTGCGTACAAGATGGAGATTTTGACACCCCAGATATTTCAATTAATGCTCCAGACATTGCCGTTAAAAATATAACAACATTCGCTGCCATAAAATCACGTTATGAACAGGCCGAAAATGGGGGCAATTCTACTGTAATTATAGAAGATGAAACCGCTATTTATATTGAAGGTTATGTCGTCTCATCTGATAAATCGGGAAATTTTTTCAAAGAATTAATCGTTCAAAATAAAACAGATGCTAGTAATCCACAAAACGATCCAAGATTAGGATTTAAAATTATAGTAAATGTTAGTAAATTATCAGATAGCTATCAATTTGGACAAAAAGTGTTTATTAAACTAAATGGTTTAACCATTGGGAAAACCAATGGCGTATTAACCATCGGGAAAGGCGATGCCGTAAATGTAAAGCAAATTCAAGCTTCAGAACATAAAAACATTATTTTAAGAAGTAATGAAATTGCTAAAATTGAACCCAAAACAACAGCATTGGAAAACCTCACAGAAGCAGATTTAAATACGCTAATACAGGTGAACAACATGCAGCTCAACAGGTTTGAACTTGGCAACACTTATGCCAGTGAATCTTTTGATGAATTTGATGGATTTAGAATTTTGGAAAGCTGTGATTCTGGTATTTCTATAACCATGGAAACCAGTACATTTGCAGATTTTAAATCGTTGATAATTCCACAAGGCAACGGAACAATTATTGGTATTTACAGTAGAGACTTTAGAGATGATTTTAGTGTGTTAATTATTAACAATACCACCAATTTAAATTTCAATAATGAATTACGCTGCGACCCTATGGAATTGTCTTGTGGTATAGCGGGCGCTTTTGGTACTGAAAACCTGTTTTTTGAAGATTTTGAATCTCAAAAAAACAACCGCCTAATAATTGGAAATGGCTGGACAAACTACATAGAAGCAGGAACTCAAGGTTGGGAAGCATGGTCGTCTACCGCTACAAATGCGTCTTTGGGGCGTTCTGCAAGGTTTCAATCATCAAGTTCAGGGGATATCAAAAATATAGGTTGGTTAATTACACCCCAAATAGATTTGGATGTTCAGGATGGTGAAACATTACGTTTTAAAACCTCTAACAGTAGGGCAGATAGTAGTTTTATGGAAGTGTTATACAGTTTAGATTGGGATGGCACAGAGGCTAATATAGCTAAGGCAACCTGGGGTGTATTATCAGATGCTTATGTGGTGAAAGATACCGATGCGTTTGTACCATGGTTTAACTCTGGTGTTATAGATTTATCCTGTATTTCTGGAACGCTACATATTGCTTTTAAATATACAGGTGGCGGGCAGGAGTCCTTTGATGGGATTTACGAATTAGATGATATTAGTATTGATTTTGTGCCTTAATATTAATTCCAACGTTACATTATGAGGTAAGATCACGTATTTTCACTCACCAGATTTTTTCCTAAACACGTACTTATTGATTGTTAATAAACTTTTATTTTTTAATAAGTTACGGTTTTTCCGCAGTTAGGTTGATGAAAAAATATGTAGATTTGTCTTATAATATAAGGAGAACTGTCCTACTTCTGTTTCTTTTTATGAATTTAAACGATTAAACAAGTTTTAGTTTGTACTGATTTTTATAATGTGATATTTTGATACTTAAATTTTAAAATATCATACTTATGAAAAAAATTATTTTAATAATGGCAGTTGCGGTTTTAACCAGTTCATTATCTTCTTGTACAAAACAAGATTTAGACAATGAGTAAACGATACAAATTGATCCAAGCAATAATGGGAACATAGATGACCAAGCAGAAGAACAACAAAGCATTACTTTTAAGGGTTAAATTTTTTGCAATAACAAAAGGCATAGTGTTGTTTTCTATAATCACTATGTCTTTATGGCATATATTTCTTGATGAAAAATCCCCTGAAATGATTTCACATTCTAAAACTTATACACCAATTATTAAGGCCAGAAACGAAGGCGCAAATCTTTTACTTGATAAGCTTAAGTCTGGTGAGATTTCTAAGGAAGATTACATATCTAGTTACGAAACTGTTATGTATAAAGCCAAGAAAGATTTAGCCTATTACAATAAAAAGAAATATAATCTAGCTCACGAATTCTCATTTAATGGAAGATCCAGTTTAAGTTTTTGGATTTTTGTATTTGGTATGTCCTTTTCTTTTTTTATTCTGTCTCTCAGATATTCGTATTATAGTATAAAAAAAAGTACTGAAGCATTAAAGAAAAGTGCGGTTTTTGAATCCTGTGCTTGGATTTCAGTTTCTTTTTTTTGGGTGTTACATGCTTTATTTGCAAAGACTTCCGATTTTGGATCAACAACTTATTTATTGTTAGGTATGCTTATATCTGCTTTTACTTCGCTAGCCATTGTTTATTATATTAAATACGCTGTTACTAAGAAATTAAAGGTATATAGTGTTATATCAAATCTTATCTCACTAATTGCCGATCTAAAGGTTAATCATTACTTCAAGTATGCATCGCAAGTTAGAAATGAAAACAACAAAGAGTTTATAAATAAAGATGTTAAGTTAGTAGAATCTAAAATTCTAAATTCCCTCAAACAAGTCGATGAACTCACATAAAGAAGATAAAAAGTCTACAGAATTATTTGATAGGTTATTAAAGAATGGGCTAATTATCCATGAAGTAAAAATTAATTTACTTCTGTCCTTTAATAATTATGTAAATAATGATTTTATAAAAAAAATGGCAGAAAACGAAATTTTACTGTTAGAAGAGATTAGTAAGATAGATGAAAAATTAAAACGAAAACAAGATTTAACCTCTCTAGAGACAAGATTTTGGGAGTTTTTCTTAAAAGAATACAAAATATCTAGTTAATAATAGTTACAGTAATTATTGTTGTTTACTGTGCTTTTCTGCAATATCATTTAAGCGCTTACTCGCTTTCAATTTTTCTATAAGTAAATTGAAAGAGTATAAATCCATAAACATTTTTTCTTTCAACAGTATATAAGCCACAATTTTCTCAGGATCAATTTTTTCAAGTATGGAATAAGAATCCTCTTCAATTTTTGTAATTAAAATGTCTTTTTGATCGATTAAAATAGGTTTTAGCCCATTTTTTATCCATTCTTTCGATATTTTAAAGTGTTTTTCAATAAGTACTAAATAGCCTTCGTTTATTTTTCCTCTACTAAGCGCCCGCCTGAAAGTATCTGGCTTCATACCTACAGCATTTGCGATTTCAGGAATTTTAACACCTGCTAGTTTAGCGGCTTCTTTAAACCTATCCTTCATGAAATAAGAAATTTTTCTTGAAAAAATTTTTAAAAACAAGACAAATGTCTTATATTTGTTCTGTTAATAGAACCAAATGTACGAAGATTTTTTTATTGTCCTTTCTAATAAACAAATAAAAATGCTTAATGCTACTGAGTTAGCTGCTAAACATAAATGTTCGCAAAGTTATGTGTCAAGAATATTGAAAAGTTCTGTAAAACCCAGTTCTATAAAAGCTCAAGCAATATTGAAAGATGCTTATACCTTAATCAAGATATATCAGGATGATATAGATAAAACATAAAATTAAACGATTAATGAAGACATATGCTATTATTATAACCAAATCCCTATGACGTGTTGAGCAGTCTCTCTTTAAAACTAATATTATTTCGGTGTTGGGTTAGTCTCCTGTTAGCAGTTAGTTTTAGTCCCGCACTTAATACAGTGCGGGAATTTTTTAAGAGCAGATAAATACAGCGATTTTTAGATTGATAAAAACTAAATGCTATGAATGGTTAACCCTATAAAAAAACAAGTTTACTCATTTTGAGTTTTTCCTACAGGCAATACAATTTAGTTTTACTTGTATAGGGAATACTATTTAGGAATCAGGTAGTCACAATTATGTATACAATAACAAATACAATGAATTACTCACTAATTATTTACGATTATATAAAAACACATCCCATTACGGGAAACCATAAAGGTTTTATTAAAAGTACATCTATGTTTGCTAAGTGTAAACAACTAAAATGCACTTCTCAATAAATTCCGAAACAAGTTCTGGGTACTCGAAGTAACATGAAAAACCCTAAATGAGATTCGCTTGGCAATAAAGTATACATTAAAACTATTTTACATAACTTTAAAAACTGAACATATGAAACAACTATTTTTTAAAACAATTACGCTACTCTTGCTAGCAATTCTATTTACAAATTGTGAAAAAGATGACTCAATAATACAAGTTCAAAATCTAGAGGTAGCTGATGCGAACCACATTTCTACCAGATATGTTTCAGGGGAAAAAATACCAGATATTATATCGCTTTTAAGTTTTGATAATAATGCATCATTAAAGTCTTCAAATTCAAATAGCATAGCTGTACCATTTGGAGCTATCTCTATAAAAAATGTACTAGCAATTACAGATACTTTAGGCAATCAAAATTATTCGTTTGCACTAATCCCCAAGACTCCCAAACCCAATTCTATTTTTAATTTAGTCGTTAGTACTGTTAAAGGCGGGCAAGAGATTGCCATTATGGAATACCGAATGGCACCAAGTTTTGCAGAAGACTATAGAAAAGGTAATGTAACATTAGAAACATTTACAGGAAGTATACTAAAACACCCGTTTACAGCCGCTAACACCAAGCTTTTTGCTAAGGGAGATACATGTCAAGATGAAGCTATAAATTGCGCCGTTACAAATGTATCTAATGGCAATGTAGTAAACTCATATGGAGGTAATTCAGAAGGTGCTAGTACGATAAACACAGGCAATACTAACACATTTACGGGAGCTAATGGCGCAGACATAACTCATAATTATGGCGGACCAACAACAGGAGGCCATCAAGGCACCCTGATAACAGTTGTATATGCAGATAATTGTTCTTGCCCAGGAGGCGGAAGTAGAGGAGACGAATCTCGTATTGTCTATATTAAAATAACACCATTAAAGCATACCAATAAATCTGGAATTACAAAAAAAGGAGAAAATTGTTGTGATAATACAAATATAGGAGGTGCGATAGGTATAAACTTATTATCAAATCAAGTTAATTCTATTACCAATTGCATTACAGACTTAACCAATGAACAATTAAATTTTTTAAATAGTTCTTTATATAGCTTTACAATAAAAAAGTATCTAGAAAATAATAAAAATCCAAATGGAACATGTAATCGAGAAGCTAACGAATTTGTTAAAAGTGCTATTGAGGTACTTATAGCTTTTCCCGATGCAAATCCGTTTTTAGGGGCAGATTGTAGAAGTTTTGAATATGCTAAACCTCCTGGAGCATTACAGAGAGGTTGTGCTGTTAAGGATTTTGATCATAGGTTTTATACAGCAGGTGTTAGGCCTAATGGTAATACATATGCTGGTACTATTGATATTCCTATTGATCGTATATATTTTACTATGCCAAATTGGATGACCAATGGTAGAGCTGCTAATCTAACTGCTGCTGCAGTTACTGGAGCAATAAAGGCTACTGATATACATTTTTTTGAGAACCCAGATATAACAAAATTTAGATTAGCCTCTTTTTTTGAAAAACAACTTAAAACTCAAATGGCTTTAGCTGGAGGTAGCTTTAGTACGTCAAAACCTCCTTTTCCTATTCCTCATCCAGCCCCTTACATTACAAGTATACTAGGATTAAGTAACCCTTTTGATTGTGAATAAATGAAAATTATTATTAGTTTATTATTAGTTTTGCCATATAACAATTATATGATGGATTACATTAAGTTTGAAGCATTGCTAGGAAAACATATTTCTACTGTAGAAGATAGTATTGGAAGTGACTTTGAAAATACACTTTTTCAAAAAGATTTTTATTATATAACTGATGAATTAGTGAAAAAAGACTTTTTTGGAATGAAGTATAATATGCTTTATATAAAAACTAATGATAAAGATGCAGTAGAGGCTATTTCCATACTTTTTCAAAAAGTAATTACTCGTCAATTTTATGACACATTTGTTAAAGAATATGGAGAGCCTATTCACACTCAAGTTATTACTAAAAGAAAGGAAGTCATAGAGAAACAAGAAAAAACAGATAGCGATTTTGCTTCTAATGCTAAGAAATACGAAATAGAGTTAAGAGAAGGGACTTTTGAAGAAAACCCTTTGTATATTATATGGAAAAAAGAAGGCTATGAGATTAAAGCTTTTTTGAGGCATGAACAAAATATTAGTGAAGTAACATTTAGTATGCAGCAATAAACTATTGAAATAGTGAGTGATAAAAAATGTATTATGTGTTTTAAGCATTTAAGGACACTTCTTAGTCTGTCCATAATCGATGTATTATCTAGCTTTTTGTACAGACATGCGAGCGATAACCTAAGTCGAAAATCTTTTAGGACATCGCTCGCAAAATCGTTTTAAATATACAGGTGGCGGGCAGGAGTCTTTTGATGGGGTTTACGAATTAGATGATATTAGTATTGATTTTGTGCCTTAATAGTTATACCTCTTGTAGGTTATATAAAATAAAAGTACCTTTATATAGCCTAAAAAAAGCTCCAATGAAAAACAGATATTTTATAATTTTTATAGTATGCATGATGGTTTTTTCATGTAAAGAAAAGGCGAATAAAAGCACACCAGAAAAACAAGTGGATACCGTTCCAAAAATTAAAGTATTAGAGGCTAAAGAGTCACAAGAAAACGTTAAAATAGAAGAAAAAAGTAATGCTAAGGCAGACCATTATATCTGTTTTAAAGACGATAAAGTCCCTTCTAGAATGATTTGGATTAGTTATACAGAAAAAGACAAAGCACTGCAAGTTAAGTACAAAGGTCAAAAAGAAGCCATAAATTTAATATTTGACAAAGAAGAAAGTATAAGCGGAGGTGCTCATCCAACCATTATAAAGTATTATAACGAAGTCTATAATGGCCAACACAATGGCACTTACAAGCTAACACATTCTGGTGTTTGGGATTATGTGGAGTATACCCGTAAAAAGGATGGAAAAACATTCAATTTTACTATTGACCATAACGCTAATCCGTATGGGAAAAAAGCTTGTTTTTGATAGTATTTTTACTCTTTAGCTATATCTATCTAAATTTAAATTAATAACCAGGGTTTTGTACTGCATTAGAGTTAAGCTCTAATTCTAGTTGAGGTATAGGCAAAACATATTTATGAGGTTCATAGTTCTTTTTATTATCGATATTATCTGTATTAAGCCTATCAATTATATCTTGTAATTTTTGCGTTCTTATTAAATCGTCTTTTCTATGACCTTCATAGCATAGTTCTTTGCATCTTTCATTAAGTATCAAATCTAGAAGCTCTTGTTGATTTAAATTTGATGGGATATCATTTTCTAAATTTCCATAGGCTCTTCTTCTTACTTCATTAATTGCATTATATGCTTTACTTGAAGGGCCGTTTATTGCGTTTTCAGCTTCTGCAATCATTAAAAGAACATCTGCATATCTCAATATAGGAAGGTGAAATGAATTTCCTTTATAGTAATTTTCGCTTAACTTGTATGGACGCCAGTCCTCTACTTGAGTGGAATTATTTGAAATCCCTCCCTCAATAGTAAATGAAGCAATATTTTCAAAAAACCTCTTATCTTCTACTTTTAAAGGAAATTGAATATTATTAAAATCATCTTCATTTTCAAAATAACTCTTTATAAACCCTTCAGTTAATAGCAAGACATCCATTTGTGTATCGCCTTTAGGTCCCCAAAAAAACCAATCCCAACTTTTTGAAGTAATATCGTTAGGCAACTTAAAATCTACCTTAAAAAGCACTTCATTGTTATTAGAATTTTCCAAATTAAAATTATCGCTATAATTAGTTGCTAAAGAAAATTTACCTTCCAATTTATTAAATTGTTCTAATGCTTTTTGATATTTTTCAGCTTGTAGTAGTGGAAAACCAGCCATTTGCATATATACCTTGCCCAATAAAGCTTGAGCTGCTGCAATAGAGGCTCTATTGTTAGTATTAGATGATGTAAGATTATTTTGAGCAAAGATCAAATCTTCGATTATCAAATCATACGTTTTTAATTGGCTTTGAACATTTGATTGACTTTCATCAAGATTGGTCGATTTTACAACTACAGGGCTTCCAAATAATTTAACCAAATTAAAATAAGTTAGCGCTCTCAAAAACTTAAACTCAGCCATAGCAACATCTTCATTTGTGTTTAACTCCGTAGTAAATTTAGCATCCTCTATAGCCTCAATGCCTAAATTTGTATGTCTTATCATTTTGTAATGATTAATCCATATCTCTTCTATATTTCTATTACTAGGGTTATAATCATAATTATTTAAATTATTAATAGGTGGAAAATTGACTGATAAATTACTTGTCAATATATCAACTCCAATATCCCCCCAAATAGTAGAATATCCCATTGCTCCAAAAATATTGTCATCAACTAAACTTTTATAAGACGTATCCAATAATACATCTAAATCTACATCAGCTGGAGTAACCGAATTAGGATGATCAAAATAAATTGTTAAAAAAGTAATTTTATCGTGTTCAACTATAACATTGTCTTTTAGAATGATATCAGAAAAAGGCACCTTTGCTGTAATTTCATAATTACCTTCTTCAATTTTCTCAAAAGTTGCTCTGCCGTCTACCCCTGTGATGCTCTTTTCTGAAAGGTTAACTATGGATATTTCAGCATCAAAAATAGGCTCGTTTGAATTATTAAATAAAACGCTAATCTCAATACTTCCAGTTTTTAATTTATTTATTTGATCATCATTTGAACATCCAAAAAAGACAGATAAAATACATAAAAAAAGAAATAATTTAATTTTCATACTAAAAACTTTTTTGATGTTAGAATACAAATAAAAGAAAACTATGATCACAAAGGCTGCAATTAAAATAAATTTTTACCTAATTATTAATCTACCGTTTAAAAATAGCATACACAGGAAAGTGATCACTATACCCACCCTTGTATTTTTTGCCTACATAGGTTCTAAAAGGTGTGCCTTTATATTTTCCTTTAAAAATTTTTAAAAATTCCTCATCAAAAATATTAGCTGTTTGGTATTCAAACAACTTATCCGTAGTCTTAAAAAAGTTTGTGGAAAATAAAACCTGATCAAACAAATTCCACTGTCTCCTATGGTTGCTTGTGCCACGGTTAAAAGAGCGTAACGTTTCCATAGGGTTATATAGATTGTAATTTTCAACTAAACGCTTTATACTATTGCTATGAGGATCATCATTAAAATCGCCAACAACCACAATTTTAGCATCTTCATTTTCCAATTTTAGGTTAGTAATAATTTCTCCAACTCTATCTGAAGATAAAATGCGTTTATGCTCAGTTTCCTTTTCGCCTTCGCGTCTGGACGACCAATGGTTAACGATAACATGTATTGTCTCTCCATCAAGTTGCCCAGTGACTAATAATATATCTCTAGTATAATCTGGTAATCCAAATTCATCGGTTAATTGCACAGAAAAAGGTTCGGAAGCTATCACTTTAAAAGCCGCAGCATCGTATAACAGTGCGACATCAATACCACGCTCATCTGGAGAATCGTAATGTACATAACTATAGTTATAGTCTTCCAGATGTTTAGAATCTAATAAATCTTCAATCACTTTAGCGTTTTCAACTTCAGCTAAACCTACAATCGCAGGGTGCTTGCCTGTTTCTTGTCGCCCAATATTGGATATCGCAAAACCTAACTTTCTAAGTTTGTTTTTATAGCGTTTAGGAGTCCAGTTTTTTACCGATTTTGGCAGAAAATCATCATCGTTAGTCGTCTCATCATCAACTAAATCGAATAAATTTTCAAGGTTGTAAAATGCAATGGTTTGCATATCATCCCTAACAGGGATGTCTTCATATAAGTCATTCATACATCAAAAATAAGGTTTAAAAATATGAAAATTTAAAATGCTTGCAATTATGTAACTTTGCATAATATTTAGTTTTTATGATAGAAAAGAAAGATGTTACTTTAGAAAGAGCTGTTTTAATTGGTATTATTACCAGAGATCAAGACGAAGAAAAATCTAAAGAATACCTCGATGAGTTAGAGTTTTTAACATTTACTGCCGGAGGATATGCTATAAAGCGATTTACCCAAAAAATGGATATGCCCAATTCTAAAACATTTATAGGGTCGGGGAAAATGGAAGACGTGCGTCAATTTGTTGAAGACAATGATATTTCTACTGCTATTTTTGATGATGAATTATCGGCTGCTCAAGAACGAAATATTAGTAAAATTCTTAACATAAAAGTTTTAGATCGCACCAATTTAATACTGGATATTTTTGCGCAACGTGCACAAACCAGTTATGCGAGAACCCAAGTAGAATTAGCACAGTGCGAATATTTATTACCACGGTTACGAGGTATGTGGACACACCTTGAACGCCAAAAAGGAGGGATTGGTATGCGTGGTCCTGGTGAAACCGAAATAGAGACAGATAGACGTATTGTACGTGATAAAATAGCATTACTAAAAGCACGTATTAAAACCATTGATAAGCAAATGGCTGTACAACGTGGTAACCGTGGTAAAATGGTTCGTGTGGCTTTAGTAGGGTATACTAACGTTGGAAAATCCACACTTATGAATGTGGTTAGTAAAAGCCAAGTATTTGCCGAAAACAAACTATTTGCCACACTTGATACTACTGTTAGAAAAGTAGTGATACAAAACCTACCTTTTTTATTAAGTGATACCGTTGGTTTTATTAGAAAACTACCTACCCAATTGGTAGATAGTTTTAAAAGCACCTTAGATGAAGTAAGAGAAGCCGATTTGTTATTGCATGTGGTAGATATTTCTCATCCTAATTTTGAAGAGCATATCGCCTCTGTAAACAAAATTTTAGGTGAAATTAAAAGTAGTGATAAACCCACTATAATGGTATTCAATAAAATAGACGCCTACCAAGCTGAACCGTTTGAAGATGATGATTTAACCGCTGAAAGAACCAAAGCCAATTATAGCTTGGATGAGTGGAAAAGCACCTGGATGAGTAAAGTAGGGAATAACGCTTTATTTATCTCTGCCTTAAACAAAAGTAATTTAGAAGATTTTAAAAAACGAGTGTATGACGAGGTAAGGCAAATCCATATTACACGCTTCCCTTACAATCACTTTTTATATCCTGATTATAACTATGAGGACATGGAGTAATACGATTTACGATTAAAATTTTCGCATATGTTAGTTCGAGTGTTTTTTATGAAAAGATAACGAAATAAAAAATGTATCGAGAACAGGTTTGTAGCTTCTCGATACATCACACTAAGGCGTGACACTCATTGTAGAAGTTGACAAAAATATTTATACGATATTAAATTACGTAAATGGTATAAATAACCAATTATTAGACTTTACTTTAATGATTTAGGTATAGTTCCCTGTTTTAAAAACAGGGCGTCAATCAAATGTTAAATCGATTTCATAAGTTTTTTAAGATATGTAAATTCTATTATTTCTCCTTCATCATTAAAAACAACGTATCCAACATCTGCTGGACTTGTAAAATCATATCTTATACTTTTGGTGTTTTTAGCTTTAGGGTATTTACTTATCAAGTATTTATTTATTTCTATAGCTCTGCTTTTAAGATCATTTTCGGTTAATTCGTAAAAATCTAAATCTCGAAGGATAAAGTTTAAGTTTTCTCCATTAATATCATGTGAAAACTCAACAGTATGAATATCAAACTTAGATCTTAAGTCTTGAATGATTTTAAAGTCTTGAAAAATACCGTTATTACAACTAAAAAATAAAATTAGTATCAATAAAGAGATTGTTTTTACTTGTTTATTCATCACCAAATATTTGTTAGTATTAGTTAATCTTTAACAGCGATTGTTTTTTTGATCACATAAGCATAAGTAATCTTACTATTGGTTATTAATTAGGGATTTATTAACCCACTTTCCATACTGCTAATTCTAATTTTTAAATTCTGACTAACGTCAAATTTATTTATTGAAAATCAGGAAGTTTTAAATTCAAGATCTTCTGGTTTTAAGTCAAATT
>CANMLX010000045.1 GCA_947498845.1 uncultured Flavobacteriaceae bacterium | reverse complement strand
GTACCATTTACAGATAGTTGAATTTGAGCATTATCAGAAGGAGAAGAAATAAGATATTCGATATCATAATTTCCAGCCGTACCAACATTAATAGTGTATTCGGCAAAGTCACCAGAATTAACAAAGTTGATATTGGTTCCAGCATTATTTACACCTAAACCAGGACCACCAGAGCTAGCATCATTAAAAGTACCATTTGTATTAGTAAATGTTTCAGCTTCAATTACTATTTCATCACCAAGAGGAGGACCGTCATTCCCATTTACAGTTATAGATGTATTTGCAGTAAAGCCACCGTCATCTGTCGTTACAGTTATTGTAGCATTACCAGCAGCTTGAGCAGTTACAACACCATTTGCATTTACAGAAGCAACAGCAGTATTACTTGAACTCCAGCTTACAGCTTTATTGGTCGCATTGTTTGGTAGAACCGTTGCTGTTAAATTACTGGTTTGTCCTACGTTTAGTGTAGCACTACCTGGAGCTACATTTACTCCTGTTACTAGTGTTGGATCTCCTATATCTGGAGGACCTATACTACGTCCAGGTGCTTCAGAGAAGTCCCAAGTCACCAAGTTTACCACATTAATTTCTCCAACATGAACAAAATCTACTACAATGGTATTGTTGGTTTGAATTAAATTACTTGGAATTGGAATTTCAAGAGTCCCGAACCATCTATTTCTAATTTGGCTTGCACCTCTCCAATCTAAAGGCGTTTCAACTTCTACACCATTAAATGTTAATTTATCAATAGAAAGAAAACCTCGAGCGTCTTGTGGCGCATCAAATAAAGCACCAGTAATTTTTAGCATAGCTTCAGTTTTTTCTGGATCTGAAGGGACAGTTACATTATTTACTAAAAATGTATTATCACCATTGTTAATAGCTACACGTTGATTAGGGCCTACAGGTTCTCCGAAAAATTTATTTTCAACAGAAGTTTCATTAATAGCTACAGGATTAGGAAATGTATATTTAAGAATCATAGTCGCATCTCCTCTTAGAGTAACAGCATCAGGAATACTGGAAGTGGTATTGTCTGCTAATACAATATTTCTTACACCATCTAAATAAAGGTTTTTAATGCGTACACTAGAAGGGGTATTATTGTTTCCAAAGAAATTTAAATCGATTGAAGTATCTTCACTTTCTAAATTGTTAAGTATTAAGTAAGCTACATTACCGTCCACATAACAATCTACTTGTACATCAGGATCACTAGACATTGTATCTACACGAGTTCCGTCTACATCGTCCCAAAGTTGATACCATTTTAGTAATTCGCTAAATTCCCAATTCCCATCACCATCATCATCTCTTAACGTTTTATAATGGTATACTACTTCTGGGATACCATCACCGTTGTTATCTACATCTCTAAATTCTGCTTTCAATAAATGGAAAGGCATAGTTAGAGGAATATAATCAGGTCTTTCTAAAAACTGCATTAACATTGCATTAAAAGGTCTTAGGTTTTCCCAGTCAAAACGAGTGTCATGAGCCAAGGGGACCCAAGTACCTACAACAGAACCGTATTCTGAAATAACAACTGGTTTTCTATTGTTTTTCCCATTTTTAAAGACATCGTACCATTCTAGCATTTCTAATGTAGCTTCAACATGTCCTCCAGATCTAATAGCTTTTGCTTGAGAGTTTTGGTAATCTGGCCAATCATAAAAATGCACCGCATAAAAATCCATGTTCGCTCCAGCTCTATCAATAAACTCTCTCCATATAACATCCCATTGAAACCAAGGTTCTCTAAAATTTAAATTGTTTAAAGGCGTGTCAACTTGTCCTCTAGCATAAGCTATAGCATCTGTATCTTCAGGTCTATAAAAGGCATCTACATAAGAAGGAATATTTGGGAAGCGAGGTTCGCTATCGGCATTAAATAGATCGTGAAGTCCCCATGTCATCCCTCCAATTTTAGGAGCTCTGCTTCCTAATCTTTGTTTAATTCCTTCGGCTACTAAATTGTGATATTCGGCAATATCTTCCCAACTAGACATCATAAATTGTCCAGTATTTAATGGGAAATCAGGTTCATTGATTATTTCCCAATATTCTGGCATTAACTGGCCTTCTTCAGAAAGACTGTTTACAAAAAATTCTTCCATGAATTGAATCATCCAGTCAGCCGAAGTCTGAATATCTCTAGGAAACCATGTAAAACCATTTTCTCTACCCCAATTAGACCCTGATGCCGCAGAGGGGTTATAATTTAGAGTAGGATAGGTGGGGAAAGGATTAGTTCCCATAATCATCCCATTGCTTTGGTTTTTGAAACGGGTAAGCCCTCTATCATTTAGTCTATTGTTATATTCTTCTTTCCAAAAATCTAATAATACTGTTAAACTATCTGCATCGTGATGAAATCTATTATTTTCATCTTCTGGAGAAAATTGAAATAAGAAAGACGCTGTGCCATTATCTCTTCCCAGTTTAACATCTAATTCGTCAAAAAGAATTTCAGCTTTGTCAACTTCACCTTCCCAGTCATTTTCATAAATACTGGAGTGCATGGTGATGTGTCGTTCTCTTCCGAAATCGGAAACACCTCCTACAGAATGCCTGATGTTGAAATTAACATCTACATTTGCAGAATTTTGTGCATTGGTAGTCTTACAAAAAAAGACTAGCAGCAACGTTAAAATGGATTTCGTAAATACATTTTTAATCATAATTTTGTTTGTTTTTAGTTAAAAAATTGCTTAGTTGTAAAAGTTTTTGGTTTTAGTTGTAAAAGTTTTTGGTTTTAGTTGTAAAAGTTTTTGGTTTATTTATCATAGTTTTTAGATAGCTTCTTTTTTGAGAAAATGTAAATCAATACAGTTTTTGAGCTATTCAAGTAATTAGGTTTAAAAAGAGGTTTTGCGAGTTTTAGTTAGTTTAGTTTTTGCTTATTAGTGTCAAACTGTTAAGGTGGAAATTACATATAATATTATGATTAATAGGTCTTTAATGTATGCGTGTCAATGCGAATAGCATATGTTCATGAAATTTAAAAAGAGATATTTTTACTTAGTGTATAAGCAAATTGCAATAGCTCTAATCGAGGTTAAGCTTTAATACTCAATTCGCTTCGCTGAAAACTATTTAAGTAAAGGTGTTAATAACTAAGAATTATAGTTAGCTTAGAATCCAAAGTGCTGACACATTGATACGCTTCTTTACTAACTATAAAACTTAGTTTAAAAAGGTTTCCCTTTTTTTATTTGATGATTAATTTTTCAGTCATTATTTTTCTAGCAGTATTTACTCGAATTATGTATAGACCTTTATTAAAATTAGCAGTGTTTATGTTGGAAAGATTACCACTAAATGTTTTTGAAAAAATGACTTTCCCTTGTAGATCTAATATGGTTAAATCTGCCTTATCTACATCATTGTTAAGTAAAATACTTACACGATCTTTAGCTGGATTAGGATAGATACTCATTTTATTTGCTGTAATTTCTTCTTGACCAGGTTTTAATTGGGTTTGTTTAGAAGAATTACAATTTTCAATAAGATTCCATTGTCCGTCTGCTCGTTTTTCATATAAGACATCTCCATTGATTACACGATCTCCAACAGAATAACTATCTGAGTTCCCATTATATGCAGGAGCATTGGCACAAGTTAATGGGCCAGAATTGTTATTACCTCCTCCAGAACCAGCAAATACACTTACTTGATCCATATGTAAAAAATTATTCCCACGAAGCTGTACCCTTACTACTCGTCCTGTTGCATTCACATTATAGCTTGTTCCATTTGCAGATGGCGAACCGTTAACAGTTACAGTTTGTATAACATTACCACCTCTTTGATTGTACACTATGATATCAAAATTACTCAATCTGTTTTGACAACAATTTCCTCTATTCCATATTTTTACTTCTCCTATATTTTGAGAAGACCCTAAATCAACTTCCCACCAAGCACCTTGTTGTCTATTGGTATGATTGAATGTATTATCATTACCATCAACAGCTCTTCCAGATCCAAAAGAGTTAGTATTATTTTGATACGTACTGGATTGGAATGAATTTTTACCTAAAGCTAAATCTCCACTATTGTTACCACCGCCGCCAGAATTGTTACAGTCTTCAATAAGATTCCAACCTGTAGCAGTACGTTCGTATAACTTATTATCGGAGGTGTTAACTACACGATCTCCAGGAGAATAACTGTTAGCATTACCGTTGTAATCGGGAGCTGTATCACAAGTTAGAGGAGTGTTGTTACCACCAACAGCATCATAAACTCTAACCCAGTCTACAAGCATGACATTTCTGCCGCTTCCGTCTACTAAATCTTCTAAAGCAGGAAAACGATTGGCATCTGTATGCCAAGACTGTTGTTCCATGTTAATAATAATATGTTCAGGTTCATTTAAACCTGATCCCCCAGTATAGTTGTTTGGATCAATAATACCTGGTCCATCAACAGTACGTACTAGTTGTCCGTCAATATAGTATTCCAGATGAAATGGGTCACGCCAAAATACACCATAGGTATGATAACTCCCCCTCCAAGTAGTACCAGAACCTCTAGTATACCATGCACCATCATCTGAAGGTTGGTAATCTTGGAATGGACTACGAATAAATACGTGGTGACTTATATGAACGCGTTCGTCAAACCATACCCAATTTGGATTACTAGTAGGGTAGGCTTCCATGGCATCAATTTCTTGAGTTTGATTTATATTTATCAACCAAAAATTATTAGCTAAAAATGCCTCAGTAAATTTTACTCTAGCTTCCATATACATTGGATAATTCATACCAGCTTTTGAAGACATACAACCAGTTATTATTCGGTTGTTAGCTGCGTCAAAAGTTCCTTTAACTTCTAATTGTGAACCATTGGTATTTATATGGTTGCTTTGCCAAAAAGTAATTGAAGGTCCTGTGAATGCGTTTACATAAGAATCATTCCACCTATTATTAAATGCTGCAGGTCTGTTGCCAGCTGATGAAATATAATTAAAGCTATCTGATACGGGGTTGAGTTGCCAACTGGTTCCCGAAGGTGCTGGAGCTGGTACAGGAATTCCATTCCAATCTTGGGCAGCACTACTAATTGTTAATAAAATTAGTAGTGCTGAAAAAAAGCCTAGTTTTTTCATGATTATTGTTATTTAGTTAGTTTAGTTGTAATATGATAAAATTAGTGCTTTTTTTCTGTCAATTACCAAATATTGGATGACGTATCAGGGAAAGTCTAGTTATTAATGAGTCTCAATTTGTCATTGTTTAGAACTTTTTAAGTTAAATTGAAGAAAATAAAATGAAAATCTAAATAATAATCAATTTTAAAGATTGAAAGAACTTAAATTAATTTTATGAAGCTGACTCCCAGTAAATTAAATGTTTTTAGCTTGTATAGGCTGCCCTCAGCATATCTATGTGGTGTACGAGTGAAAAATTTAGATCATGAAAAATGTATAGTTTGTGTAAAACATAAGTGGATTAATCAAAATCCATTTAAATCTATGTTTTGGGCAGTTCAAGGTATGGCTGCCGAATTATCTACTGGTGCTTTAATGATGGGTAAGATACAAGAATCGGGTAAACGTATTTCTATGTTAGTGGTTTCCAATAATGCAAAGTTTACTAAAAAAGCAACGGGAAAAATCACATTTACTTGTAATGATGGATACCTTATTGATAAAGCGCTAAAAAAAGCTATTGAAACAGGTGATGGTCAAACTGTATGGATGACATCAATAGGTGTAAACAAGGATGGAATAGAAGTATCTACATTTAATTTTGAGTGGAGTATTAAAGTAAAGCAGTAGACGATAAGGTATATGTAGTAAGTAAGAAGGCAGTAATTGAGGGTGTTAAGCAGCAAGTAGTCACAGTTTACAGTAATTTAAAAATACTTTGCGATGTCATGACTTAACAAGAATCTATATTTAATTTGTAACAAAACCTAAAACAAATCAACAAATCCATAGTTAAATAAATCAACATTAATTAAAAAAATGACAGCACACGAAATTGATTACAGAATCTACGGAGAAGAAATGCAATATGTAGAAATAGAATTGGATCCAGAAGAAGGTGTTATTGCCGAATCTGGAAGTTTTATGATGATGGACGATGGTATAAAAATGGAAACTATTTTTGGTGATGGTTCTCAAAAAGACTCAGGTTTTTTGGGTAAAATATTAGGTGCAGGTAAACGAATTTTAACAGGTGAAAGTTTATTTATGACCGCTTTTTATAATACATTACCAGGAAAGCGTAATGTATCGTTTGCATCACCTTATCCTGGTAAAATAATACCAATAGACCTAACTGAATTTGGAGGGAAATTTATTTGTCAAAAAGATGCTTTTTTATGTGCAGCCAAAGGTGTAAGTGTGGGGATAGAGTTTTCTAAAAAGCTGGGGCGAGGTCTTTTTGGAGGAGAAGGTTTTATTATGCAAAAATTAGAAGGGGATGGCATGGCATTTGTTCATGCTGGAGGTACAATGGCTAGAAGAGAGTTATCAGCAGGAGAAACACTACGAGTTGATACAGGTTGTATAATAGGTTTTGATCAAACTGTTGATTACGATGTGGAGTTTGTTGGTGGTATTAAAAATACCATATTTGGAGGAGAAGGATTATTCTTTGCTAAACTCCAGGGACCAGGAACGGTATATGTACAATCATTACCGTTTAGTAGGCTCGCAGGAAGAGTATTAGCATCTGCTTCAAGAGCAGGAGGAAAAAATAAAGGGGAAGGAAGTATATTGGGAGGTATTGGAGATTTATTGGATGGAGATAATTTTTAAATTCACCAATAATGTCAAGATCAAAAAGCCCATTAAACAAAAGTTTAATGGGCTTTTTGATAAATACTAGTGCTTTGAAAACTTAACACTAATTTTATCATTATTAGATTTTAAATTAAGGATATATATGCCATTACTTAAGTTAGAAATATCCAATGTATTATTTTCATCTAAAGTTTTATAGGTTATAACTTTTTGTCCAATAGTATTGTAAATACTAAAATCACTAATATCCTTTAAATTAAGAGATGTATGTATTGTTAATTTTTCTGTTGCTTTATTAAAAGAAACAAATGTATCGTTTATAGCTTCAACTTGTTCGGTATTTAAAGCGGTGTCTTGTTTAAATACTATAGAGAAATTGTTGTGAGTTCCCGCAGTATCAAAGTTAATAATAGCGCTTGTATTTTTTAAATTGTTATAGGTGTTAAGATTACTATTTTTTAAATAAATATTCATATTAGCAGGAACAAATTCCATATTGTTAATGGCAAACTGGTATATTCCAGTGTCTGTAACCTTTATTTCTAATGGGAGCTCGTCATTTTCATTTATTGCAGGTAAAGCTTGAATCACTAGATTTTTATTGTCTAATTTCCAGGAAATATCATTTCTAAGGTAATCAAAGTTAACAGCATCATAACCGCTATCGTAATTAGTAGTAGCATTTGCGTCATAACCTAAACCAATAGTTTTGGTTATATTACCGGGTTCTATAAAAGCAAACCAAATTTTGGTTCTTTGATCTACTTTAGAAGCAGCTTTTTTGCCTGATGCTTTTAAGAATGTAGTCTCAGATATAATAGTAGATAAATCCTCTCCAGTGAAAATACGTTGATCGTTTCTAAAGGTTATTGTTCCGCCTGTATCTGCAGTGACAAAAAAGCCTTGTCCTACAGCAATTTTATTAGTAGGAGCAGATTTAGAAGAGCCGGGAGCAGGAGCTGGACTTCCCATAGTTCTATTGTAAGTGGCATAACCACCTTCATAATCAGCCAGATAATGACTGTTATTAGAAGAAAAATGTTCCCAGAAGTAGATTGTGCCTTCAATAACGGGGGTGTTTAAGTCAAGAAACAAATCAGCATTTAAAGCAGAAGGATAAGGATTTCCAATTAAAAAATCATCCCCAGCATTAATAGTAAGATTATAATCGCCATCATTAGGAATTCCTTTAAAAACATATTCTTGGTTACTCCCAGTAGGTACCCCTTTCATGGTAAAGCCTTCTCCAGGGTTTAATGATGTTGTTTGAGAAACTTGTTGCCATGCGGTATAAGTATTTGATACATTTTTGTATGTATATAACCATTCAGTACTTATAGTTGTAGGTGAGGTTGAGCTATCTGGGGAAGAGGTGAAAGCTACAGGACCACTGGCATCTTCAAGCTGACTAATTTGCCAGGAACCTCCATTATTTACAGGTGAACTCCAATAATTATAATTATACAAGTTGCCTTCTCCTTGTTGTCTTTTAAGTAAGTATCCAGTTCCAGAATTTGATGTTGTTGTATTATGGTTTTGTTTTAATTGCGCTTCACCCAGTAAATCAATAACACCATTAATAACGACGTCTTCTTCGGTCTCTAATAAAATGCCATCATTAACATTTAAAGTAGCGCTAGCTTCTACCTCAATTTCTTTAACATGAGCATCGTTAGAAAGCGTCACATCTGTGCCAGATTTTATAAGTAACTTTAAGCATTCATCAGTGTCATCTGGAGCATCTCCAGCTCCAGATCCATATAAAAACTGGGTGCCATCCCAAACAATTTGATTAATGTATCTAATTGTAAAATAATCTGCATCGTTGAAGCTTACACCAGTAGCTGTAGCAGTGGTTCCAGCTACAGTTAAAGGGTATATTGCAGGAGACGAAAAATCGCCATTATTATCAACCATAAGTTGCATAGGTTGACAACTTGTATCTATAGCCGATAAATCAACAAGATCAAGATCGAAAGCTACAGTTACTGTTCCTAGATCATTAACTTTACTAACACGCCATCTGGAATTTAGTTGCTGTGTATAATTGCTGGTGTTTTCTGAAAAGTCATAAGTTGGATCTTTAGTTTCTTCTCCCCAGAATAAATAATCTCCATCAGATAAAGTAGAGGGTGTATGCATTCCTACAATGCCTGAGCCTTGAGAATTATCATGTATGTCACTTCCTTGTCTACCTATACCAGCTACATTAAAATCAAAATCACCATTGCCTAAATCGTCTTGGGTGTAGAGGTCATTACTTGTTAATGCGATATTATATTTAGCGGATAAATAATTGTTGACTATAATTTGTTCTACAGTATTAAGATGATAATTGTAGTGAATTACCTCAGTGTAATCAGCCCCAAATTTATTAGGATAATTATAGTTTAAGCCTCCAAGTACCAAATCGGCAGGGCTATTTGTAAGAGAGGCTTCAGGTATATTAGATTGAGCTATTAAACTCCCTGCACTATACATATTAGCTTGATTGGTAGTTAAAGCACCATCAAATCCCATTTTTAATAGGTAATTATCTATTGTGAAACTGGTAGGATTTGAGTTAAATCTATTATGGTTGTAGTTATTTATATCTAAATTTAAGTAATTACCACTCCAGAAAAACCATGAATATGCATAAGTTGTAGGAGTGTTAAAAGTAATCCTTTTTCCTAAAATAGCTCTAGGAGTACTTCCATTAAGATTTGTGGGACGTATTACAGCAAAATAAGTTAATCCTCCAGATCCATCTAATATATCGGCATCATTAATAACCATTTGATCGCTTATGCCATCTAAGCGAACGGCTGGCATACCATTAAGAGCACTACTCGATATAAGTGTAGGCTGTTCTCCAGAAGCGGCATTAGCATTATTACCATTTCCAGAAGCATCGCTCCAAGTTGGTATGTTAGAGCCATTTGATAGCGTTAAATCATCAGCTTTTAACCAAAGACCATTGGAAGACGAATTTCCTACACCACCAGGTCCTGTTTGAGAGTTTGTATTTTTAAAATTAATGAAAATTAATAAAAATACAATGTATTTAAAATACTTCATAGCAATGAAATTTGAGATACAAAATCTAAATTTAAACTTAAAATATTGTATTTAATCTGTTTTTTTAAAAAAACTGCATTTTAGATGTTTAATAATCGTTGTATGATCTTTTTAAAAAGAAAAAACCTTCATTGAAATAAGTTTTTAGCTTCTTTTTATTGAGGTTTAAGAAAAAAATGCATAATGTTAAATTTGATTTAAAAAAATTAAAAGCTGATATTTTTTTGTACTTTTAGAGACCATAATTAAGCTGCTGCTTATGAACAAATCTACTTAAGTATAAACCTAAAAACCAAATTTCAACTATGGCAAGAGCAATGTTAGAGTACACAAAAACTGTATTACGAAAAGTTAGTTTTGATACCACATTGTTTTGCAAAGAAGTACAAAAAGCAGTACAGCGGTTACTGCCTTATGAGATAGAGGAACTTAAAATATATATTCAGTCTCTAGTACAGCAAAACCCAGAATTAAATCAATGTTTAATTTATTTAAAAGCATAAGAAAAAGCGACTTTTTTAGTCGCTTTTTTCTAAAAGTGAGTCTCCGTAATTTTTAATTTAAAAAAGAATTAGCTAAAATTTGAGTGTAATTTTTTATACATCCTCAAAGGAAACCCTGTTGGTTCTTGACGTCTGCTGTCAATTTTATTTCCAAGGATTAACCACCAAAAAAAGCGCTATCTTTTTGTTTTTAAGACGATTGTTTAAGGGCTTTCAACTGTTTTTCTATGCTATTTCTACACTTTATAGATGTGGTTTATAGTATTGTCTCTCAAAATATAGTATGCTGCTATTAGTATCTTGTGTCCAATGGTAATAAACGTATCATTTCTTGTAATGTAATACCAATTCCTAAATGAATTTACTGAGTTAAAAAGTGTCTTTTGAAATTCTATCTTCAACATAAAAAAGAACCGTAACTACGGCTATGCTTATTTTTTCTGCCTCGTATAATTGCAAAATCCATCCTTTTACTTTACAGTATTTTCATTTAAGAATTGGTATAAATAATAATTGTATTTGTACTGTGAGTAGATTATCACTATGATATAGTGATAATAAGTTTTTTATTACAGTAATTAAACCCGATTTATGCAATAAAAAATTTATTACATCTTGTAGCTACTGCAAATACTACTGCTTCGCTGCGTTTTTTAATTTCACTCCTGCACATGTCGGGACTAAAATCTAGAAAAAGTAAGTATTTCTTGCATCTACAAGCTTCATGACAACCTTCTATTGCATAAAGCGGGTTAAAATACATATCGTATGCTTTTTTAAACATATGTATACTTTCTTATAAGAAAATAGAAACATTTTTGCGTACTTAAACCAAATGATGTTTTTTAATATGAAACTAAAAATAACCTTAATTTCTATTCTTATAATTACTACTTTTTATAGTATTGCTCAAAACCCGCTTGTTACTCATATGTATACAGCAGACCCAACTGCCAGAGTTTTTAATAATACATTATATGTTTATCCATCTCATGATGTAGAAGGGTGTACAGAAGAGCAAGGCTCTAATGGTTTTTGTATGCCAGATTACCATATTTTTTCGACAACAGATTTGGTTAATTACAAAGATCATGGGCGTGTGCTTGACCAAAATGAAGTGCCTTGGGGAGCCAAAGATAAATTTGGTATGTGGGCGCCAGATTGTATTGAAAATGGTGGTAAATATTACTATTATTTTCCGGGGATACCAAAAGATAAGAGTTCATTTAGAAGAATAGGTGTAGGTGTTTCAGATAGTCCAACTGGACCTTTTAAATGGGAAGAGAATTATATAAGCGAAGTACATGGCATTGACCCAAATCCTTTTGTAGATGACAACGGAAAAGTATACTTGTATTATGGAGGAGGTAAAGGAACGGGGGCTTTAAAAGTAATAGAACTTAAAAATAATATGATAGAGCCAAAAGGTAAGCCTAAAGTTATTGAAGGAATTCCGGAGTATGGCTATAGAGAAGCTTCTTTTATGTTTAAGCGTAATGGTATTTATTATTTTACATGGGCTAGAGTTAATCAAAATAATTATGAGTTGGAGTATGGAACCAGTGATAATCCATTGGGACCATTTAAGTTTCAAGGTGTAATAATGCCCAATATTGGTAATGGTACTAATCACCATTCTATAGTAAATTATAAAGGAAAATGGTATGTGTTTTATCATTACTGGTCGATAAGTGATAATAATAGATTACGATCTATGCGAGCAGAGGAGATTGAGTTTAATAAAGATGGCAACATTGTACCTAAAGAGGCTACTTTAAGAGGGATTGGTATGCCTAAAGCAGGAGATTTAATACATTTAGATAGATATAATAATTTGGTAAACGCCAAAGTAGGCTTAATAAAAGATCAACCAGTGAAATCTTGGCAGATAACTCATGTGAAAGCATATGGTTGGGTACAATTCAACAGTGTTTTATTCGAAAAAGGAAAACAAAATACGTTTACTGCTAGAGTGTCTAGTGGAACAAATGGAGGACAGTTAGAGTTGCATATAGACAATCCTAAAGGGCCTTTGTTAGCTAAAATAGAGGTTAAAAACACAGGTGGCTGGGATAGTTGGAAAGAATTATCTGTACCATTTATTGGAAAAACTAAAGGTGTAAAAGATATCTATGCTACTTTTAAAGGTAATAATGGGTATTTGTATAATATTGACTGGATAAAGTTTGAATAGGATGATGGATAAAAAAATCACAATTATTAATTGTGATTTTTTTATCTGTAACGTATTTTTAACTGAGTAATCCAGCACGTTTTAATAAAGCTTCAGGTTTTGGTTCTTGTCCTCGAAAACGTTTGTAAAGTGTCATAGGGTTTTCGGTACCACCTTTACTCAATACATTATCTTTGAATTTACTAGCTACAGCTTTATTAAAAATACCATCTTTCTTAAAGTACTCAAAAGCATCTGCATCAAGAACTTCTGCCCATTTGTAGCTGTAATACCCCGAAGAATATCCTCCTTGAAATATATGCGCAAATGCTGTGCTCATACAGTTGTTTGCAACATCAGGATATAATTTGGTTTCAGCAAATGCTTTGGATTCGTAATCTTTAACAGATGTTATTGTTTCTGGGGCGTCGTATCCATGCCAACTCATGTCTAACAACCCAAAGCTTAATTGGCGTAGGGTTTGCATCCCTTCATGAAACGTAGCCGACGCTTTTATTTTTTCAATCAAGTCCATGGGGATAACTTCTCCTGTCTCATAATGTGTAGCAAACAACTCTAAGGCTTCTTTTTCATAACACCAATTTTCCATAATTTGACTTGGTAATTCTACAAAATCCCAATAAACACTAGTTCCAGATAAGCTTGGATAGGTTGTATTAGCTAACATACCGTGTAGCGCATGACCAAACTCATGAAATAGTGTAGTAACCTCATTAAAGGTTAAAAGCGAGGGTTTACTTTTTGTAGGTTTGGTAAAATTACATACTATGGAAACGTGTGGTCTGCTGTTTTCTCCACGTTTAGTATATTGAGGTTTAAAAGAGGTCATCCACGCACCATTACGTTTTCCTGCTCTTGGGAAGAAATCGGCATAAAAAACTGCAACAAAATCATTATTAGCGTTAGTGACTTTATATGTTAAAACGTCTTTGTGGTATTTATCTATAGTATCTATTTCTTCAAAATTTAAATCAAATAGTTTGTTTGCTATTATAAAAGCACCGTCTATAACATTTTCTAGCTTAAAATAGGGCTTTAGAAGTTCATCATCTAAGCTAAACAACTTTTGTTTTAATTTTTCAGAATAATAAGCACCATCCCATTTTTCTAATTTTTCTAAACCATCAAGCTCATTAGCAAATTTGGTAAGATTTTCAAATTCTTTTGTAGCAGCTGGTTTAGCTTTGGCTAGTAATTCATTTAAAAAACTTAGAACCTTTTTAGGTGTTTCTGCCATACGCTCTTCTAATACAAAATGAGCATGTGTTTTATAACCTAAAAGGTTGGCACGCTCATGTCTAAGTTTAACGATATCTAAAACAATGTGCTGGTTATCTAAAGCATCATTTTTAAACCCTTTGCTACCAGCTGCTAGACTTATTTTTTTGCGTAATTCTCGGTTATCGGCATAGGTAATAAAGGGAATATAACTAGGATAATCTAAAGTAAATAACCAGCCCTCTTTTTCTTTAGACTCTGCTAGTTGTTTTGCTGCTTCTTTGGCACCTTCGGGTAATCCAGATAAATCTTTTTGATTAGTGACAAGCATTTCAAAAGTATTAGTCTCTGCAAGTATGTTTTCACCAAACTTTAATTTTAACTGACTTAGTTTTTTGTCTATTTCTCTAAGTTGTTCTTTTTTATCTTCTGGGAGATTAGCTCCATTTCTAGAAAAACCTTTGTATTTTTTATCGAGTAGTGTTTTTTGCTCAATAGTTAAATCAAAGGTGTCTTTTTTATCATAGACAGCTTTAACGCGTTTAAATAAGGCTTCATTAAGTCTAACATCATTACTAAACTCAGACAGTAATGGAGAGATTTCTTGAGCTAATTTTTGTATGGTATCGTTGGTTTCGGCAGAATTTAAATTAAAAAATATACTCGATATTCTATCTAATTGCTCTCCAGAAAAATCTAAAGCTTCAATGGTATTTTTAAAAGTTGGTGTTTCACTATTATTAGAAATAAGATCAATTTCAGCTTTGGCTTGTTTAATAGCTTGTTTTACAGCAGGTAAGAAATTGTTATTGTGAATTTGCGAAAAAGGTGCTGTATTAAATGCAGTATTAAAAGGTTTTGTTAAAATATTTGAGCTCATTTATAAAAATAGTGTTAAAATTAAAATTTGTTATGCATGCATAATACTTCTTGTGTATTTTTGCACAGATTTTTCGGAGGAGTTAACTTTTAACTCATGAGAATTATTGTTAATAGCTAATGAAACCCCGGCTTTTTAGTTGGGGTTTCTCTATTATAAATTCTTAGCAGATTCGTTAACTTTAACTTTTAATCCTTCTTTATAGTCAATAATTTTATTTAGAACAGAAGAATCACTAGCCCCAATAATTTGTGCCGCTAAGATACCTGCATTTTTAGCGCCGTTAAGCGCAACTGTTGCTACAGGAACACCTCCAGGCATTTGTAAAATGGATAATACAGAGTCCCATCCATCAATAGAATTACTGCTTTTTACAGGTACCCCTATAACAGGAAGAGGCGACAACGATGCTACCATACCTGGTAGATGAGCAGCGCCACCTGCGCCAGCAACAATAACAGAAAACCCACGAGTATGCGCATGTTTTCCATAGTCGAATAATTTTTCTGGGGTACGGTGAGCAGAAACAATATCTACTTCTACTTCGATATCAAAATCTTTTAAGATGTCTATAGCATCTTGCATAACAGGAAGATCACTTTTACTTCCCATAATTACGCCTACTTTACTCATGTTTTTGTGTGTTGAATGTGATAATTATATTAGAAATTCACTAAAATATAATCACAAAAATAGTCTTTTTTGTTTTGTTTATAGATAAATGGTTATAGTACAAATGTTCTAAATTTTTATTCATGATTTTTTATTGTGCATTTCGTGATATTTATGTAGCATTTCACGACATTTTTTTTGTAAACCATTGGTTTTATTGGAGTTTTGAGGTGTAGGATAACCAAAAGAAATAATAACAATAACTTAAATAAAATAAAACTATGAGCGAATTAGATGCAACAATTCATCAGTCAATGGCCAATAAAATTGTAGATTCAGTTAAATATCCATTTACAGTCTTTGAACATAAAAATCCCTATGAAGGTTTTGAAATATTGGATAGCGAAGATTTCGATTCAATAAAAATAAATACAGATGATTTTCTAGCAGAAATATCTAAAACTGTTCAAAATGACTATTCTGTATTATCTATAGACCAAGTGTCTCAAAAAATTGAAGATAATTTTTTTGAAAATATAAAAGATCTAAAAACAAATTTTATTGAATGTAAAAATGCAAATAGTGCATTTACAGAATATTTAAATACTAATCCTGGTAGTGCTTATAAGTGGGATGGTCCAAGTATAGAGGAGTTAGATGATTTAATAAAGACTTTGGAAGATTATGAAGCAGATTTATCTAATTTTAATGGCTTAGTTTCTTTAATAAAAATAAAAGCTCAAGTAACATGGATTAGAGTTAAATTAGGTAATCGACCAGATTTTAGAATAAATGGCCAACGTTTTGATCTAAAAAATTTACTCATACTACCAAGTGGTACAGGAGAAGTTTGGGCAAAATACAAATGGTTGAAATGCACACGAAGTGTTAATACACCAATAGGAAGAATCTGTTATAGATGGAGATGGACAACACGTAATACCCGTTTACTTAAGGTGACTCTTAAAGATATTAAATTAAGTGTTACAGCTCATGCAAGAGTAGTGCCGAAAGGAGCAAAAGTAAATGTTTATGCTCACTTGGATGAACTAAGATTAGAGTATCGTTTTTTACGAAAAATTCCCCTTGAGAAATTAGGAAATAAATATTTGACTAAAGATCCAGTAGTCATATTTGATGCAGGAATTTATGTTAAAACAATACCGGTTCTCAATAAAGACTTTAAAGTTAAAGCTATAGAGATTCCCAACGAACAGGATAAAATTACAGTAAAAGTATCTGTTGAACAAGTTTAATATTCATTGAAATCTCTATCTGATTTTTCATGTGGACTAAAAAAACTTAAGGAAAGAACGTTTTCTTGTGAGTAAAAGATTTGTTTTTGGTTTAATCTAAAAGTAAAATAAGCTCATAAAAATGAGGTAAACACTACTCTTGAATTTTGAATGTATCATGATAAATTCAAAATATGATTTTAGCCATTAAAAACTAAATTATGAATAAATTAAAACACTACTTCTGCTTAGCGCTATTTCTGTTTTTAGGAATAGTGCAAGCACAAAAAAAACATCTTACCACTTATAAAAAAGATGAAACGTTTGTAAAGCACTTTAAAGACGTTAAGGATAAGGATACATATAGACATGCCATAAAAAGTTTGCCTAATGAGAGCCGAAGTGTAATGAATAGCATACTTCAAAAAGAATTAAGTGTATTTGCATCAGATTTAATAAATACAAACATTACTATTAAAAAATTACTCATAGGAACAATTTTGAGTTTAGACTCTAAAGAAATTATTGTAAACAAAACTGCTAAAGCTTTTGTTTTAAAAAACAACGGAAAAAGTATTTATCATCTTATAGATTATGGACTATTTACAACGTTAAAAAATGAAAAGCATTCTTTTGCCAGTGAAATGAAAATAGTGATAGAAGATGAGCTGGAAGCTTACGATTGTAAAAATAAATCTATCCATTCTAATGTTCATGAGACGAATCTTAAAGTAATTAAAAGTCGCGTGATTTTTGGAAGTAATGATGATATTACAAATAACACAGCTATTGGTTTTACAAATGCAAGTGATGGTGCTAAATTAAACGTAGGTTTTAATTTTGATGTTAGAAAGAAGCATTTTTTTAATGCAGCACTAGTAACAGAGGCGGAGGGAGGTTTTTTATACAGTGATGGTTCTTGGAGTAATAGTATAGGCGCTATAATAACACACAATGTAGTTTTAGGAAAAACATCTCAGTATTTTGATAAAACTAATTGTAAAAAAAAGAATATTATTAGAAAAGACTCTTTAGAAAAAAAGAGGAATAGCCTGAAATTACAAGAAAAAAGTTATAAAGGATCGATAGAAAAAGCAAAAAAATTAAAACAAGACAATGATAGTATTGTCAACCAAAATAGGGTTTTAACATATGTAGAGCTTAATATAATAAAAGAGAATTCTAAAATAATAAAGGCGTTAACAAAAGAAGCTAAAGCGTTTGAAAGTATAGTTTTAGATGTTAAAGATTATATTAATAAAGAATTAATCACATTCGATACAGCTAATAATAACCTTAAGGGCCATTTTGTAAAATGGTTTAAAACATCTTTAAATATAAAAAACCAAAGTATAACGGTAGATTCTTTAAATATAAACCCCACAATAGACCCTACAGATAATTTACCACGTGTAACAGCTATATTTAGTTATAATGTAAGTAGGTTGAAAAATAATAAACTGTTAAATTTACAAGGGTTTACTAGAGTTGTTATGGGGAATTTTTTAGATGCAATTTTAAACAAAAGTACGCCTGTTTTAACAGCACAAAACAACGCATTTTTTGTTGTAGACAATCAAAACAACATTGTTGGAAGGTATAGTGACCTAAAAAAAGTATTTTGGTCAGCATCTTTTGGCGGACAATTTAGCTATTTTGTTACCAATAATTTTGGGCTTACAGGAAGTTTATCTCACAATTTCGCATTACAAAGAATGAATTTTGTTACCTATAAAAACAGGTATACTGCTCTGGCAGGGTTTGCCTTTAGAGCTCAAGATGAAAAGGATAATAATAAGATAACCTTTAGGCTTCTTGGTGGATTTGAAGATTTAACCTATAAGAGTAAAACATGGGATAATGCTTCTGTGAAAATTAGTTTAGGAATCCCTTTTAAAATTTAAAGCAACAAATTTAAAATTAACCAATAAAATACAAAGCATGAAAGATATTACATTAAGTACAGTAGCAACATTTAACCATAGTAATACCATAGAAAAGTTAGAACTCTATATTACACTTATAGGTATAAAAAACAAAAATTTTAAAATAGAAGAAGTTAAACCAATAATAGAGGTATCCAGTACAACAGGAATGCTATGTGATGCTTTAATTGTTAGAATATACAGTAATGGTAGAGAGTTTGAACATGGAATTAAATGGCAAACATTGCATAAGGATATTACTAATTTAAATTTTAAAAACGATTTTAGAGTATTTATTCTCAATGAGAAAGACAAAATAGATGAGAGTACCATTAATAAATTTAAAGAACAATTAGAATGGAGAGGGCTAATAAAAGATAGGCCTTGTATGGTGTCGCTTAACCCAATAGTAAGACCAAGAGAAGGAGCCAATGGGGGAGTAGTGAGTATTTCTAAAGCAATAGAAATATAAACTTTGAGATATTTATTACTATTCATATTAAGTATTAATTGTGGTTTTACACAAAATATACCTTTAGATTCTATTTCTTTTGAAGCATTTTATAATAATGAACTCAATGCTATTGTTCATTTAAAGAAAAAGCAACATGAAGACACTTTTAATGTAAAATACCAGTTACATATAGCCGAATCTTACCAAAAGATAAATTGTGAAGATTCGGCATATGCTACTTATTACAAGGTTTTTGAAAAGGAAAAAAGAAGACAAACCTTAAATGATGAAGATTTTAGGAATCTTTTATTTCAACTTCACTTAACAGAATCCAGTAAGCACGATTATAATAAGGATAGGCGTTTTTTTCTTAATCTACTTAAAATAAAAACAAAAAATGATCTATCAGATGAATGGCATGCAAAAATTGAAAATGAAATTTTTAAAGATTATTTTACAGACAGTTTAAATTATGAACTAGCCTATCAAAAAATAAAGACGATCCAGGAGACAAACTATTATAAGAATAACGCAACCTTTAAATCTGCAATACTTTTAAATTTGGGTAATTTATACACCTCATTAAAGCGTTTTGATGCATCAAAAACTACTTTGTTAAGTAGTTTAGAAATTGCAAAAAAAAATCAAGATTATCTAAGGCAGGTATATAATCTAATAAATCTGGCAGTTAATGAAAATAGTAGAGGAAATTACAAAACCGCCATAGATTATTTACATCAAATAGAAGCTATACCCAATAGTAAATACAATATTAAAATAGGACGCATAGTAGCTAATCAATTTGGCAATGCTTATTACGGATTAAAAGATTCTGTAAAAGTTGCGAAATATGATGCTATACGTGATAATTATAGCCGTATTATAGACGATTTTAAAAAAAATAGCAATTTTTATGAAATAGATGTAAAGTATCAGACCAAAGAAAAGGATGAACAAATAAAAAGTTTATCCGTTTTAAGAGAGAGCTTTACAAAGCATAAAACGGTATATAGCATCTTGTTATTTTTTGTTTTTCTTCTAGCCTTATATTCTTTTTTAAGATGGAAAAGAGTAGATAGGAAGAAAAAACAACTACAACAAGAAAAACATAGTCTTAAGGAAGCACATCAAAAAACAAAAATAGAACTGGAAACAGTGAAAAAAGTAGTGATTAACGACTATATTGTTTTAAAAAATAAATCTAAAGTATATCTTAAAGAATTAATTTACGTAAAGTCAGACGGTCACTATTTAAATTTACATACAACCTCAAAAAAAGAGTTTGTACGCGGTAAAATCTCTGAAATAGAAAAAGAATTACCTCCAAATTTTATAAAATGTCATCGTTCTTACATAGTTAATGAAAACTATATAAAGCAGTACAATAGAACCCATGTTTTTATGATAAACGGCGATAGTATTCCGTTATCTCGAGGCTTTAAGTTTTAGTTGTTGGCAATCACCTTAATAGATTTTTTAACCTCTTCAGCAATACGACGTGCCTCATTTAAGTCTTCATTAACTATAGTAATATGTCCCATTTTTCTAAACGGTCGGGTTTCTTTTTTGCCATAAATATGTGGTGTTACACCGTCCATTTTCATTATGGTTTCAATGTTTTTGTAAACCACATTACCACTATGACCTTCAGCGCCTACTAAATTTACCATTACGCCACCTACTTTACTATCGGTTCTTCCCAGAGGTAAGTCCAAAATAGCTCTTAAATGTTGTTCGAATTGCGATGTATAACTAGCCTCTATAGTTTGATGTCCAGAATTATGTGGTCTTGGCGCAATTTCATTAATAAGGATCTCGTCATTTTCAGTTTGAAATAATTCAACCGCTAAAAGCCCTACATGATTAAAGGCTTTAGAAACACTTAGGGCTACTTCGGTAGCTTTTTGCGCCACTTCATTAGAAATTCTGGCAGGACAAATCACATATTCTACTTGATTTGCTTCAGGATGAAATTCCATTTCAACTACAGGATACGTTTTGGTTTCTCCAGAGACATTCCTGGCTACAATTACTGCTAATTCATTTTTAAAAGGGACTAGGTTTTCAGCAATACACTCTACGTTTGGTAATCCTTCCAGGTCACTAATAGTTTTTACAATTTTAACGCCATTACCATCATAACCAAATTGAGCAGATTTCCATACAAAAGGTAGCTTGAGTCCACCGTTGTTTATAGCCTCTTTAATTTCAGAAGTATAAGCGAAACGAGAAAAAGCTGCCGTTGGTAAATCATGATCTATATAAAACAATTTTTGTGTTGCTTTATTTTGAATGGTACGCAATGTTTTGGAGGAAGGATATACTTTTACACCTTCTTTTTCCAAAGCTTCGAGCGCATCAACATTTACACTTTCAATTTCAAAAGTTAAAACATCTACTTTTTTTCCAAAATTATAAACGGCATCGTAGTCCATTAGATCTCCTAAATAAAATTCATTGCTAGCTATTTTACTGGGAGCTTCATCGCTATTATCTAAAATACAAGTATGTATGTCAAATTTTATGGTATTGTATAATAGCATTTTACCCAATTGTCCACCACCAAGTATCCCTAATTTAAAGTTTGAAGAAAAAAAGTTCATTGTTAATTTTAACGTATAAATATTATAGTAGCGCAAAAATACACTTAAATATCAAATTTGGTTCTAAAAGATAAATCAAAAATCGGTAATCGATAATCTATTGATTATCTTTGCAGCTTTCTTAAAAAGCAAAGTTGTGATAAAACTTCACGATAAATATTTTAAACCATTTATAGCTGCAGAGGCTATAGATAAAGTTATAGGTGAATTAGTGACCAAAATTGCTAATGATCTGGGAGACGAAATACCTGTTTTTGTAGGTGTTTTAAATGGGTCGTTTATGTTTGCAAGTGATTTTATCAAGAAATATCCTAAACCTTGTGAAATTACATTTATAAAATTAGCGTCTTACGAAGGTGTGAAATCTACAGAAGACATACAAAGACTCATTGGGTTAACTCAAGATTTAACAGGACGCACAGTAGTTATTCTAGAAGATATCATCGATACTGGAACTACATTAGGAGAAGTACACCGTATTTTTAAAAATGAACATGTAGCATCGTTAAAAATAGCAACACTTTTTCACAAACCAGAAGCTTACAAGAAGGATTTTAAAATACATTATGTAGGCATGAATATTCCAAATAAATTTATAGTTGGCTATGGGCTAGACTATGATAATTTGGGAAGAGATCTGCCAGAAATATATCAAATAAAAGAAACTAAACACATGACAAATTTAGTGCTATTTGGCCCTCCAGGAGCAGGAAAAGGAACACAAGCAAATTTTTTAAAAGAAAAATATAATCTGGTACACATTTCTACAGGAGATGTTTTTAGATATAACATTAAGAATGAAACCGCTTTAGGGACACTTGCCAAATCGTTTATAGATAAAGGAGAATTAGTGCCAGATCAAGTAACCATAGATATGTTAAATGCTGAGGTAGAGAAAAATGCCGATGCTAATGGTTTTATTTTTGATGGTTTTCCAAGAACCAATGCTCAGGCAGAAGCTTTAGATAAACTTATGGATAGTAAAGACTCTCAAATAAATGCTATGATCGCCTTAGAGGTAGAAGATGAGATTTTAGTTGAGCGTTTATTAGAAAGAGGAAAAACCAGTGGGAGAGCAGATGATGCCGATGAATCTATTATTAGAAACCGCGTAAAAGAATACTACGATAAAACAGCAATTCTAAAAGATTTTTATACTAATCAAGATAAATACTATGGCGTAGATGGTGTTGGGGATATTGAAGCTATTACAGAACGATTAAGTAGTGTTATAGATACGTTATAGTTGATGTGTTAATGTGTTAATGTGTTGATGCGTTGATTTGTTGATGTGTTGGTTTGTTAATGTGTTTATGTGTTAATGTGTTGAATTACCAAATTAGTTATACATATTAGCTTTAAACAAAAAACAATTAAACGATTAAACAGTTCAACAAACAAATAGGAACTTTTAACAAAGAATAAGAGGTGAAAGGGAAGCATGAAAGCTTTTAATTTTTAACCCTTTTCCTATTGAATAAATGTTATAGTTGATGACTTTATTTGTTGATTCGTTTATGTGTTAATTTGTTGAATTGCCAAATTATTTATACATATTTAGCTTTAAACAAAAAACGAATAAACAATTAAACATTACATATCATAACAAAGAGTTTAAGCGTTAATTTAAACTTTTAAACTTTTAAACTCAAAAGATGACTGAAGGAAATTTTGTTGATTACGTAAAAATGTATGTGGCTTCTGGAAATGGAGGTAAGGGGTCTGTACACTTACATCGTGAAAAATACATCACAAAAGGAGGGCCAGATGGCGGTGATGGAGGTCGAGGAGGACATGTTATTATTAGAGGTAATTCTAATCTCTGGACATTATTTCATCTTAAATTTAAAAAGCATATTCGTGCTACTCACGGAGGTCATGGTAGTAAAAGTAGGAGCTCAGGAGCCGATGGTGAAGATGCTTTTGTAGATGTGCCTTTAGGAACAGTAGTTAGAGATACAGAAACCAACGCTATTCTTTTTGAAATTACTGAGCATGGTGAGGAAAAAATTATAGCTCAAGGCGGTAAAGGCGGTTTGGGAAACTGGCATTTTAAATCATCTACCAATCAAACCCCGCGCTACGCGCAACCAGGATTGCCACTAGAAGAAAAGCACATCACCATGGAGTTGAAAGTCCTTGCCGATGTAGGCTTGGTAGGCTTCCCTAATGCAGGTAAGTCAACATTACTTTCTGTAATTACTTCTGCAAAACCTAAAATTGCCGATTATGAGTTTACTACGCTTAAGCCTAATTTAGGCATTGTAGAGTATCGTGATTACCAAACCTTTGTTATGGCAGATATCCCTGGGATTATAGAAGGTGCTGCCGAAGGTAAAGGTTTAGGACATTATTTTTTAAGGCATATAGAACGCAATTCTATATTACTGTTTTTAATCCCTGCAGATGCCGATGATATTAAAAAACAGTACGATATTCTACTCGACGAATTACGTCGTTACAATCCAGAAATGTTAGATAAAGAACGCATCATTGCGATTTCTAAATGTGATATGCTCGACGATGAATTAAAAGCTGAGCTTAAAACGGAGCTGGATAATGAACTCCCTATACCTTACGTATTTATTTCTTCTGTGGCTCAACAAGGGATTATGGAGCTAAAAGATTTGCTTTGGGGAATGTTAAATAATTAATTTAGAGATCAAATAGTTCTAAAAGCACCTAAAATTATTTAGCAGGATTAAAGCTATTTCATTATAGTTAAAAACTTACAAAAAAATAGATTAAAGCTAATTTTGATGGTTTTGCCTTATAAAAAGTAAGGCGAAACCCTCATAGGTATTTATAAAAACGTCTTAAATTAGCACTTTGAAATATACAAACCATAGTAAAATACACTTTATTTTTATGAATTTACGTTTCTTAATTATCCCATTGTTACTTTTTTCAACACGTATTTATGCTCAAACAGAGGCGCCTGCTGTACAGTTTGGAGCTACACCAACAGTGGCAGCGTTAGCTAAATATGCAGATACACCTGTTGGTAATTATTCAGGTATTCCAAGTATTGGTATACCTCTCTATAGTATTAATGCAGGAGGATATCAATTACCTATAAGTTTGAGCTATCACGCTGGGGGGATAAAATTAGCGCAGGAAGCCAGTTGGGTAGGTCTTGGGTGGAGTTTGAACGCAGGAGGTATGATAACCAGGCAAATAAGAGGGGAGAATGATATTGATACTGGTGATAATAACTTAAGAAGTTATATAGATAGTTACGGTGATTATGATAAAATACATAGTATTGGATTTCATACATGTTTTGATGAGCTTGGAGAAGTATGGGAGGATTATGGAATTTTTTTTGGACCTTGTCACTTTTTACCACCTGCTAATACCGATTGGGAAGTTCTATATCTCGAGAAAACTTGGAACCCATTATCTTATTTTTATAAAGATGAGTTTGTAGAAATCACTAGAAGTAATGAACATAGAAAAGTTTCAGATACAGAACCAGATTTATTCATGTTTAATTTTGGTGGATTTTCAGGGAAATTTATTATGCAAACGATTGATAGTAATGGAACAATAAGAGGAAAATTACTAAATAATGAATACAACCTTAAAATAGAACTATTAGATAGATACACAAATCCTTATTTTAAAGTAACTGATCCAGAAGGAACAATATATGAGTTCAATAAAAGAGATAAATCCACTACTAGTTCTACACCATACAATAGGTTACACATATCGGGATGGTTATTAACAAAAATAACAACAAATACAAAACAAGAAATATTTTTTGAATACGAAGAGGATGAAAATTATATCCATAATATATCTAGAGTTAGTGAAAGTGTTGATTACAGGGTTATACCTAACAATTCAAGTACGCAGCCTGAAAAATGGATAAAATTAGTCAATACAACTAATGAATTGATAGTAGATAATTTGAGTCATAAGGTAACCGGATCAACAAGTATTAATGCAGTAAGTAATTTGCTTAAGCGTATTGTTTGGGATGGCGGTAAAGTTGAGTTTACTACAACCAATAGAGATGATTATGGGACAGGGTATGCTAAAAAATTATCTAACATTGAAATTTTTGACAATGATTTAAATCTTATAAAAAAAATAGATTTTGAGCATGATTATTTTAATGCAGATGCTGCTGGAACTCAATCTCAAAAGAAGAAGCTTAAAAGATTGAAACTTCTAGAACTTAAAGAAACAAATATTAACAATACGCAAGAAAGCTTACCTCCATACAAGTTTACTTACCATGAAGAAAAACCATTAGCACCAAAAAATTCTAATGGTTTTGATCATTGGGGATATTATAATGGGAAAAGTACAGGGTCTTCTATACCAGAAATAATAACATTTGATAATGAAAAAAGAAGTTCTTTTGGTGGTGCAGACAGAAGAGCTAGTTTTAATAATACGGTTTTAGGGACGCTCAAAGAAATAGAATACCCAACGGGAGGAAAAGTAAAATATGAGTATGAGCTTAATGAATTTTATGGAGGAGGAGTTAATCTTCCTCGAATAATTAAAAGAAAAGAAAGCTTACCTATTCGTAATTACTTGAGTCATTCAACCCCATCATTTACACCCAAAGAGTTGGATACAACTACGGGAGCTTACCCAAATTATCGTGAATTTACCATTACTGCCGACGATGTAGTAGAATCATTTACTCTATCTATTGATATAGCTAAAGAGTTTTATGATTATGCTTCTCAATTCTCTAATGTATTTTTTCTCAATCTATACAAATTACAAGGAAATCAGGAAATTCCAATTGAAAGTATTGCATTGCATAGTTTTGCACAAAATATGCCTCCTTGGACAGAATATGAGCCTTTTAGAAGTTTTGAAAAAGAATTTGATTATGGCTTCCCCGAAGGAGATTATAGAGTTCGGTTTTCAAATATGCAACCAAGTTATCAAGATAATCTAGCACTACTAGATCAATATTTAACAGGCAATCTGGAATTTATTTATACAAGTAAAACTAAAGCGCAGGTGGTACAAGGTTATAAAGCAGGTGGGCTTAGAGTTAAACAAATTACATCTCCAAAAAATATACGAATTTTTTCTTATAAGGAAAAAATTCGTATCGATAACGAATATCAGGAAACTTCTTCAGGAGTTTTATTAAGTAATCCTATGTATTATCACCCTTTTACCAAAGTTCCTGATGATGGGAGTACTTATAATGTTATTCGGTTCAAATCAGATAGTAATGTGCCTGTCGCTGGAGGTGTACAGGGAAATATAGTGAGTTACTCTTCTGTAAAAGAGGAGTTTATTGATGTTAGTAATGGTAATAATAACTTCTCTAGCATTTATAGCTATTATATAGATACGGAATCTAGTAACAAACCTTTTGCTCCTATATTTTCCAGTTCAATCAATAGTAAACTCAAATCATTAACAAAATTAGATAGTAATGATAAAAAAGTAGAATATACTATAAATTATTATGAAAAATATTTAATAGATAAAATTCAAGGATTGTATTTGTATGATATATATCAAATACATTCCCCTTATAATTATGGTATAAATACGCGGTACTTAATTCCTGAAGAGCTAGTCCTGTTAACCAGAACAGAACATTCAGTTTATGAACCCTCATCCAGTAATAAACTCATAGTTTCATCAATTAGTAATTTTGATTATGAAGTTGGTGATAATTCTAATCTTCAATTAACAACACATAGGCAACTAGTCAACTCAGAAAGTTTATTAGGAAATGGAGAAAAACAAATTACGAAGACCTATCGTCCGGAAGAAATGTTAAAATATGTATCTGGCTTATCTCAAGAACAAAAAAATTTAATGCAAGATTTTATTGATCAAAATAGAGTTAACATACCAGTGCAAACTATGATTTACAAAGAAATTAATGGGGTAGAAAAATTAATCTCTACTAATCGTATAGAATTTAAAAAGCTCTCAAATAATATAATTGTTCCTAAGCTTTTTAAAACAGCCAAAGGATATAATACTTTAGAAGATAAAATAGAATACATCAAATACGATTCCAAAGGAAATATTTTAGAAACTAAAAATATAGAGTCTGGTGTGCATACTACTTATATATGGGGCTATAATCAAACCTACCCTATAGCAAAAATAGAAAACGCTACGAATAATAAAATATTAGCACTTTCTGAGTTTTCAACATTAAACATAACTAATGAGTTAAGCACAGTTCAAGAAGCTGCATTAAGAACAAATACAAGTTTAAAAGAAGCAATGGTTACCACATACGCTTACAAAGAACTCGTAGGTATACAAACTGTCACAGACCCTAGGGGAAGAACCACTACATATCATTATGATGACTTTAATAGACTGGAATATGTAACCGATAATGAAGATAAAGTTATATCTAAAAACGAATATTATTACAAAAACCAGCAATAGAAGATCATGAAAAATAATACAAACAAAACCTTATGTTTAATTTGCTGTTTTTTAATTACAGCAATACAATCATTATTCGCACAAGACTTTATAATATCGGGAGAACGCGATGTTGAATTTGGTATTCCTTACACCTATACTATTCAAACCGATTTTGATTTTAATTATAGTGAGATGGAACTCTCTAATTCAGCTTTAGGTACCATTACAGAAACAACGTTTAACGCCTCTGGTATGCCTAAAGCTATAACTGTTATTTGGAATAGTCAACTAGAAACAGTTTCAACGACCATTATACATGCACTTGTTGTAAAAGATATTAATGATCCCAATACTGTAGGACCTTTATACGGTAAAAAGTTTGTACGTAAAAAACAAAACGTTATCGTACCAGCTCCTATAGAAGCCAATCAAAACTATATAAAAACTACAGCCTATCGCTCTGCAGCCACTATTCAAAATATCGAAAATGGGTCTAACGCTCAGAAAATCGAAAATATTACTTATATGGATAACATAGGTAGACCTATCCAGCAAATTGCTATAAAAGCAGGTGGGAGTTACCAAGACATAGTAACACCCATAATATATGATGGTTTAGGGAGACAAACTAAAACGTATTTACCTTATGCCACTACCAGCACAAATAATGGGGCTATAAGAACAAATGCTATAGATGAAACACATAATTTTTACAATACAGAAAAATACGAATACACGCAAAACCCTTATTCTAAGAATACTATAGAAAATTCTTCTTTAGGCCGTATCATAGAACAGGGTGCACCTGGAAAAGACTGGGAACTTATTGAGAAAATAGCCCCGCAGGAAACACTAGACAGTCATACTATTAAATTTGAGTACAATTCTAATTCTAATAATGAATTAAAATATTTTGAAGTTAATTATTTAAATAATAATGAGCAAACCCCTGAAATTGTAGATTCTGGTTTTTATGAAGAAGGTAAATTATTTAAAACTGTAACCAAAGATGAAAACTGGAGATTTAACTCAGGAAACAACCACACAACAGAAGAGTTTAAAAATCTACAAGGGGAAGTCATACTTAAGCGTACTTATAATGATGATATACCTCATGATACTTATTATGTATACGATGATTATGGTAATTTAACCTATGTGTTGCCACCAAAAGTAAATACCAATGATGGTATAAGTACAACAGAACTTAATGAATTATGCTACCAGTATATTTATGATTACAGAAATAGATTGGTTAGAAAAAAAATACCTGGGAAAGATTGGGAATACATAATTTACAACCGGCAAGATCAACCTGTTTTAACGCAAGATGCTAATTTAAGAGATGATAAAGCGTGGCTATTTACAAAGTACGATGTACACGGGCGTGTGGTATACACGGGAAAATATACGCATGCTAGTATAATAGATCAACCAACAATGCAAAATGAAGTAAACAATTTTTATGTTAATACTAATGGAGCAAAACTATACGAGAGCAAATTAAATGCAGCAGGAAGTACGCACTATTATAGTAACCAGAGTTTTCCAAATACCAATACAGAGATTTATACCATAAATTATTATGATGATTATGTGTTTGATAGATTAGGACAGCCTACAACAGTAAACGTATTTGGCAATACAGCAAAAAATACTACAAGCACAACAAAAGGACTCATCACAGGAACTAAAGTAAAAGTATTAGATGTATCTCCAGAAAAGTGGATTACTACCATAACTTATTACGATGAAAAAGCAAGACCTGTGTACATATATAGCAAAAACAACTATTTGGAAACTGTAGATATAGTAGAAACAAAATTAGAGGAGTTTACAGGTTTAACAAAAAAAGTTAGAACAAGCCATATAAAAAATAATAAGATAATAGTTACGATAGATAATTTTGCTTATGATCACATGAATAGACTTATCTCCCAAACACAGTGTGTGGGGGATGAAACCTTAGACTATTATTGTGGGCAATCAGATACCGATGGCGTAGACTTTCAATTAGATGGACAAAACGGCACTATTGGTAATCAGGAATTTGTTGCATCCAATAGTATAACAATAACCAATGCTACATTATTACCAGGTGTTGTTTTACGTATTAATCCAGATAATTTTCCAACCGAACTTATCGTATCAAATACGTATGATGAATTAGGGCAATTAATAACAAAAGGAATAGGAGGAAAAACTACCACTACAAATAGGTTACAAACCATAGATTATACATATAACATACGCGGTTGGTTAAAAAACATAAATAATCCCAACAGTTTAGGAAACGATTTATTTGGGTTTAAAATAGGATATAATGAGGGGGCAACTCCACTGTACAATGGCAATATAAGCGAGATCCAATGGAAAACAGCAAATACAGAAGACAGTAGCTTAAAAAGTTATAATTATACCTATGATGCATTAAACAGAATTACCTCAGGTATAGACAATACTGGGCGTTATAATTTAAATAATATTAGTTACGATAAAAATGGTAATATACTAACATTGTTACGTAAGGGGCATATAGTAGCAACTCCGGAAGCCTCTAAAAGTGCACATTTTGGTATTATGGACGATTTAATTTATAATTACAATTCTGGAAACAAGTTAACAAGAGTAACAGATACAGAAAATAAAACCTATGGGTTTAAAGATAAAAGCAATGGTAGTCTTCCAGATTATATTTACGATGCCAATGGGAATATGACTTTAGATTATAATAAAGGCATCACCAATATTAGTTATAACCATTTAAATCTGCCAACACGTGTAGATTTTGGTTCGGGGCGTTATATAAATTATATTTATGATGCAGCAGGGATGAAGCTATCTAAATTTGTAAAAAACTCATCAACCTCAGGAGATAGTAAAACAACATTGTATGCAGGTAATTATATCTACGAATCTGAAACCAGTGGTACAAACCTTAAATTCTTTAACCACCCAGAGGGCTACGTAGAACCTAATAATGTGGGAGGATTTGATTATATTTACCAGTATAAGGACCATTTAGGGAATGTTAGGTTAAGTTATAAAGATGATAACAATAATGGTATTGTAGATAGCTCTGAAATATTGGAAGAGAATAACTACTATCCTTTTGGACTTAAACATAAAGGATATAATAACGTGGTGAACTCTACGAATCCTGCTTTAAAATATAAGTTTGGCGGAAAGGAGTATCAGGATGAGCTTGGATTAGGGTGGTATGATATTACAGCAAGGAACTATGACCCTGCAATTGGTAGATGGATGAATATTGATCCTCTTGCTGAACAGATGCGAAGGCACTCACCTTACAATTACGCTTTTAATAACCCTATTTATTTTATAGATCCTGATGGGATGGCTCCAAGAGGTAATGATCCAGGGGACGAATTCAACAGTAAAAAAGATGCTGCAAAAGATTTTATTAAGATATATGGTAAATTTTCAATTCAAGAAAATAGAGAATATTCAGCAACAATTTATTCGTACACAGATGAAAATGGAAATAAAAAATATACATATAATGATCCAAAAAGAGGGGGTAAAGCAGGCGCTCCAGCTAATCCTGTAAGTGATAAAGAAGGGACTAAAGAAGCTGGTATTCATACACATGGTGCTTATAATGAAAAATATGATAATAATCAATTCTCTGATCAGGATAAAGATTTTTCAAAAGAAAACGAAGTTCCTGAATATGTAACAACACCTGACGGGTCTTCTTTAATATATAATCCTGAAACAGGGGAAACAGATGTGGTCGACGTAGATTCTCCTAGCGATCCCAATGACCCAGAGGTGTTAAATGAGAATTTTGCTATAACAAAATTTCAATCAAAAAAGCAAACGAGAAAGGATCAGAAAGAGTATACTAAGAAAAATAGGGAAGTGAGAAAAAAGTTAAGTAATAACTACAAGAAAATAGTAAAAGAGAGATTATAAAACACGGCAAAATGATGAGGGAAATATTAATTTTTTTATTCGCACTTTTTTTACAAACAAATATTTTTTGTCAAGAAGGTGATATAAAAAAGGGGAAAGATATTTTGGATAAATATGATATCAAAAATAATTCCAACATAGAATTGAATAAAAACGGCTATCATTTGGAATTGAAAAAAAGGCAGGCTAAAAAAATAGCAAAAGTCATCCTGTATGATGTTTACGGTAGATTTAATATTCTAAAACAAAAACCATTCTTTAGTTGTCAAGTCAATGATTTTTGGATATTTCAGGGGAAAATTAAAAAAAATAGAAAAGGAGGTGTTTTTGTTATTATAATAAATTCTAAAAATGGTTCCGTAGAGTATCTTTCACATGGGAAGTAAACCCCTGATGGCCCTAGTATGCGTAACGGCTAGTGCTAGTATTTACTAGTACCGTCAAGAGTAAGTTAAGTATATAGATAAGCACGATCCTGCATTAGGACGTTGGATGAACATTGACCCTTTGGCTGAATTCATGAGAAGACATTCTCCTTATAATTATGCTTTTAATAGTCCTGTCTTCTTTATCGACCCAGATGGAATGGCTCCAGCCGCCTATGACGATTTAATTCTGGAAGGAGAAGATACTGCTGTAAATAAAGCAGTAGCGGCCATAAACAATGGGTTAGGTGGTAATTATGTTAGTGTTGATGAAGATGGATTGGTTTCTTTAAATATTACAGATGAGCAAAAAGAATCTCTTACCAAAGAACAAAAAGCTTTATTTGATGTTGTAAACGAAGCTGTTGAAGCTGGAGATGATGTAACAATTAATGTAGTGGAAAGTAGCACAAAATTTGGACCTGGTGGCTCCAAGAGCGGAACAATAGATATTGATGATATAAACAAATTTGAAGACGGTGAAGTAATGAGCAGTACATCAGTTTTGGCACACGAGCTTAAAGAACAAAATTCAATTCAGATTGGGAAAAACAAAGGAGAGGGTAAAGATGATAGAGAAGCTCATCAAGATGGGATTAAAATAGAAGAAGAAATTACAGAATGGAAGAGAACAGGAACTGAGAGAGATTTAAAAAGAACACTCGTACCGAACTCTAGAACTAGATATAATAGACAAGGTAGAACTTCTATTTCAGGAGTTGTAACGTTTACCTATACCAAAAATGGAGAGACCAAACAGGTTAAAATGACTTATAAAAATCTAAATGTAACAAATGTTGAATAGTAAATTAATTTTAATTTTGTTTTTATCTTTTTTTTCATGCGCTAGCATTGAAAAATGTAAGGATAATAAAGCTTGCGAAGAATTTGAAAGAAACCTTAGTATTATAAAAAATTCTTTGGAGCTTGAAAAGATTTTTGATGGAGAGGAACTTGAAAAGTCTAGATTTTTTATGGAAAAAATCACATCAATTGAATCAGAAGAAGAACTTGGACTAGAAGGTGCATACCCGCCTTCAGAGGAAGATTACAAAAAATGGAAAGATTGGTTAAAAAAAAATAAATTACGATTATATTGGGATACAAATGATAGTTCTGTGAAGGTTAAAAGTAATGCAAAGTCAGATTAACTAAAAATGGTTGGGAGAGAGATGGACAAATTGAGGGTATTGTTGATAAAAGAGGAGAAATATTAGATGAAGGTATAGACAAAGGATGGAAATAATCGTTCTTGAAATCCTTGAAGAGAATAACTACTATCCCTTTGGGCTCAAACATAAAGGGTATAATAACCTGATTTCAGGAACAGACCACCCTTATGGATTTCAAGAACAAGAAGA
>CANMLX010000044.1 GCA_947498845.1 uncultured Flavobacteriaceae bacterium | reverse complement strand
ATTCAACACTTTAATTTACTAAATATTCTGCTTTTTTCATAGTTAAAAACTTGATTTCTTACGTCGAACTGACGTTAAAGTACATAGTTTCAACTAAATTTGAGACCAATGAACGAGAATGACTAGCTCATTTTAACTTGTAATTGGTATTACTATGCTATGGCAAATGATAAAAAAATGCTAGAAAAGAGTACCTGATTACAAGCGCGATTAATGAAATATCTTATACCAGTTGCTATTTGAAATTAACTGTAAAAGCCCTATTTGGTTTCTTTTTCTACTTAAAGAGAAACCAAATAGGGCGTTTTATTAAGAATTTCAAATAGCAAATGGTATTATAAAATTATTAAGTAAGGTTTACTGCATCATTTTCTGGCTTAACTCCTGCATTTCCTTAGCTTTTTTGGTCATGTAATCTGTTAGTTTTTGCACATCCGCACCAGATAATTTAGACATAGCTTCCTGACCTTTAGTAGCCAATTCTTGTCCTTTTTGTCCTAATGTGGCAAATGCATTCATATCTTTGCTTTCTACCGCCTTTTTATAATCTTCTATATAGGTTTCATACATGTTTACATATTCTTGTACATCACTATTGCTAAAATTTGGCGTACCACTAGAAGGAGATGTTTCTGTTTTAACTGCAGCTTCTTTAGATGCTTCAGTCGTTTTTTCTATTTTTTCTTCTGTGTTGCTGGTTGTTTTTGATTCATTTTTACAAGAAATTGTAAGTAATAAAGTGAATGCTACAAATACATTTAAAATTGTTTTTTTCATTTTTTTTAAGTTTAAAGGTTATTTTTAAAAGAATAATATTGTTGCTATGATCATCCAGACTCCCACAATGAGTCCAAATATACCCAATTTACCTTGTTTGGGAGTTAATTTTTTGCGTAGTTGTTCGTCTTTTTCCTTTGCAGTTTCATTTTTAGATAAAACAAGTTTACTCTAACCATTCCGTATCCCAGCATAAAGCCAAGCACTGCTTTTACGATACTACCTGCCAGTAATGTAATCCACCATATAGGATAAGTAATTAACCAACCTAAATTTAGAATTGCAGTAAAGATACCCCAAACTCCCAAAAACAAAAAATAAGACCAATCCAACTTTTGTATGGCACTATTTTGTCTAAAAACTCTTGGCATTTGGTTTCTTGGACAGTAACAACGAAGGCACTGCTATAATACTTAATAGAATTAATGTGATTCTGTTAATCATAATTTGGTTTTTAATGAGTTACAAATTTAAATTTTTTAATTACATGATGAACCCCTATTTACAGTATAAATTGTACCCCTAGAAACAGGGATGGAGATTTAAAAATTTATTATTATGAACAAAAAAAATAATTTTTGGCTAATTATTTATACATAGTACCCTTTTTACAATTTCTCTATTAATTAAAAAAAATAAAGGAATAAAAAGCTATAACTATTGTTAAATATATCAATATGTGTAAATTCAATAGAAATATAAACAATCTAAAAATCAATATTGCCTAAATGCACAACGGGTTATTGAGTATAAACCATTTCCTAAATGAATTTACTGCAAATTCATCTAAGAACTATTACAAGATGGAGTATTGTAGAGCATTCAAGGTAATCGTACACGATAAGTTTACTAAATTAAAATGTGTGTTTTAACCTATTAATTGATGTTACAAATGATAATATTTATCCAAACGTATGTTGATTTGGCTATAATACCATATCCTTGTAGGTCATCACAGTTGTAAACCCTTTTCTATTAAAATATTCAGTTGGATCGTTTTCAGAACACACCAAAACAAAATCACCGCCCCAAGCGCCTAAACTCTTCATACTCCCTTTAAAGTCATTAAAAAAAAGAGTCTTTACTGTTTTTTGTTGTGTCACTTTAGATATTAAGGCTTCATGTGTATCTATTAGATTTTGAAATGTCTTAAATTCTTCACAAGACAACAGCTGTTTTGTGATCTCATTTATTTCTAAAATAACAGGTTTTTTATCCTCAGCAAGGGATTTGTAATATGCAATACCTTCTCTACTGTTTTGTTTTTTATTGAGGTAAACAAAATATAAATGGGCTTTAAAAGAAGGATTAAATTCCACAGGTGTTATTGTTCTTTTCTCATTACCCTGAACGCGTTTCGGGGTCTCATCATAGTTTATTTGATAGGTGATAGGTGTATTATGTTGCGCACAAGCAATATCATAGCCACTTCCTCCAAAAGTAAGTGCTAATAACTCAAAAGGATCAACTTTTGCCCATTGCGCCATATTATTTATTAATGTAGAAGAAGTTCCTAAACCCCAATTTTTAGGGAAATCCAATGAAGTTGTTACCTTAAACCCTTTATTGTTAAACAAAAAATTAGAATTCAATTGCTTAACTGCATTAAATATTTGAAGCAATCTTTGCGTTGTCTCGTCACCCTTAACATGTTTAAGGCTACCGTCAGGTTGCAATTCAAATTCAGTTTCAAACCAAACATTACCTTTATCATCTATACTTTTCCAAAGTAATTTAGGCTCTTGTATCGGTATTACTTTTAATGATTGCCCATAAGTTGTGGGTACAGCTAAAGCTAGAGCACCATCCAACACAACATACTCTCCTGTAAGCAATAGTTTACCGTTACTTGTGTAGCTTCGACTCCGCTCAGCTACCAGAGCCGTTTCGTGGTGATTGAGCGGAGTCGAAACCACATTTGAATGATGTGAATTATTTTTACATTTAGACAAATCAGGCAAACGATCATAATTCTTTTCTATCAATGCTTTTTTCTTCTTTCTGCTCCAACCCTGTATTTGTTTTTCTCTTTGAAAGGCTTCATCAATTCTGCTGAACTCTTCAAAATAGACAAGCCTAATAGGAAGTCGTTTTTTAGTATGGTTAGCTCCTAAACCATTTTTATGTTCGGTAATGCGCTTTTCTAAATCGATAGTGCTTCCTGTATAGTAAGTACCATCTGAACATTCTAGTATGTAAACAAATCCTTTAGGCAAAATTATAAATTTAGTTAATTGTAGCTTCGACTCCGCTCAGCTACCAGATTAGACCTTAGGTGATTTATGAGATTTGGTTGGTGGTTGAGCGGAGTCGAAACCATAATTACTCCTTAAATTCTCCAAAGCCTCTACAACTGCACTATGGGAAACCGTTTCGGTTTTAAACCGTTTGGTTAAAACTTGTTTTTCGTTATCGTTAGCCGCAAATTGATTTAGTATATTCATTAAATGCATTTTCATATGTCCTTGTTGGATTCCTGTTGTTGTAAGCGACCTTAGAGCTGCAAAGTTTTGCGCTAAACCGGCAACAGCTACAATTTGCATTAACTCTTTTGCCGATGGTTTACCCAAGAGTTCTAACGCTAACTTCACCAAAGGATGTAATCCTGTAAGTCCACCAACAGTTCCCAATGCTAAAGGTAGTTCCATCCAGAATTTAAAGATCCCATCCTTAATTTCGGCATGTGACAAACTTGAATACTCTCCAGTTTTTGAGGCATAAGCATGTACTCCAGCTTCAATAGCTCTAAAATCATTACCAGTAGCTAACACTACAGCATCTATACCATTCATAATACCTTTATTATGCGTTACAGCGCGATAGGGCTCTACTTCTGCAATAGTTACTGCTTGCACAAATTTATTTGCAAATTCCTGCCCAGAAATTGTACTACCTTCTGTTAAATCTTCAACAGGACAACTTACCTCAGCTCTAACCAAACACTCGGGTACATAATTGGATAAAATACTCATAACCACATCCAAATCTCCTTTTAAAACCAAACTTGCTTCTCTTTTTAAAGTGGTTGCAAACTGCTCCAAACATGAGTTTATAAAATTGGCTCCCATCGCATCTAACGTCTCGAAAGTAGCATGTAACTGGTAGTAATTTTTTAAGGCATTAGTTTTATTCTTTAATTCAATATCTATAATGCCTCCTCCCCTTTTTTCCATATTCTTGGTTATAGGCTTAGCATCTTGGAAAAATCGGGTTTTTATTTGCTTAAAAAAAAGTTCTAAATCACCACTATTACCATTATAAGTAAAATGCACCTGTCCTACTTTTGTGGTAGAGATCACACTAGTTTTAAAGCCGCCTCGATCCAACCAAAACTTAGCAGCCTTACTAGCTGCGGCTACCACAGAACTTTCCTCTATAGCCATTGGCATGGTATACATGGCTCCATTAATTAAAAAGTTAGGCGCTATACCCAATGGTAGATAATAATTGGTTATGGTATTTTCAATAAACTCATCGTGCAATTGTTGCAGCTTTTCATTAGTATTCCAATACTGTTTTAGAATACGTTTAGCATCTTCTTTATTCGTGAAATACGTATCAACAACCCAATTTATTTTTTGCGATTTGGATAATTTGGAAAAACCAGTAATAGTTTTACTCATAAAAGCTCTATTTTAAGAGCAAAGATACTACTCTAGGCATGAAAATTGAATTAGAACTCATATTGAGTAGTGGTTTTTAACCGAAAAGTTTGGCTTTTGTGCTGTAATTGGTATAATAAAGTAGATTTTTTTCATCATAGCCATACTACGATTAAAAAAAACAATGAAATTAGAGTACAAAATGTGAATTTTGTAGGTCAAAGCAATACTCAATATGAGTTCCAATATTAAAAAATGCGTTATTTATGTGTTAATAGTTATTGTTTTTTGCATAATTTTCACTAAAATTGATTACTCCCTATAAAATGAATATTTTTTTAATGAAATACTTGAATTTTCCCTTTTGTCTTTTTTTACTTTTTCCATTATTAATCAAAGCGCAAACAAAAGAAATTACTTTAGAAGCCATTTGGAATGGTACTTTTAGAACAAAAAAAATGGATGAATTACATCCTATGAAAGATGGTAAACATTACTCTGTTTTTAATTTTAATAGCACTTTAAAAAGCACCACTGTTGATATATACGAATATAAAACTTTAAAAAAAGTAAAAACCTTAGTAAGCTCTTTTAATATTCCCGAATTAAATTACTTCACAGGTTATCAATTTAGTAAAAATGAACAAAAGATATTATTAGTAACAGGACAAGAATATATTTACAGGCGCTCAACTAAAGCGCTCTATTATGTTTATGATGTAAAAAGTGAAACGGTAAATAAGGTTTCGAACAAAAAAATACAGGAACCTACGTTTTCTCCTGATGGTAAAAAAATAGCCTTTGCCATGGACAACAATCTATTTATTAAAGATTTAAAAACTAATAAAACCAAGAAAATTACTTTTGATGGTGAAAAAAATAAAATAATAAATGGAATTACAGACTGGGTTTATGAAGAAGAATTTTCATTTGTAAGGGCTTTTGAGTGGAATAAAACCAGTGATAAAATAGCCTTTATAAGATTTAACGAAAGTAATGTTCCTAAGCTTTCTATGGATGTTTATGGTAAAGGGTTGTACCAAACACAACAGGTTTTTAAATACCCTAAAGCTGGTGAACCAAATGCAACTGTAAGCTTACATATCTATAACTTAAGAAAAGGGTCTTTATCACCTATAAAAGTAAGCAAGAAATATGGTGATTTTTATATTCCAAGAATAAAATGGACAAACGACCCTGACATTTTAACTGCTCAATTTTTAACTCGAAAACAAAATGAATTAGATTTATGGTTTTTAAATACAAAAAGCAATACATCCCAACTCATTTTAGAGGAAAAAGACGCAGCTTATGTCGATGTAACCAGTAACCTAACATTTTTAAAAAACAATAGCTTTATTTGGACAAGTGAAAAAGATAATTACAATCATATCTATCATTATTCCGAAAAAGGTGATTTAATTCATCAAGTCACATCAGGAAAATGGGAAGTAACAGACTATTATGGTTATAACGAAAAAAACAACCGTATTTATTATCAATCTACCGAAAATGGGTCCATTAATCGTGATGTTTATAGTATTGGGTTAAATGGAAAAAACAAAAAACAACTCACAAAAGAAATCGGCACCAATGCAGCATCATTTAGTGCAGACTTTTCATATTTTATCAATACATTTTCTAGTGTGAGTGCTCCAACACGATATAGCCTTAATAATCCTTCTTCTGGATTTCAATTAAAATTAATTGAAGATAATAGTAAACTTTCCCAAAACCTTTCAGAATATAAAATTTCTAAAAAAGAATTTAGCACTATAAAAGTAAATGATAATGACTTAAATATGTGGGTGCTTAAACCTGCAAACTTTAATCCAAATAAAAAATATCCATTGTTTATGATACAATATTCGGGGCCAGGTTCTCAGAAAGTAGCCAATACTTGGAATAGTAGCAACGATTATTGGTTTCAATATTTAGCTCAAAAAGGTTACATTGTAGCTTGCGTAGATGGAAGAGGCACTGGTTTTAAAGGGGCGAAATTTAAAAAAGTTACACAAAACAATTTAGGAAAATACGAAGTTGAAGATCAAATTGCAGCAGCAAAACAGCTTGGAGCATTACCTTATATAGACAATAATAGAATAGGTATTTGGGGTTGGAGTTATGGTGGCTTTATGAGTGCAAATTGTTTATTTAAAGGCGCAGATACTTTTAAAATGGGCATAGCCGTTGCACCTGTAAGCAGTTGGCGTTTTTATGATACCATTTATACCGAACGCTATTTAGGGACTCCACAGGATAATCCAGCAGGCTACGATAATAACTCGCCTATAAACCATGTAGATAAATTAAAAGGTTATTTTTTATTGATTCACGGTTCTGCAGATGACAATGTGCATGTACAAAACACAATGCAGTTAGCAGAAGCCTTAATACAAGCCAACAAGCAATTTGAATGGGCTATATATCCCGATAAAAACCATGGTATTTATGGCGGTAATACACGATTACATTTATATAGAAAAATGACTAATTTTATAGAGAAGACTTTGGGCGAAAAAGTTAACTAATAGTATCTCAAAATTAACTAACCACACTAACCATATTATGGAAACATCGATTACTCCCAAACAAAAAGAACTATTTGGACACCCAATAGGGTTATACGTATTGTTTTTAACTGAAATGTGGGAGCGTTTTTCATTTTATGGAATGAAGGCGCTTTTAATTTTATATCTTGTTAAATACCATTTATTTAGTGATACTTCTGGAAATTTGTTAGTAGGCAGTTATGCTGCTTTAGTTTATGCTATGCCTGTTATTGGTGGCTTTTTAGCAGACAGATATTTAGGATTTCGAAAAGCAGTAACTTTTGGAGGCGTACTTCTTGTTTTAGGGCACATAGGCATGGCATATGAAGGGGAAGCTGCAAAAGAAATCTCGACAGGAGTAATAGAAAGAGATGAAAACGCATTGCAAATATTTTATTTTTCTCTAGCCCTTATTATTATGGGAGTAGGCTTTTTAAAAGCTAACATATCTTCTATAGTAGGTGAATTATACAAAAGAGGAGATGCAAGGAGAGATTCTGGTTTTACAATTTTTTATATGGGAATTAACTTAGGTTCTGCACTAGCTACTTTTATTTGTGCTTGGCTTGGTGAAAAATACGGTTGGAATTATGGTTTTGGAGCTGCCGGAATAGGTATGATACTAGGTTTAATAACTTTTATTTATGGAAAAAAGTATTTCTATGGAAAGGGAGAAGCCAAAAATAAAGCGTTACTAAAAGAGAGGTCTTTTTTAGGACTCAATAATGAATACACTATATACTTGCTCGCAGTTTTAAGCATATTTATTGTTTGGCAAATGGTACAAAGGCATAGTATAGTTGAAGCTATTTTAATGATTTCTGGAGCAGTATCTCTCATTTATATATTTTGGTATGCCTTGATTAAATGCGATAAAATACAAAGAGATCGACTATTTGCTCTCACCATCCTCATTTTGTTTTCAGTTATATTTTGGTCATTGTTTGAACAAGCTTACACTTCATTAAACTTGTATGCAGATAGAATTTTAGATAGAGACACCTCCATATTTGGACTAATACCAGCTGGCGCTTTTTTAAGCTTAAATGCTATTTTTATTATTTTATTTGCTCCTGTTTTTGCTTGGCTATGGATTAAACTAGAAAAAAGAAATAGAAATCCTAATGCTGCTATTAAATTTGCTTTAGCCATTATTTTAGTAGGTTTAGGTTTTGGTGCTTTGGTTATAGGCGCCGAATTATCTGGCGCAGGTAAAGTTGCTATAATTTGGCTTGTATTGGCATACTTACTGCATACATGGGGTGAATTATGTCTTTCTCCCGTTGGGCTATCTTATGTTACTAAGTTGTCTCCTGGAAAAATAGTTGGATTCATGATGGGAGTTTGGTTCTTAGCTACCGCAGGCTCTGAATACATTGCGTCTCTGTTGGCGAATATTGCTAGTATAGACACCTCTGGAGGTGTGACCACAGACTTAATAGATGCCAAAGCAAGTTATACAGATCTATTCGAAAAATTATTTTATGTAGGTTTAATCTTTGGAGTTATATTACTTGTAATTTCTCCTTTAGTAAAAAAAATGATGCATAATGTAGATACTGATGAAAGTGGAGAAGATGAAGTAATTATGGAAGAAAAACACTAACACTATACTTTTTGATTATATATGAATACAGACATAGAAAATCTTTTTAAAGATAAAGTAATTGGTCATCCTGCAGGATTATTCGTCATATTTTTTACTGAAATGTGGGAACGATTTTCATTTTATGGGATGAAAATATTGTTAGTACTTTTCTTAACAGCTCCTTACTTAAGCGATAATCCTGGTTGGGAATGGTCTCGTGAAAATGCATTGGCTTTAATTGGCACTTATTCTTCTTTATTATATCTAACTCCAATTGTTGGAGGTTGGTTAGCCGACAAAGTAATGGGATATAAATGGGCTGTTATTATTGGCTGTTTTGTCATGATGCTTGGTCATGCTGCTATGGTTTTTGAAACACCTTGGTCTCTATATCTAGGATTAGCTTTATTAATTATAGGAACAGGTTTTTTTAAACCTAATATGACCTCCATGATTTCTGAAATGTACAAAGGCAGGGAATCTAAAAAAGATGGTGCTTATACCATTTACTACATGGGCGTAAACGCAGGTGCTTTTTTTGGCATGATGCTTTGTGGCTATTTGGCAGAAAATATAGGCTGGGGTTATGGTTTTGGTTTAGCTGGTATTTTTATGTTTGGTGGCTTAGTTCAATTTTGGTTAGCTAAAGACTTATTTGGTGAGATTGGAGAAAAACCATCAAAAATTCATGAAGTGGAACTTCCCCAAAATGTAAATGAAGAAAGCCCAAAACAACACATCACAACATCTGTAAAAGATAAATTAAACCAGTTTACATTATTAGATAAAGTTCTCATAGTACTTTCTTCTTTAGGAGGGCTTCTATACCTATTTAACGATCCTCTTTCTAAAATTGGAAATATCAATTTATTACCTTTCAAATTAGGTGATTTCGATGGCTCTAGTGTTACTGTATTAATCGCATTGTTATTATTTCTTTACCTAATTATTTCACGAATAGTTAGGTATACCCCTGTGGTAAGAGATAATATTATTGCAGTTGCTGTTTTTGGAATCTTTACTGTTTTTTTCTTTAGTGCTTTTGAGCAATCGTTAGGTTCTATGACTTTATTTGCACGAGATTACACCGCAAGAGCTTTAACTGGAAATTCTGCTTTGGTTTTTAAAATTATTGATACTATTCTAACTATTGGTCCATTAGCAATAATTACCTGGGTATTATACTTACTATTTAAAAAAACATATTCCAAAATACCTTATTCTAATATTGTTTTAGGACTAACTTTCGTGTTTCTATGGTATGTTGTGTTTTATAAAATAAATAATGAATTTAGTAAAGAAACTACCGAAGTTGGTGCTTCTTGGTTTGGAATATTAAACTCATTTTTTATTATTACGCTTGCGCCTTCATTCTCAAAATGGTGGGAGAGTAAATACAATCCAAGTGTTGCTATGAAATATGGGATAGGTCTAATTTTATTAGGACTTGGATTTGGGATTTTAGTTTTTGGAACTTTAGGTATACCTCAAGGTGCTAAAACAGCATCAGTTAGTATGATATTTTTGATTTTGGCTTACCTCTTTCATACTATGGGTGAATTATGTATTTCACCTGTAGGGTTGTCATATCTTAGCAAGTTAGTCCCAAGCAGAATGATAGGTTTTATGTTTGGTATTTGGTATCTAGCTATAGCTATAGGTAAAAAAATCGCTGGAACTACTGGAGGAATGATAGACAAAATCACAGAACAATATTCTTTAAGTACTTTTTTCTTGCTATTCGCATTAGTTCCAATAGCCATGGGAGTTGTCTCTATGATATTAAATCCAATACTAAAAAAACTCATGCATGGTGTCCGTTAATCGAAAAAACGTATAAAAAGCAACAAAAAACACCTAATTAAATGTATTTTTTGTAAGTTAGGAATGTATTTTGCAACAAATTTATTGTAACACCTATAATTATATTGTCTATAAAATATTGATATAATTAATTAGGTTTTACACCTACCTGTTAACAGGACAGGCATTACTGCTAGAAAAATAAACATATGAAAAAGACTATATACCTACTTTTTATCTTAGGATGCTTAAGCTTAAGTGCTTCTGCTCAAAAAATCACATGGCATACAGATATGGGAAAGGCCTCCGAAATTGCCATTGAAGAAAACAAACCTTTATTGATGTTTTTCACAGGATCGGACTGGTGTGGCTGGTGTATAAAACTACAAAAAGAGGTTTTAAAAACATCAGATTTTGAAACATGGGCTAAAGATAATGTTGTTTTGGTAGAGTTAGATTTCCCTAGAAGAACAAAACTAGATAAGCAAACACAAATTCAAAATTATCAGTTGCAAAACTTATTTAAGGTAAGAGGCTATCCAACTGTTGTATTTGCTAACCCTGAAAAACAAGACGATGGCAAGATGAACTTACAGCACTTGGGAAGTACAGGCTTTGTTCGCGGTGGCGCCGAAAAATGGTTGGCAGTTGCTGAGGATATTATTAAGGTAAATTAAACGATAATACAACAAAACAACATAGAAATTCTTAAACTTTCTTTTTAAAGATAGAACAAACTAATACCGAAAGAATTTTATTTCCCATAATGATAACGACAAGCTGCAATTAACAACTGGTCATTATCGTATTTATAAACTAATCGATGCTCTGACGTAATTCGTCTTGACCAATAACCTTGCAAATCACCTTTTAATGCTTCTGGTTTACCTATACCTTCAAAGGGTGATCGAATACAATTTTTAATAAGATCATTAATTCGCTTTACTATTTTCTTATCAACTTTCTGCCAATACAAATAATCTTCCCAAGAAGAAGTGGACCAAATTAATTTCATTTATTCATTTAAGTCTTTTTCAATCCCTTTTCCTGCTTCCAATTCTTTTATAGAACTTAGCAAAACATCTGTGTTTTTTCCCGTTAGTAAATAAGTAGTTTCTTTTAATGAATTGTATTCATCCAATGATATTAATACAAGATCTTTACCATTTTTTCGTTTAATAATGATATCGCTTACATCGTTGACTACTTTATCGAACCAATGTTTTAGATTTGAACGAAAATCTGTATAATTTACTGTTTCCATACTACAAAAATAACAAAAAAGTACTCAAAAAAGTACTTTTTATTTAATTAATTCTCTATTTTCATTGTTCTGTATTTTCTTTAGGCAAAATGTGCTTAAGAATCTCTGCTTCAATGTGTTTAACATCTGCTTGCATTTGAGTTAATTTAGTTAAGGATGCTATTAAAGGGAAGCCTTTGTAATTATATTCCAACCAATCATCAATATCGTTACGTTGGTTAAATTTATTACTTATTATTTCGCGTATTTGAGGCACCTCATCTTTAAATAGTGCTACTATTGTAGTTTTATAATAATCAATTTTTTCAACAAACGCTTTTCCTGTTTCACTATAACCAGATCCATCAAAAAATAGACTATCTAAATTAGAAGGGCTGTCCATTTTACTATAGTCTTTAGGGGCTATATTTTTTGAAGTAAGGTTTTGTTTTATATCCTTTATATGAGACATTAAATCCTCTGAAACTATCTGAAGTTTCTTAGCTTTTTCTTCATATTGAGTTCTGCTAGTTTGGATTCTTAGGGAGTCTAATACTTTTTCAAAATCTATAATTTCTTCTAACCTGTTATTACTTTTCTGTAATTTTTCTTCCATAATACGAAAAGCTTCTGGAACTCTTTTAGTGTTTAAACTAGAAAAAAGACTCCAAACATAGTAAATGCCTAATATGGATAAACCAACTATTAATATTAAAATGCCTTTTTTTATCCATAAAATAATTGGGTAGGTATTACTTTTTCCGCATATAAACACTAATAGGCACCCCATTAAACCCAAAGTTTTCTCTTAGTTTATTTTCTAAAAAGCGTTTATAAGGGTCTTTTATATACTGCGGCAAATTACAGAAAAATGCAAATTGAGGTTGTGGTGTTGGCAATTGCATGATGTATTTAATCTTAACAAACTTGCCTTTATAGGCTGGTGGCGGATAGTGCTCTATTATGGGCAACAATACATCGTTTAACTGACTCGTTTTAATCTTTTTTGATCTGTTTTTATATACTTCTACAGCAGTTTCTATGGCTTTATAAATTCGTTGTTTAGTTAAAGCCGAAATAAACACAATAGGTACATCTGTAAAAGGCTCCATTTGTTTTCTAATAACCTTTTCATACTCTTTTACAGATTTATGATCTTTCTCTACCAGATCCCATTTATTTACTAAAACTACAATGCCTTTTCTGTTGCGTTCTGCTAACCAAAAAATGTTTTGCACTTGTCCATCAAAACCACGGGTGGCATCCATAACCAAAAGACACACATCACTATATTCTATAGCACGTACACTTCGCATTACAGAATAAAACTCTAAATCTTCTTTTACTTTAGCTTTTCGTCTAATACCAGCAGTATCCACTAAATTAAACTCAAAACCAAAACGATTGTACTTTGTATCTATAGCGTCTCTGGTAGTTCCTGCTATATCTGTAACAATATACCTATCTTCTCCTATGAGCGCATTTATAAATGAGGATTTACCTGCATTAGGACGCCCCACTACAGCAAAACGGGGCAAGTCTTCTTCTTCTACCTCTTCTTTTTCTGGTAAAGCTTTAACAAGAGCATCTAATAACTCGCCTGTGCCACTTCCATTTATACTTGCTACTGTATAATATTCACCTAGGCCCAATTCATAAAATTCAACGGCATCTTCCGCGCGCTTGCCATTATCTACTTTATTAACGACTAAAAAAACTGGCTTGCTTACCTTGCGTAATAACTTCGCTACATCTTCATCCATACCAGTAACACCAGTCTCAACATCTACCATAAAAATAATAGCATCGGCTTCATCTATAGCTAATTCTACTTGCTTATCTATTTCAGCTTCAAAAATATCGTCACTACCAATTACATAACCCCCTGTATCTATTAGGGAAAACTCTTTTCCATTCCAATCGGTTTTTCCATAATGCCTATCTCTTGTTACCCCACTAACGGCATCAACAATAGCTTCGCGCTTTTGGATTAAACGATTAAAAAAAGTGGATTTGCCTACATTTGGTCTTCCTACAATAGCAACAATGTTACTCATAATGCTCTAATTATCTATAACAATACCAAACTCGTATATTACTTTTAGTTACTGTTATTAATTTTTTGCAAAAGTATGAAATATACCCACGCAGAGCTGTTTTTAAAGAAAGATTACTGCTTTTAATATTTCTAAAAAAAAGTAATACTAATTCTAATGTTAAATTATACCAATTATGAGTTAAAATGAGCTAGTCATTCTCGTTCATTTCATTTTATACATCTTTATTCATGTTTTCCATAGCTCTGCTATGAAAAACTATCATCGCAGTGTATAAAAAGAAAGCAACTTTGTCTTTTTTACCGCATTTTAACTCATAATTGGTATTACACGTAAGAAAAATGATAGTTTTTTATGTTATGCGAAAAATAAAAAGGATTCATAGTATTAGTTATGCACCCTTTTTATTTTGAAGTATGGTGCAAAAAGGCATATTTTAATTGAGCAATTTAACATTAGAATTGGTATGAATGTTAGTTCTATAAAAAATCATAGCTAAAAAAAAGCCATAATTGAGGGAGACCAATTAAAGCTTTTTTATCTAACTAACTCAAAATAAATTAAATAAATATTCGATTTATGCAAATATTATATTACAACATTAACTAATAGTTATCTAAACAAAAAGGTATTATTAGATTTATACCAGTTATATTTTGAATTTACTGTAAAAGAAAATAATGATTTTTTTCTTTGTATAAATTAGAAAATTAAAGCATAGCCTAAGTTTACGGTTTCATTTAATAATGAAATAGAAAGGAAAAAAGGGTGTTTTATTGCAATAAATTCAAAGTGTAAATGGTATTATAATGGTTTTTAGAAAAAAGCCAAAGTGGATTAGCTCACTTCGGCTTTATAATTTTTATATAGTAAGATCAATATAATATGTAAAATAAATACATTTACTAATTTATCCATACTTGTCATTGGTAGCATTTCGAATATATTCGAAGTCGAAGAATCTTTACTAAATTTCTATAGATTCTTCAGTCGTTCCTCCTTCAAAATGACAGGTCGTAATATCATTTTGTACGCTTGATAATTTTTTTTATCTACTGGATCGAACAGACATAATTTCCCTTAACTTAATGACATTGCAGGCGAGCTGATGACTAGTATTGGGTGACTGCAAACTAATTGACTAATCACTAAAAACTATACATCCTGATTCCTAACTCTTAAAGCGCTGCGATCCTGTTTCCTTATCTGGCATTTACAGAACTATTATTTTGTATAGATATTTAAAGCGGCATCATCATTAGATTCGTTTGAAACTATTAATACTGTTTTTCCATTAGGACTATTTGCGGCATCAATAATTAATAAACCTTCTGGAGATGTATTTCTAAGTCTTTGAATAAATAAAGGATTATAAATATCTGAAATATTATAAACTAAAACATCGCCACTTCGCTCTAGACCTATTACAGCATAAGTATTACTTCCTTCTACATAAGTGGTTACAGACTCTGGTTCTGTTCCTTTGTCATCGGATCTATTTTCTGGGTAAGATCCAAAGTCGTAAAGTGTTTTTAATGTAAACTCATTTCCTGAATCGAACATTAATTTCCCTTCTGTATTCCAAATAGAGAACGAACGTCCTCCATAACCATAAATTTGGTCAATATCTCCATCGCCATCAATATCCCCATTAGCTGTAGTTACTTTTAAGCGTCCAAGGTTTTCTTCTAATTGTAATTCTGAAGCATCTGGATAAGCTGTAGGGTCTAAAACTAAATCATCTCCTCTTTCTTCTTCAGAATAACCATCATAATCTCTAGCATCTCCTTCGTTGGCTGTTATTATGTATCCTATACCTCCTACTTCAAAATAGTCTATAGCATCTGGGTGGTAAAAACTTAACACTGGCCAGCTTTTTAGATGACCTACAATCCCATCTTTATTACTCACATCAAAATAGCCTTTCGAAAAATCTTTTGTGCCTAATGGATAAATATCTATTATAGTTTTTGTAGCGATATCTAGCTTAGCGATACCATTATTTTCTTGTAAAGAAATAAAAGCTGTTTGAGAATCTGAAGACACAGTAATATACTCTGGCTCAACATCTGTACTTAAGTCTGCTCCAGGACCAAATACTCTAAAGCCTTTGGCTTCTAAGGCTGCTTCCTGAGCGTTAAAACTATCAAAAGAAATTTGAGTAGCTGTTTTTGTTTCTACTTCAATTAATGTTACAGATCCTTTTGGGTCTATATTATAATTGTCGTTTGGTTCTCCTTCGTTTGCCGATAACACATATTTACCATCTGGAGTGAATGTTACCATATCTGGTAAAGCTCCTGCTGTAATTTCGCCGTATGGTGTTGTTAAATTATCTGTTTTAAAGAGCACCACTTTACCATTATCTGTAGCTTCATCTGCTTCAACAGCTATAGCTAAGAATCCATTTTTACAGGCTACACTATTAACATTTCCTCCAAAGGCAGTAATGTCTATTGGTGATTTTATTTCTGGGGTATTAACATTAGAAATATCAATCACTTCAACTTGTTTTTCGCTTGAATTTGTTGAAAACACTCTTTTTGTAGTGGCATCGTAAGCAGAGATTTCTGCTTCTCCTGAATCGAAGAACACTTTTGATGCTGTTACAAATAAGGTTACATCTTGGCCATCTTTTCCATTTTCTCCTGCGATTCCATCTGCTCCGTTTAAGCCATTAAGACCGTCTTGGCCATCTTCTGAACAGGATGTAACTAAAGTGATTGTTGCTAAAGTAGCAATTGTAAGTAAGGTTTTAAATTTCATATTATTATCAAGATTAATTAATCTCACAAATATGAAATTCGCTTTTAAAGCTAATGTTAATAAACCACGAAGTTATAGTTAGATTTTTCTACTGATTGTAACCAAAACGTTTAAGCTGGTTTTGATTACTTCTCCAATTTTTATTCACTTTCACATAAAGTTCTAAGTGAATTTTTTTATCGAAAAACACTTCCAGATCTTTTCTAGACTCTACGCCTACTCTTTTTAAAGCACTGCCTTTATGTCCTATTATAATACCTTTTTGTGTTTCTCGCTCCACCATAATTACAGATCGAATTTTGATGATTTTCTCTTCTTCTAAAAATTCTTCGGTTTCTATTTCTACAGCATAAGGGATTTCTTTTTTATAATGAAGTAGTATTTTTTCTCTTATTTTCTCATTAATAAAAAAACGCTCTGGCTTATCTGTTAACTGATCTTTTGGATAGAACGGTGGCGATTCTGGTAATAGCTCTATAATTCTATTAAAGACTTCGGTAACATTAAAGTTTTCTAATGCCGAAATAGGAAATAACTCTGCATTAGGCACTTTTTGAGACCAAACTTGTATTTGTTCTTCAAGGTGTTCCTGATGCGATTTATCTATTTTATTTAAGAGTAATAAAACAGGGATTTTAGAGTTGGTTATTTTATTAAAGAATGCTTCATCCTTTAAATTTTGTTCTCCTATTTCTACCATGTAAATAAGCACATCGGCATCTTCGAAAGCAGATTTAACAAACCCCATCATGGACTCTTGTAACTCGTAAGCTGGTTTGATAATGCCTGGTGTATCACTAAATACAACTTGGAAGTCATTTCCATTTACTATACCTAAAATTCTATGACGTGTGGTTTGCGCTTTTGAAGTAATGATAGATAGCTTTTCTCCAACAAAAGCATTCATAAGGGTAGACTTACCTACATTGGGGTTACCTATAATATTTACAAAACCTGCTTTATGAATCATGTACTTTTATTGCAAAGTTACAATGTTATTACAACACAAGTGCTATTATATAACTAAATCAATATAAAAAGCAGTAGCCTTTAATATAAAGCGCCGAATTTTTCCGTTTAAAATGCGCTTCCTAGCATTTTTCGTCCCAATATTTAACTTTATTTCTAAATATTAAATGCCATCAAGCTCGTTAGGCTCATTCACTTCATGTTATACCAATTCTTAAATAATACCAGTTATATTTTGAATTTACTGTAAAAGAAAATAATGATTTTTTTCTTTGTATGAATTAGAAAATTAAAGCATAGCTGTAGTTCAATGTCATTAAGTTAAGAAGTTTTCATAATTAAACTAAATGCGTTTATTTCTATAAAAACCTGTAATTCAACTACATTTCGACTGCGCTCAATGTGACAAATTATACAAATTGAGCTTAACTTAATGACATTGAGCTGTAGTTATGGTTCTTTTTTATGTTAAAGATAAAGTTTCAAAAGACACTTTTTAACTCAGTAAATTCATTTGGGAATTGGTATTATACTCTCTTGTTCATATTTTTCATAGCACTGCTTATGAAAAACAATCACGGCGGCATATAAAAAAGAGTTTCTAAAAACACATAGGTTTTTAGAAACTCTCTAGCTATTAATCAATAAGTAGGTACGTAATTCTTTTATTCTTTCTCTATACGCATAGTGGCTGTAGCGCTTTGCATGTTTAATTTACCAAAGATTATTGGAGACTCTCCAACCGACACACTTACACTTACATAATCTGAATTTAAATTGTTATCACTTACCATAATTGTATTCAATTTGGTTAGATTTTCAAATCCTGATGGTAAATCACCTGTAAATTTGTTACTTGATAACAATAACTCTTCTAATTCCATTAATTGAACTATCTCCAATGGAATTTCCCCATCCATTTTGTTATCCATGACACTTAATTTTTTAAGTTTAGTTAACGCATTGATTTCAGAAGGAATAGTTCCTGTTAAAAAGTTACTTCCTAATAATAGCTCTTCCAAATTTGTTAAAGCCATAAGCGATTTAGGGATAGTTCCCGATAGTTTGTTACTGTATAGTGTTAAGGATTTTAATTTTTTTAATTCACTAAGTTCTGTAGGTATTTGTCCTTCAAACTCATTCATAAATAATTCTAATGTCTCTAAATTTTTTAAGCTACTTAGCTGTATTGGAATAGTGCCATGTAATCTATTAAAACCTAAATTCAATTTATTTAAATTAATCAAGTTCCCTACTTCTTTAGGTAAAATCCCTTTTAAGTTATTATAGGGTAAGTTTATTTCAACAACTTTATCATTTTCTATCTTAACACCATACCAATTTGTGACAGGTTTATCTAAGTCCCATGTTGTAATCCAATGAGTTCCAGCAGTAGCGTTGTAAAGTGCGATTAGAGCATCTTTTTCTAGCTTGGAAACGCTAGAAAAAGCAAATGTGGTGGCAAATAAGGCAAGTAGTGTTAATTTAAAAGTTTTCATTTTGGGGCGATTAGTTTTAGTAATAAATTCCTTACTAAATTAACAATGAGATGGTCTAAAAACTATTTTATTGGACGAAATACACTAAATTTTAACATTTAACTATCGACAAACTGTTCAATTTCTTCTTGAATAGTTTCCCATTTTTGCATGTAATCCTCTAATTGCGCCTTTTTATCTTGGTAATCATCAAAAAAATTAGGTTTGGAGGTTACTTCTTCATAATTAATCTCTAATTCAAGATCAATAGCTTTAATAGTTTTCTCTAATTGACTAATTTTTGACTCTACATTACTCAACTTATTATTTAAAGATTTAAGCTTTTTTTGATCTTGGTAAGAATGTTGTTTTTTAGGCTTTGGAGCATCTTTAATTACAGTACGTTTTTCTACTTCTCTTAAGTTCTCTACTTGGCGCTGTTCTAAATAATAATCTATATCGCCTAAGTATTCCTTTATTTTGTAATCCTTAAACTCATAAACTTTATTAGTAAGTCCTTGAAGGAAATCACGATCGTGGGATACTAACAATAAAGTGCCTTCAAAACGATTTAAGGCTTCCTTTAATACGTTTTTAGATTTAATATCTAAATGGTTAGTGGGTTCGTCCATAATCAAAACATTAAACGGTTGCAGCATTAACTTTGCCAATGCAAGTCTATTGCGTTCCCCTCCAGATAATACTTTTACGTATTTATCTACTTCATCGCCTCTAAATAAAAATGACCCTAAAATATCACGTACTTTACTTCTATTGGTTTCGTTAGCTGCATCAATCATAGTATCAAGAATGGTTTTGTTTCCATCTAAATACTCGGCTTGATTTTGGGCAAAATACCCTATTTCTACATTATGCCCTAACTTTAAATCGCCTTCATTATATGTAATATCACCAACAATAATTTTTGCTAGTGTAGATTTTCCTTGTCCGTTTTGCCCAACAAAAGCCGTCTTACTGTCTCGCTCAATCATGAGTTCGATAGACTTTAGCACATCTTTTTCACCATAGCTCTTAGAGATTCCTTCTGCTTCAACAACAACTTTACCTGGTGTGATAGAAACAGGGAAATTTAATGTCATAACACTATTATCATCTTCATCTACCTCTATTCTATCTATTTTATCTAACTTTTTTATTAGGGATTGTGCCATTGTTGCTTTAGAGGCTTTTGCTCTAAATTTTTCAATAAGCTTCTCTGTTTGCTCTATTTGCTTTTGCTGATTTTTTTGAGACGCCAATTGTTGGTCTCTTAGTTCTTTTCTAAGCACTAAATATTTAGAATAGGGCTTGGGGTAATCGTAAATACGCCCCAAAGAAATTTCTATGGTTCTATTAGTTACATTATCCAGAAACATTTTATCATGGGATACAATAGCAACCGCTCCAGAATAATTTTTTAAAAACCCTTCTAACCATATAATAGATTCTATATCTAAATGGTTTGTTGGCTCATCTAACAGCAAAATATCGTTATCCTGAAGTAATAGTTTAGCCAATTCAATACGCATACGCCATCCGCCAGAAAACGTATCGGTTAAACTATTAAAATCTTCTCTTTTAAATCCTAAGCCTTGTAATATCTTCTCTGTATTGCCTTGATAATTATAGCCTCCTAATATTTCGTATTGATGTTGCAGATCATTAATATCAATCATTAATTGATTATACCCTTCACTTTCATAATCTGTACGCTCTGCAAGTTGGGTATTAATAGATTCCATTTTTGCTTCCAAGGCTTTAATTTCTATGAAAGCTTCATAGGCTTCTTCAAGTACTGTTCTTCCTAAAACAAAATCTATATCTTGTTTTAAAAATCCAATTTTTAACTCTTTATCTCCTGCTATTTGCCCTGAATCTGGCTCCAATTCCTTAGACAAAATTTTAAGCATCGTAGACTTACCTGCTCCATTTTTACCTATTAAGCCTACTCTATCGCCATGACCAAGCTTAAAGGTAATATCCTCAAAAAGGTACTCTCCTTGAAATGAAATAGATAAATTATGAATATTAAGCATTGAAATGTGACTTTGGTTACACGTTTTAATTTTATTACAGTTATTTTTGCTCTGTAATATTTACACGCGCAAAAGTACATTAAAATAAATGCTAAAAAAAGGATCAAAACTATACAGTGTGTTAACAGGGTGTTGTCCTAAATGCCATGAAGAATCTATGTATACTGTTAAAAATGCTTATGTACTTACAGATACCTTAAAAATAAATGAGCGCTGTTCTAACTGTAATACTAAATACCGTATTGAACCTTCGTTTTTTTTCGGTGCTATGTATGTAAGTTATGCCGTTGGTATTGCTTTTGCTGTTGCAGCTTATGTTATTAGCAATTTAATTTTGGGAGCTAACTTAACTGTTACTTTTATTTCTATTGTAGGGACACTTATTGTATTTATGCCCATAATTATGAGGCTCTCCAGAAATATTTGGATAAATATGTTTATGAGTTATGATAAATCGCTTGCGAAAAAATAAGGGTACTTAACCCATAAAATTCATACTATCTCTATTCCAAAGCCAAACTACCTTTGCTATCTGGAAATACTCAAAATTTTGTTACCTCAACATTGAGACTACAATTATTTCAGTCAAAAATCTCTGCGCTTCCCATATACTGTGGTATTTTGACTTTTCATAACGAAAAAACCATGAATTTTTCGGGTTAATTAAAGCGTGCAATGTCTATTTCTGGATCTAAAGGATGCTCTTCTTCTATAAAATCGTAAAGCTGTTTTGCGACATAAGGCCCTATCATAACACCTCTTGTTCCTAATCCATTAAGCACATATACATTTTTATAATCTTGATGTTGCCCTACTAGTGGTCGTCTACTCTTTACTGTTGGTCTAATTCCTGCTACGTGGTTTACCACTTCAAAAGAGCAGGTTATTAATGTTTTTAACTTCTCTGACAAATAATCTTTAGCTCTATTGGTCACTTTGTTAGTTAAATCATGCCACTCGTAGGTGCTCCCTACTCTGTATAAATCGTTACCTATTGGTATTAAAAAAACGGGACCTTTTAAAACATAATCTATTTTTAAATCTGGAGCACGTATAGTTAATAACTCGCCTTTTGTAGGTACTAGAGGTAAATTTTTAAAAAATGGATTCTTAGCTATACCAAAGCCTTCTGCAAAAACAATGTGCTTTGTTGCAATAGTTTTATATCTTATTTTATTATCATTTATCTCAATATCATCATAAGAAAATCGTTCTTCAAAAAACACGTTTTTATCCTTTAAAAAAGATCTATACGATGCTATTAATAACTTAGTATCAATTCTTCCAGTACCTTTAACTTCTCCAAATCCTAGAGGCGCATCTATTGCCTCATTATTATTTTTAATGATAGCTCCAAGACAGTCACTTAAAACAGGGTTATCTGTCGCTGCAAACCAATTATTTTGCTCTTCTATAGATGAAAACTTGCGATATACAGGAACTTTGTAATCTAGTTTAACTTCTAATAATTCTTCTATACGTTTATACATAGGTAATGCCAACCCTATTTGCGCTTCACCTTTCCAAACTGGTGTAAAGCGTTTTAGAATTACAGGGTTATATAGTCCACCTGCTACCGTTGAAGAATGTTGAGAAGCATCATCAAAAACCACAAAACTTTTGTTATTGGTTCTTAATTGTTCACAAAAGCTAATCCCAGCTAGTCCAGAACCTACAATTATATAGTCAACTTCTTTTAACATAATTGTGCGAATATATAGTTAATACCATTTACAAACTTAATTTACTCAAGATAAAATAGCATATTATATTTAATAATAAAGAGGTATTTAATCCCCAAAACAAACCGTGACCTTTAAAAACACCTAAGGAATCTGGGGCTGAGATTCTGCTAATTCTGAAACAAGTTCAAAATAAAGGGGCGAGATATCAAACTTAAGATGGATCAGGATCAAAAGTTGTGTGTGTTTATTTGTTAATTAGATCTCTAACACACCCTACTGGCAGGAGGACGGGCTATCTAATAAAGTTTATTTAACGTGATAACTAAGGAAATAAACTTAATTACTCTTTAGTATAGTAGCTCGTAAAGGCGCTAAGACGCAAAGAAACAAAAGAATTTACCTCAAATAAAAAATAACGATTAAATTTAAAACACCCCACCTAACACTTTGCGTCTTAGCGCCTTTGCGAGCCATTCAATGGGCTATCTATAATGATTTATAAAAGTCTAAGAGGCTGTTTAACCCGCTTTATGCAATAAAAAATTTATTACATCTTGTAGCTACTGTAAATACTACCGCTTCGCTGCGTTTTTTAATTTCACTCCCGCATATGCGGTGCTATGGTGAAATTAAGAAAACACTAGTATTTTTTGCATCTACAAGCTTCATAACAACCTTCTATTGCATAAAGCGGGTTTAAAGCTAAAATTTAATACGTGCTATTTACGAAACATGTGTTATTAATTTTTAAAAAACACAACTTTTAGTTTTGATCCCAGATTCAACCTACTATTTTTAATGCGTTGCAAAGCAATTTTTAAAATAGGGTTTCACTAAAAAACGCCCACTAAAAAGTGAGCGTTTAAAGAATATTATTATCAAGGTTTTGATTAGTATGTCCACATATCTAATTCAAAATCTCTTATTTTAGTTTTTATACGTTGTGATTCTAACAATTGCATTAATGCATTTTCAGACACATATTCTGTAATTGTTCTATCGCCTTGTACATTTTCTTCTTTATAAATATAGGCTTGATAACGTCTTGCATTTAATATATGATCGAACGAATATGGCATCGCACTATTTTTGTTATTAAATGCTTTAGCATCATGTAACACCTCTCTGGCATCTGGGAAGAAAACCCAGAATAACTCTACCATGTCTGGCTCGTCATCATCTATAAAGTTTACATCTGGAGCAACTGGTGCTATTCCTAGAAGTCTGTACTTCATTTCTGCGTGACGCTTATCGAAATACCAAAGTCCTTTAATGTGGTATTCTTGAATATCTGCAGCTGTTAATTCTCTAATGTCTACATATTCATTAGATAATTCTTCTCCTGCATTTAATTGTTCTATACCATATTCTGTGGTATCAACTTTCTTTAAAGCATATTCGATATCTTTTAAAGTACGTTTAGCAGTGAAATACGAATCGTCATAAATATTAGCGATTTTCCCATTTTTAATGTTTTTCATTAAAACATCATACAGAGACCTTCTATCACTACCTATATTGTTAGTATCTACAGGATAATACAATGGGAAATTTGCACGCTCATCTAAAATTATTTTTTCCCAAGTCATTCTTGAAAAAAGAATATCTCTATCATCAACGTAACCATATTCCAACGGCTTATCGTTATCTAACTCCTTCTGTGCATCTGTTCTCACCCCAATTTCTTCAGGGCTTTTAGCATTTAAGATATTTGCCTGAGCAAACGTATCAGATGCAGTAAAAACAAGTGCAATTGCTAATAAAGAATTTTTTAAACTCATGTGCTTTGTTTTATATTTCTCAATGTTTATCTAAATGAAACATCCATACATCAACTATGGATGTTTCATGTTATAATTTTATTATTAATTTGTAAGCTCTACAAATATTGGTGAAATCTTTTTAAGTCTTACACTTACACCACTTGCTTTTGCTTTAATATCAAATATCTGTACTCCAGAACCACGTTTAGCTTTACGTAAAGCAGCTTTAGCTCTACCATTTAATCGGCTTCCACTAACATTTATTGTTGGTTGTCCTGGTACTTTAAATTTAAAACTTGTTACTTTTAAAGGTAATTCAAAATCGAAATCGTCAAACTTAGCACCTACAGTAGATTTCTCTAAACCTGCACGTTGCATTTTAACCGATCCATCTTCACCTCTAACTGTACCTGTTGGTTTTGGTAAATCTTTAATTCTAAATTTAGCATTATCACTTACGCGTTGTCCATCAGGTAATGTTCCTGTAACGTTAATGGTTACTTCTCTTCCTTTTACAGTAGTAACATTCATAACATATTTACTTCCTCTAACTCTAGATAATCCAGTAGCTCTTGCACTTACTTTATTATCTGGAACACCTGCAAACGAAATCGTCATTGGGTTTTTAACACCACGGTATACTACATTCATTTTATCTGCAGAAATCGTAGCGGCATTAGGTTTAGAAACCGTAGCAAATGATGATTTAACTGGTACTTCAACTTCTTCTCCATCTTGAGCAAAAATTAACTTACCTTCAACCGTATGCTCACCAGGAGCTCCTGCATTGATATTTAATTTTACTTTACCATCTTCTATAGAATACTGATCTTCTTTAAGTGGTCTACCATCTAATGTTAACTCTACTTTGTTTGGTTTAGTTGATGCATCTTTACGTCCTAAAACGATTTGCCCATCAAACTTTTCACCATTAAAATATGCAGACTTAGAAGTCTCTAACAAAGTAGTATAGTTTGTCATAGATACTTCACTAGATAAAGAGCCTTGTAACATTTTAGATAAAATCTCAGATTCTGTAGTCTTGATATCAGCTTGCATCTGAGTCATTTTTGTTAACGACGCCACTAAAGGAAAGCCTTTGTAGTGGTAATCTAGCCAATCCATTTTTACTTTATCTCTATTTACAACTTGATCTGTGCTAAACTTTTTCTTTACATCAGCAACAACTTCTTCCATGCCTTTTTGCCCTTCTAATAGGCTTACTACACCATCTCTAAATGTTGAGATTTGCTTTAAAAACTCTTGCCCTTCTGGTTTAACCTTATCACCTTTAAAGAAATTTTGATCAAGGTAATCGCCTTTATCCATGATTTCATAATCTGTAGCGTCATCTACAGTAGAAGTCATTTTACCTTTTAATTCAGTAAGATATGTATTAAAATCTTTCGCTAACTTGTCTACTTGGTGCGCTTTATCTTTTAAAGGCTCATACTTTTCAGGCTGTTCTGTAGCTTTTAAATCTAGATTAGAAACAAAATGTTCATTTCTTTCTGTTGCTGCTACATTAGATTCTGTAAGCTTTTCGTTCATTAATCCGAAGGCTGATAATACTTCTTTTGACATATTTAAAGCTAGCATTGCTATAAATATTAAATACATCAAGTTTATCATCTTCTGTCTTGGTGATAAATTATTTCCTGCCATGTTTAATTAGGTTTTAATGGTTATTATTTGGGTAACCCCTAATTATTTTTTGTTCATTGCAGTTAACATGCCACCATATACACCGTTTAACGATGATAAGTTAGACGCTAAAGATTCCATTTGTTCTTTTAACTTCGCTGCATTTTCAACAGACTCCTGGTTAATTGATGCTTGCTTATTAACGCTTTCTAACTGTACTTTATATAAGCTGTTTAATGATTCCATTTGCGCTGCTGCTAAAGATAATTCTTCACCATATTTTTTTGTTGCTTGAATAGAATCTACAGTTGGAGAAATGCTTTTTGCTGCACCTTCAAAATTCTTGATGCTGTCGCCTAAGCTTGCCATTAACTCTCCGTCTATTTTAGCTTCTTTTAACAACTCATCTAGTTTTTGAGATAATATACCTTTTGGAGTTTCTTCTTTCTTTTCTTTCTTTTTAGAAGATGAGCTTCCTCCTGCTAATTCTGGATATACTAAAGACCAATCCAATTCTTCGTCAACAGGTTCGAATGCCGAAATCGCAAATATAATTGCTTCTGTTACTAGACCTATAGTTAACATAACGTTACCTGTTAATGGGCCAATTTCGAAATGGATAATTTTGAATAATGCTCCAACGATTACGATTGCTGCTCCTAATCCGTAAGCCATATTCATGAATCTTTTACTTGCTTTTGACTGTGCCATAATTTCTGATTTTTAAATCTAAGTGTGTACCACTTATGTAGGTTAATTAATATTTATTATTTATTGATTTGATTAAAATATATTGATCGTTTAGTTTAGTTTATATCATCAAGGTTTTTTACTTCCAGAATTGCTCGTTACGTTTGTCCCCATGTAATCTTGAACAGTTCTAAAACCAATATAACTTCTTGATGAATCTGCATACTCATAATCTCTTGAACTTACCTGCAGGAAGTAAGCAACATCTTTCCAAGATCCTCCGCGAATAACCTTTCTTTGGTTCTCTTCGTCTGTTACACTTGGGTTAATTGTTGATAAGTACTCGTATGATGATGCATCGTATGAAGCATTTACCCATTCGGCAACATTACCAGCCATATTAAATAAATTATAATCGTTTGGCTCATAAGATTTTGCTTCTACTGTATATAATGCTTGATCTGCAGCATAGTCACCACGTACTGGTTTAAAGTTTGCCATAAAACAACCTCTATCATTTTTAGTGTAAGGGCCTCCCCAAGGATATGTTGCTGCTTGTAATCCTCCTCTTGCAGCATATTCCCATTCTGCTTCAGATGGTAATCTAAATCTATTTACCATAGCAGATCCTTTTCTTGATTTTTGGTATGCGTTTTTGTTAAGTGTACGCCACTCACAAAACGCTTTTGCTTGTTTCCAGGTTACACCCACAACAGGATACTCTCCATATGCTTCATGCCAGAAGTAATCGTTATGCATTGGCTCATTATAGGAGTATGCAAAATCTCGAATCCATACTGTTGTATCTGGATAGATTTCGACTTCTTCTTTTATAATCGCGTCTTTACGTTGTATACCTCTATTTCTTGCTGCTTCTTTAATATCCATGTACGCATACTGAAATTTAAATTTCTTTACATCCCAAGTACGTTGCCCATTATAAGATTCTTCTAATGGCAAATACATGGTATCCATCACCTCTGTATAGTACTCGTCTGGATAATCTTCTGTATCAAAAACTATATCCACATCGTGATTTAATTTTCTACCTTCATATCCTGTAGGACCAAGACCTGTGTAATTTTCGAACATGTATTTTTCGTAAACAGACATATTAGCTGTATCTGCATCTTTAAATGCATACTCGCCAATGCCTCCATCTTCTGGAGTTTTACCAACTTCATCTGCCAAAATTGCTAATTTCATCCTTACAGTAGAATCTCTAACCCAATTTACAAACTGGCGGTACTCACTGTTAGTGATTTCTGTAGCATCCATGTAAAATGCTCTTACTGTAACTGTTTTTCCTGGTGCATCGTTCACACCTGCAAGATCATCGTCTGCTTTACCCATTATAAAAGCTCCTCCTGGAACTAATGCCATTCCATATGGCTTTTCAGGATGCCACTTTTTTCCTTTAACTCCAACTAGCTCGCCCCTATCTTGAGAGCCACAACTAGCAAGTAAAGTTAATACTGCGGTTAATAAAATAAACTTCTTCATATTCATAGAAAACTCGAGGTTAATTATTTAAGCTTCATTTTTGAGAGCGTAAACTTATTTATATATTTTTAAAAAAACAACTTTTTACCTAAAAAAATAACACTTTATCGTAAAAAATTATCATTTTAACGATAAAACAGAAAGAAAAGACTTACTTTAGACTACACTGAATTCTTCTGGAAAGCCTTATACCACCTGTCTGGAACGCTATTATTACATGCATCTAGGTAATCTTGATGTGTGCATGGTAATAACGTGTGTCTTTTTAATTTATTATTAACATTTGCTAAAAAAGGAATCTCTACCCACCATCGTCCCGTTTTATTACTTTTATAGAATACTAATTCTTGAGACTCTAAAAGCGTAAAAAACTTTTGATAGTTTTTTTCATTTGTAAAATCATCGTCTTTTACACGACAATTAACACCCTCTACAAAATACCATATTATTTGTGCTACTAGCATAGAAGTAATTTTGTCGTCTTGGGAAGGTTTATATTCGTATATCCCAAATGAGCTTACTTTGTTACTTATACCCGCATATCTTGAAATAGCACAAATTTCTTTTCCATCGAGTCCATTAGGAGAAAATTTTTGTTTTAAACTTACCTCGGCTCCTTTTACTACACTTAAGTCTATGCTAACAATATTCGCATCTCTTAAAACTGGCTCTACAACTGTAATATCGTTATTAATTTTTCCTAATCTATAGGATTCAAAATATAAACGCTCCATTAAATCTATTTCCTCTTGAGCGTTAAAGTAGGTTTGATATCCTATATTGGAGTAATTAAAGAGATTATAGGGTTCATCTAAAATAATTTTACCTACAAAACTGTTATTCTTGATAGGTTTTGCCGAATCTCCTAAATCGAATTTACAATCTACATTCACAAGATTAACCATAGGCATTAAAGCATCATAGGCTCTATAGTTAGCATAAGTAAGATCTTGGCTTCCTCCTAAAAGGATAGGAATAATATTTTTTTTAACTAATATTTCAATTATTTCTTTTAGAGCAAAATAGGTATCCTCTACACTCTCACCTCTATTTATATCTCCTAAATCTGCTATTGTAGTAGACCAACTTCCAGGATATAGTGCGTATAATGATTTTCTTATTTCGTCTAACTGAAATGTTTCTCCAATATAGTCTACATCGTTTCTATTTTCTAAAACACCTAAAATGGCAATACTTATACCATCCAGATCTGGAATCCCTTGTTGTTTAGAATGTATACGAAGCTTTCTTCCTAAGGTCTGCATAGATAACAACTCGTTATGAGCTAAAATGGTATCTGATACTGGTGAAAGAAAATTGAAATTCATATAATACTAACTATTATTTTTTTGCCGTTGTCTTTTTCTTCGCAGGTGCTTTCTTTTTTGTAGTAGCTCGCTTTTTTGGCGCTTTGGTTTCTATATGGGCTTTGGCTTCTTCTAAAGTCATATCGGTTACATCTACAGTTTTTGGTAACTCTACTTTAATTTTACCTTTTATAACATTATGCCTTCCCCATCTTGCTTTTTCTACGCGAATACCTTCTTCTTCCCAGTGGTGAATTAACTTATCTTTTTCCTTTTGAATTTTTTCTTCGATTAAAGTAACAATATCGTTATCTGATAGGTTATCCCAATCGTATTTTTTGTTCACGTTAATAAACATATTGTTCCATTTTATATATGGTCCAAAACGCCCTTTACCTTTTTGTACTGGCAAATCTTGATACATATATATGGGTGCATCTGCTTTTTGTTTTTCTTTTATTAAAACAATAGCATCATCTAACTCTACACTTAATGGGTCTGTACCTTTTGGTAAAGACACATAAGCTTTACCAAATTTAACATAAGGCCCAAAACGCCCATTATTTACAACAACTTCTTCATCTTCGTAATTACCTAAATTTTTTGGTAATTGAAATAAATCCATCGCCTCCTCGTAAGTAATGGTGTTTAGTTGTTGGTCTGGACTTAAACTGGCAAACTGTGGTTTTTCTTCATCATCTACTGTCCCTACTTGTACCATTGGTCCAAACTTACCTAAGCGCACACTCACCTGTCTTCCCGTTTCAGGATCTGTTCCCAGAATACGTTCTCCAGATTCTCTTTCGGCATTTTCTTTTACATCTTCTACTACTGGGTGAAAGTCTTTATAAAACGACTGCATCATTTTAGTCCAATCTTCTTTCCCTTCGGCGATTTCATCAAAATCCTCTTCTACTTTTGCAGTAAAGTTATAATCTAATATAGTCTCGAAATGATTTACTAAAAAATCTGTTACGATCATTCCTATATCCGTTGGTACTAACTTCCCTTTATCTGACCCTACTTTCTCAGACAGTTCTGTATCAGATACCTTTCCGTTTTGAAGTTTTAACTGTGCATACTTACGCTCTACACCTTCAACAGTGCCTTTTTCTACATAGTTTCTATTTTGAATTGTAGAAATTGTTGGCGCGTAAGTAGACGGACGTCCAATACCTAGCTCTTCTAATTTTTTAACTAAAGATGCTTCTGTAAATCGCGCTGGTGGTCTTGTATAACGTTCGGTAGCAGAAATAAAGCTATTTAATAAGGTGTCATTTACTTTTAATGCCGGTAGCATGCCATCTTGTTCTGCATGCTCATCATCTGTCCCTTCTAAATACACTTTTAAAAATCCATCAAACTTGATAACTTCTCCATTGGCTGAAAATGTTTCGCTATGTGTTGATGCATCTATTTTCACATTGGTACGCTCTAACTGCGCATCACTCATTTGTGATGCTATAGCCCGTTTCCAAATTAAATCATACAATCTGGCTTGATCTCTATCGATATCTACAGAATGCCTTGAAAAATCTGTAGGTCTTATCGCCTCATGTGCTTCTTGAGCACCTTTAGACTTTCCTTTATAATTTCTTGGCTTACTGTAGCTTTCCCCGTAAGCATTGTTTATTTCTGTTTCTGCACCTTGTCTTGCCTCATCAGATAAGTTAACACTATCTGTTCTCATGTAAGTTATTAAACCTGCTTCGTATAGGCGTTGCGCCATCGTCATCGTTTTACTTACCGAGAAGTATAACTTACGTGATGCTTCCTGTTGTAATGTTGATGTTGTAAATGGTGCTGCTGGTGATTTTTTGGCTGGCTTCTTTTGTAAATCTGCTACCTTAAAATCTGCTGCTGCATTTTTCTCTAAAAATTGATAGGCTTCTTCTTTTGTTGAAAACTGCTTTGGTAATTTTGCTTTAAAGGTTTGTCCATCTTCATTTGAAAACTCTGCATCAATTCTAAAAGAGGCTACAGGGTTAAATTTTTGAATTTCTCGCTCTTTTTCAACGATTAATCGTACAGATACAGACTGTACCCGACCTGCAGACAAGCCTCCTTTTACTTTTCTCCAAAGTACTGGAGATAATTCGTAACCTACTATTCTATCTAACACACGACGTGCTTGTTGCGCATCTACTAAATCGTAATCTATACCCCTTGGGTTCTCTATGGCTTTTTTTATGGCCGATTTAGTAATTTCATGAAAAACAATACGTCTTGTTTTAGCTTTATCTAGTTTTAGCGTTTCTGCCAAATGCCATGCTATAGCCTCTCCCTCACGATCCTCATCACTAGCGAGCCATATTAATTCTGCATTTTTAGCTAGATTTTTAAGCTTTTTTACAATCTCTTTTTTGTCTTTAGAGACTTCGTATTTAGGTTTAAAATCCCCATCTACATTTACCCCTAATTCTTTAGAAGGCAAATCTGCAATGTGACCAAAACTAGATTCTACTTTAAAATCTTTTCCTAAAAATTTTTCTATAGTTTTCGCCTTGGCTGGTGACTCAACTATTACTAAATTCTTCGCCATAAATCATTTTTTAGTCTACAAATGTATATGAAAAAAAGTTTATCTGCATTATTTTATAGATTATCTGTAAATTAATTAAACAAAAAATCCTGCTTTTTAGTGCTAAAAACAGGATTAAATTTTACCTCTTAATTATTTTTCTTTGCTATTTTTAAAACAGAACATCTTTATCTTTTTTTAACTTAGAAAAGTATCTGCTTCGTCCCCTATGCCTATAAAATCTATTTCACTACGATCTTCAAAACCAACAATCTCTTTGTAAATCAAAAATGAAGGCAAATATGCGATACTTATCGTTAAAAAAAGACCTACAAAACAACCTATTACTCCTAACATTCCTATAATCGCGCAAACAAACAAACTTCCAAATGTTATAAGCCATTTTTTATTACCCAAAGCAAAACTTAATTTAACGATTTCAACCTCTTTCAAGTCTGAGTTAAAAGCAAAAAACACAGCAAAATAAGATAAAGGAACCATTACATAGATGTAAGGTATTAGTAATAAAGCTTGAGCAATAGTAGCAATTAGTGTATAGATAACCCCCAGTATTAATGCTTTTGACAGGTATTCTTTTTTAAAAAAATAAAAATAATCGTCTTTTACATGCTCTCCAGACATCACTTCTTTGCATATTTTATAGAAAGCTCCTAAAAGTAAAATCGTTAATGTATTAAGAATTATAGTTTGAGGGATATTATAAACAGCATTTTGAGAATAAAAGTTAAGAAACGTATCTAAGTTAAAACCATTATTAAATATGCTTATGTCTGGAGCTAACCCTATTAATCCAAAGACCATATTTAAGGCTCCTGCGGCTATAGCAACAAATAAAATAACTAAAAAACCTTTTAACCATACTTTTTTAAAAAGCTCTATTGCTTCGCTTAAAATAGTTCCAAAATCTAATGCTTTAGCATTATTAATTCTATCTAATATAGATTGTATATTATTCATAATCTTGTTTTTCTCCTATTAAATCCAGATCATCCACTGTATTAAAACCTACAACGTCTTTGTAAATTATATAAGCGGGAAGGTAAACTATAGCCATTGTAAACATAATCCCAACAAAACATGCAACAATACCAAGAACGCCTATTATATATGTTACTAGCAGCAACCCTAAAATAAGCAACCATTTTTTTGTCCCTAAATTAAAACTTAAGCTAAATATGCTGGACATATCTAAATCTGGGTTAAATGCTAAAAACACAATAAACAAGGAAGTATAGACCATCAATGGCAGTGATATAACCACCTTAATAAAAGCAGCTATATTTTGTGGTAAAAAAAGTTCCAATACAAAACCTAATAATGCCACCATCAAAGAAAATGCTGCTATAGTAAAAATTTTACCTAGATATTTCCCTTTAAAGAAATAAAAGATCATAGAAAAATTACTTTCCTCGCCATGGTCTACATTCTTAATAAGTCTATAAAACCCTGCGGTTAATGCTGTGCTAATAAAACTCACTAAAAAAGTAAAACCCAATATCATATACTTAAACTCTCCTTGTTGTTTCTTGACCAAATCGTTAAAATTACTGGGATCATACCCTCCACTTTGGATTTGCTCCATTATAGACGTATACATTGGCATATAAAACACTATAAAAACTGGGGTTAAGATAATTACAGTAATAAGGAGTAAAAAAAATCCATTAAGCCATGTTTTTTTAAATAAATCGAAAATTTTATTTATTAGTTCTCCAAAATCAAGCGCTTTTGCTTTTTCTATTTTGTCTTGTAAGACCTCAAATGTATTCATAGTTTAGATAAAATTTAATGCTTTAAACCCGTTTTATGCATTAGAATAGATAAAAGGAGGGCTTAGATTTTTTATTTGGCTAAATAAGCCATCCATCCAAGG
>CANMLX010000043.1 GCA_947498845.1 uncultured Flavobacteriaceae bacterium | reverse complement strand
GGTGTCAAAAATGTAGAATTCTTTCTCTTTAGATTAACGCAAATTTTTGCCTAAACACAACTTTCGCGCTTGATCCGTAATTATTAATACCTCAAAAAAACGACATAATCTTAAGCATAAAAACATATTCCTGACGAACTGCAAATACAGCTAATAAACTACACTTTTAATTATTCTAGGAGTTGCTGGGGAAGAATCTGCTGAAAACAAAAAACTCCACCTTATAAAAAGATGGAGTTTTGAGCGGGAGACCAGGTTCGAACTGGCGACATTCAGCTTGGAAGGCTGACGCTCTACCAACTGAGCTACTCCCGCAATTATTCACTCTAAACGAGTGATTTACTCTTCAATATTTTATCCGACTCGGGAGATCCCGCGTCGCGCGGGACGACATCTGCTTGGATGGCTGACGCTCTACCAACTAAGCTACTCCCGCAATTATTCACTCTAAACGAGTGATTTACTCTTCAATATTTCATCCGACTCGGGAGATCCCGCGTCGCGCGGGACGACTTTCTGCTTGGATGGCTGACGCTCTACCAACTGAGCTACTCCCGCAATTATTCACTCTAAATGAGTGATTTACTCTTCAATATTTTATCCGACTCGGGAGATCTCGCGTCGCGCGGGACGACTTTCTGCTTGGATGGCTGACGCTCTACCAACTGAGCTACTCCCGCATTAGCCGGGCAAATATAGATAATACCTAAATACTAACCAAAATAAAATTGTTTTCTCGAAAATATTTAAACACTCCCTTTTGTACCTCCCTGTTAGTCAAACTTTTTCAAAAAATGGTAGCCTAAAATTTTAAAGCCTTCATTGTAATAAAACTTATGTGATGCATGATTTTGCACATAAGTATTGAGTTCTATAGCTTGATATCCTTTTTTGGTAACATAATTATAAATCCATTTAAAAAAATCTTTCCCTAAACCTTTTCCTCTATGCGCTTCTTCAATAAAAACATGATCCACTTCTACGCTTTTTCCAGAATAATGCCTTGTACAATACCATAGACCAGTAACTCCAACTATTCTTTCTTTATCCAAGATTACAGCACAATCATAGTTTTGTGCTTTAGCCATTTCTAAAAAACGTTCTTTTAAAATAGCTTGAGGTATTTTAAAGTCGTCAAGCTTTTCTACTAGAGGTACTACAATTTCAATTTCATGTGGTTTTAAAATTCTAAATTTATAAGCCATTTAATTTTTAGTTTTAAGGATGTAGAATATCTTATAGCAAGATATTTACTAAGTTTGATAAGGCAAAAAACTAACAGCTAAATAATTTAAAAATCGATATTAAACTAAAACATATAGACGCTCTACAAACGCATCTTGTAAGACATCCCGTTTTAAGAACTGGGAAGCCAGTATCTTCTTGTGCTTTTGAGGGTGATAATTTAAAAACAACGATTCACTTAGGTGCATTTATAGATAACAAATTAGTAGGTGTTGTTACATTTATAGAAAAGTCAAACAAGTTATTCAATATGCAATTACAATATCAGCTACGCGGTATGGCAATACTCAATGCATATCGAAGATTAGGTTTAGGAAAAAAATTACTCCTTTATGGAGAAAGACTTCTAAGAGATAAAAAGGTAGATTTAATTTGGTGTAACGCTAGAGAAGTAGCTTTACAATTTTATAAAACTAATGGCTTTTCTAGTATTGGCGAACCTTTTAATATTCAAGAAATTGGCACACATTACCTAATGTATAAAAGAAGTGACATTAAAAGAGAATAGGGTCTTAATTAATACAATACCAATTCTAACATTAAATTACTCAATTAAAATGTGCCTTTTTGCGCAATACTTCAAAATAAAAAAGACTCGTAGGTTATGCTATGACTCATTTTTCTTTTTCATATAACACAAAAATCTATCATTTTTATTCTGTGTGATTTAACATAAGAATTGGTATAAAACCAAATTTTCGTAATTTTAACACTCTAAATATACCACAAAATGAGAGGAAGAAATCTTAAAGTTAGACTTTTAATTGGTGTCGCTATCGCACTATTTTTTGTTTTTAAACGCTGTAGTCAACGCGAAGAAAACCCCTATACCGGAAGAATGCAAACCATATCTATGACGCCTGATAAAGAAATAGCTATTGGTTTACAGAGTGCACCACAAATGGCTCAACAACATGGTGGGGCACACCCCAATAATCAATATCAAGCTCTAGTAGATAATGTAGGTAACAAACTCGTTAACAACAGCCTAGCAAAACAAACACCATATAGATATGAGTTTCATTTATTAAATGATGATAGAGCTATTAATGCATTTGCGTTACCTGGCGGACAAATTTTTATTACTTACGCTCTATTTTCTAAATTAAAAAATGAAGATCAATTAGCTGGCGTTTTAGGGCATGAAATTGGTCATGTATTAGGCCGTCACAGTGCAGAGCGTATTGCGGAAAGTGAGTATTGGCAAGGACTAGCTACTGCTGGTTCTGTTGGTGCAGATATGGGAGGACTTATAAGCGGTATTGGTCAAAACAAACTACTTACTAATGGTAGAGATGATGAATTAGAAAGTGATGAATTAGGTGTTAAATTTATGATAGACGCAGGTTATAACCCCGAAGAAATGATAGGGGTTATGCAAATATTAAAAGCTGCTGCTGGTCCAAATAGAGTTCCAGAATTTCAAAGTACACATCCAGATCCAGATAATAGGATAGAAAAAATACGAGAAGCTATAGAAAAATATAAACATTAATTGAAAAGGCCCATAAGGGCCTTTTTCGTGACTAATTCAAAAATAATTTTAAATGCTTTAAATGTTTAGCTTAATTATTTTTTCTTTTTAGAAAGGGCTTCTTTTAAAAGAGCCTCAGTATCTGTAGCTTTATGTAATTTGGCGTATTTAATAGCAGTCATACCTTTACTAGACTTTACTTTTAAATTAGCGCCTTTTTGTATTAATAACTTTAAAATTTCTGTTCTATTGTATTTAGCAGCATACATAACAGGAGTCATACCGTTAGATTTTTGATTGATATCCTCTCCCAAGTCTATTAACTTTTTTACTGTTTCTATATCGCCTTTGGCTATAGATACACAAAAGGGACTTACCTCTAGTTTAACTAAAACTTTTTGATAAATCGTATTGTCTGATAAATTACTTGCTTGAACATTAAACGCAGAAATACATAATGCAATTGCAGAAATGATGATTGTTTTTTTCATGATGAAAGATTTTTTGATTAATGATTTGTTTTTTGATTATAATTAAGAGACGACAAAAAAAATTATTTGTTACACTAAAAAATGACAAATAACATATTTTTAACGTTTTTTTTACTTTTCAACACAATTTTAAGACACTGATTATCAATTATTTTAAAATAAAAAAGCAAATTTATTTTAGCTTAGTGTGATACGCCTATTATACTGCTTAAATTATTATATTTGCGGCTTAAAATAAACCACTGAAAATGAATAAAAAAGTCATCCTTATGATTCTTGATGGCTGGGGAACATCTCCAGATCCTAAAGTATCTGCTATAGACAATGCAAACACACCTTTTATAGACTCTTTATATACAAAATATGCTAGCGCATCACTTAGAACAGATGGTCTACATGTTGGCTTACCAGAGGGACAAATGGGTAACAGTGAAGTTGGACATATGAATTTGGGTGCAGGAAGAATTGTTTATCAAGATCTTGCCAAAATTAATTTAGCTATTGAAAAGGATACTTTAAAGGATGAAAAAGTGTTAGTTGATGCGCTTAAATATGCTTCAGACAACAACAAAAATGTTCATTTTTTAGGGCTGTTAAGTAATGGAGGTGTCCATGCTCACACTAATCATTTAAAAGGTTTTATTGATGCAGCCAATAAGGCAGGGGTAAATTCTTTTGTACATGCTTTTACAGATGGTAGAGATGTAGATCCAAAATCTGGAAAAGGTTATATTCAAGACCTAGAAAACTATATTGCAGGAACTAACACTAAACTAGCTACAGTTACTGGACGTTACTATGCTATGGATAGAGATAAACGTTGGGAACGTGTACAGTTAGCCTACGATGCTATAGTTAATAGTGTTGGAACTAAAACAATAAATGCTGCACAAGCCATTCAAACCAATTATGATAATGATATTACAGATGAATTTGTTAAACCTTTAATTGTAACAAACGATAATGGCGAACCTGTTGCAAAAGTTCAAAAAGATGATGTTGTTATTTTTTACAACTTTAGAACTGATAGAGGTCGTGAACTAACCGAAATGTTAAATCAAAAAGATTTTCCAGATTACAATACCAAAAAACTTGACTTATATTACGTTACTATAACAAATTACAGTGATGATTTTGAAGGCATTAAAGTTATTTTCAATAAAGACAATATTTCTGAAACATTAGGTGAAGTATTAGCTAAAAACGGAAAAAAGCAAATTAGAATTGCTGAAACAGAAAAATACCCGCACGTAACATTTTTCTTTTCCGGAGGTCAAGAAACACCTTTTGAAGGTGAATCGAGAATCTTGAAAAACTCCCCTAAAGTAGCTACTTACGACCTAAAACCAGAAATGAGTGCTTACGAATTACGTGATGCTTTAGTTCCTGAACTGCAAAAAGGTGAAGCAGATTTTATTTGTCTTAACTTTGCTAATGGAGATATGGTTGGTCATACAGGTATAATGGAAGCTGCCATAAAAGCTTGTGAAGCTGTTGACATTTGTGCAAAAGATGTTATTACCACTGGTTTAGAAAACGGCTATACTACTTTATTAATTGCAGACCATGGTAACTGCGAAACCATGATAAACCCAGATGGATCTCCACATACAGCACATACCACAAACCCAGTACCTATTGTTTTAATTGATAATGATCTAACAAAAATTGATAGTGGTGTATTAGGAGATGTGGCTCCTACAATTCTTAAATTAATAGGTGTTGAACAACCAGAGGCAATGACCCAACACCCTCTAGTATAAACCTATAGAAATAAAAAGTTACCTTTGCTTAAATGAATTTTAGCGATACACTTATAATAGCAGTAGATTTCGACGGTACCATTGTAGAAGATGCCTATCCCAAAATTGGAAAGCCTCAAATATTTGCTTTTGAAACTTTAAAAAAGCTGCAAGAGGAAGGGCATCGCCTTATTTTATGGACTTATAGATGTGGCTCTAAGTTAGATGAAGCTGTTAGATTCTGTAAAAATAATGGCATTACGTTTTATGCTGTAAATAGTAGTTTCCCTGAAGAAGAATTCTCTAATGAAGTAAGCAGAAAAATACATGCCGATATATTTATAGACGACAGAAATATTGGTGGCTTTATAGGCTGGGGAGAAGTATACCAAATGCTAACGAACGAAAAAGTTAATCCAGTAATTACAAAAAAGAAAAAAGGTTTTTTTGATTTATTTAAATAATGATTGTAATAAAAACACGTGAGGAAATTGAATTAATGCGCGAAAGCGCATTAATTGTATCAAAAACACTAGGTGAATTAGCAAAACACATAACACCTGGAGTGACGACTTTAGAACTCGATAAAATTGCTGAAGAATATATAAGAGATCATGGTGCAGTACCAGGGTTTTTAGGATTATACGATTTTCCTAATACGCTTTGTATGAGTCCAAATTCTCAAGTAGTCCATGGCATCCCTAATAATGAGCCTTTAGTTGAAGGCGATATAATATCTATAGATTGTGGTGCACTCAAACATGGCTTTTATGGAGACCATGCTTATACATTTCCTGTTGGAGAAATAGCTCCAGAAACAGAAAAATTACTAAAAGTAACTAAAGCATCTCTATATACTGGTATTAGAGAGTTTAAAGCGAATAATCGCGTAGGTGATGTTGGCTATGCTATTCAAAAATACTGTGAAAACCATGGCTATGGCGTTGTTAGAGAATTAGTAGGACATGGATTAGGCAGTAAAATGCATGAAGATCCAGAAATGCCAAATTATGGACGCCGAGGTAGAGGTAAAAAGTTTGTTGAAGGTATGGTAGTCGCCATAGAACCTATGATAAATATGGGAACCCATCGCATAAAACAACACAAAGATGGCTGGACAATAACTACTTTAGACAATAAACCATCTGCGCATTTTGAACATGATGTTGCTCTTGTAGATGGGAAGCCTGAGTTACTTTCTACATTTGCTTATATTTATGAAGCCTTGGGTATTGAAAGTGATGAAGAGGATGAGTTTAGACAAGAAGCATTAATATTATAGACACGAATTTCACGAATTAGCACTAATTTTATTTTTGTTTAAAACATAAAACTTTTTTGAAAAAATGGCGAACTTAATATACAAAGAAGAAGCCTATAAAATTATTGGTGTTTGTATGGAAGTCCACAAGGAGTTAGGTAAAGGTTTTAACGAAATCGTTTATGGAGATGCCTTAGAAATAGAATTTATTGATAACAATATTAATTATTCAAGAGAAAAAAAGTTTGGAATAAATTATAAGGGTAATCTCTTACCTCATAAGTATAAAGCAGATTTTATAATTTATGATAAAATTGTTTTAGAAATAAAAGCTATAGAATGTTTAACTTCATCGCATATTAAACAAACTTTAAACTATTTAGCTGTTTCTAAACTAAAACTTGGTCTGCTTGTTAATTTTGGTCAAGATAGTTTAACCTACAAAAGAATTGTTTTATAGAACATTCGTGAAAATTGGTGAAATTCGTGTCAAAAAAACTCTTCAAACTCATATTAAATATTGTCCCCAGACCTTTACTAATTAGGTTAAGTTATTTGGCACGTCCTGTTTTAGCCTTACTATTAAAAGGAAATAAATTTACAGACCCTATTGACAATAAAAACTTTAAAACCTTTTTACCTTATGGTTATGGAAATCAACGTAACAATGTTTTATCACCCTCTAGCCTCTCATTAGAACGACACAGGCTTTTATGGTTGTACCTAAATAGTGAAACTAATTTTTTTTCTGCAAATTTAAAAGTTCTCCATTTTGCGCCAGAGCAATGTTTTTTAAAACGCTTTAAAAGCTTAAAGAACTTAGATTACATCACTACAGATTTAGAGTCGCCAATAGCCGATGTTAAAGCAGATATTTGTAATCTCCCGTTCAAGGATAACGAATTTGATGTTATTTTATGTAATCACGTCTTAGAGCATATTCCAGATGATGCTAAAGCCATGCATGAGCTCTATAGAATTATGAAACCTGGTGGCTGGGGTGTATTTCAAATTCCGCAAGATTTAAATAGAGTAACTACTTTTGAAGACGATAGTATAACCGATAAAAAAGAACGCGCTAAAATATTTGGACAATACGACCATGTACGCGTTTATGGTCTCGATTATTTTGATAAGCTTCGTGATGTTGGCTTTAAAGTTGATGCTATTGATTATACTTCTAAATTATCAAACGCAAACATTGAAAAATACTGTTTAGCTAAAGGGGAAATTATTCCTGTGGTTTACAAATAAATATTTTAGGATTATGACAGAACATATCTTTATTTCAACAGCCTCAATCTTTGGCATGCTTGCCATAATTTTTGGTGCTTTTGGTGCCCATGCACTTAAGAAAAAACTAAATGAAGACCAATTAAAAAGTTTTGAAACTGGGGTTAAATACCAAATGTATCATGCTCTAGTTTTACTTATTCTTGGGTTTAATTTTAAATATACTACACAGGCAATATATTGGTGTTTTACTTTAGGAATACTGCTCTTTTCGTTTAGTATATATGCACTCGTTTTAAGCGACGCTAAGGGGAAGAAATTAAAATTTTTAGGCCCTGTAACCCCTATTGGTGGATTGCTTTTTGTTATTGGTTGGTTTTTATTATTAATTAATCACTTGTGATTAATCTTTACATATTAAAGGTTTCACATTATCACCAATAATTTGTATTTTTAGTAGTCTAATACAACCTCAAGTTATGAAAACTACATCCCGTCTAGAAACTGCTTTAGGAAAATTATATAATGCTTTTCATAACGACACATTAAATCCAGAATGTTGTAAGCAATGTGCTGTTGGAAACATTTTAGATAACACAGATAGTTGGAAGCATTTATCTGATAGACATGGATCTACAGTACTTAATTATATTGGAAAAGTTCATGAAACATTAGGCAGAAAATTTAATGGCTACACGCCTTTAGAACTTTTAAAAATTGAAATTACTTTTTTAGAGGCTTGTGGATATCAACTGCCTTTAAATTATAAAAATAGTAAACCTCAAAATCCAACCGATAAAGATATTCTTTTTGAAGGGCTTAGTGCAGTAATAACTTTATTATGCAAATTAGATAATGTTCCAAATCCAATGGATTATGTTAGATTATTTGAAGTTGAGAATACTCCAAAGTATCAATTAGAATTTTAAATGTTAAATTAAATGTATTAAGCAGCCTCTACTATTTTAGATTTTGGTAATTGCACAAAAAATGTGCTTCCTACGTTTAATGTACTTTCTACCCAAATTTTACCACTATTAAGTTCTACTAACTCTTTACAAATAGAAAGCCCCAGTCCTGTACCTTTTTCGTTATTTGTTCCCATAGTAGTATAAGCGTTACCTTCAAACAGTTTATCTATTTTGTCTTTGGCTATACCTACGCCAGTATCGGCAATACTTATTATACAACTACCATTACTTATGTGATTAGATATTGTAATGGTATCACCTTCTTTAGAAAATTTTAAAGCATTGGCTAAAAGATTCTGAATTATAATTTCAAACATACTTTTATCTGCATATGCAAAATCACGAAGGGAACGATCTATTAACTCAATCCCCTTTGTTTCAATACGTTGTTCGATAAGCTTAACCTTTTCTTCAAAAACCTCTTGTACATCAAAAAGACTAGGTACTGGTTTAAGCGATTGCATTTGAGATTTGGACCAATTTAATAAGTTAAAAAGCAATAATGATGCATTATTCGCATTTTCACTAAGTTCAGGAATTAAATTATCAAACTCTTCTCTGGACAAAGAACCATCCCTTAGCAAGTCTATAAACCCGTTAATAGATGATAAAGAATCTTTTAAATCGTGAGACACAATAGAAAATAATTTATCTTTTACATTATTAACATTTTCCAAATGCTTAGTTTGTTCTACATACGCTTCATTTTGAAGTTGAATATTTAAGTTCTGTTTTTCAAGGTCTTGTATTTGTTTGATATCTTTATTTCGCTTTAGATAATTGATTATTAAAAAGCTGCTTAGTATAAGTAATATTGCTGATAGGATATAGGTAAAGAGTTTTGACCCACTTTGATCTTTAGCATTATTAACTACCATGCTATTGTTTGACTTATCTGCAATTAAGTTTGTTTTAGTTTTGTTAAGATCAACATTTAAATCAACTTGAGAAACAGGTAAAATTTCGGCAAGCTCAGGTTGTTTTAACTTTTCTTTATCTAATGTTTCTTTTAAATCGTAATATTTACTTTGCCAAACAAACGCTCTATCAAATTTCTTTTTAGTTGAATCTAAAGCAACCATTAACTTATAATGCTTTAATAATTGGCGATCATCTTTTAGTTGTCTTGCCAGCGTTCCTGCTTCTCTAATTTGTCTTTCGGCTACTTTTAATCTGTTTTCACTCAAATTTAAGCTTCCCAAATTATTCAACACAATAAGTAAGTTGGACTTGTCATTAATGCGTCTATTTAAATTTAAGCCCTGAATCAAGTATTTCGTTGCAGATTTGTAATCATTAAACTCCAGATATTCACCTCCTAATTTAGGCAAGATTTTTCCTCGTAAAGGATTATTTTTTCCTTTAGCATTATGAAGCACTTTTTTGTAAAACTCTATCGCCTTTCTATGCTCTTTTGTTTTAGAATATAACTCGGCTAAAAGAAGACTAGAATTATTAATATCTTCAACATTGTTAAATTTTTCTTCTATTTCAAGAGCCTTTAGATTGTATTGAATAGCTTTATTTAAATCGTTAATCTCATAAAACGATTTACCAAGACTAATATATGTAGCATGCAATTCCTGGCTAGACCCATGAAGTTCTAGTTCTCTTATACTGGATAATAAATATTGTAACCCTACATTTTTATTGCCTCTCTTTATTTCTAATAAACCAATACTACTGTTAACCTTTGCTGTATTTTGTAAATCTCCTAATTCTACAAATAGTGCCTTTGCATTATTGTAACCATCTATAGCATTAATATAATCGTTCTTTTCGGCATAAATTAACGCTTTGTAATATGCCGTTTTTGCAATACCTTTTTTATAATGTATTGAAGAAGATAATTTTTCACTTTGAATAATATATTTTAGAGCGCGATCATATTCCCCTATCCTGTATAAATTCTCGATAAGTTTTAAAGAAGTCTTTACTTTGAGCGTATCGGCAGTTTCAAAAGCTAATTCTATAGACAAGCTATCCAGTTCTTTGGTCTGAGAAAAACCAAAGAAAAAAGACATTATAATAAATAGAGTAGTTTTTGTCCTCATATTAGAATATAAAAAAACGCATTTTAAGATACTTGAATGAGGGAAAACAAGGAAATCTTAATATATTTTTTTGTCTAAATAGCGTTACCTGACAAAAATTGGAAAAAGACCCTATAAATTCTAATTTATAAGTTTTTCTACCAATAAATTAGATAAAAAGCTATCCTTTTTCTATGAAAAAATCGATAAATAGATTAACGGTAAAAAAAACAGAAAAAAAGCATTTATAGATCGTTTGTGTATAAAATCATTAACATAAAAATTATTTTACACATAAATCTTTATAAACTATAATTTTTGATTTAAATATTACAACTATACTTAAATATTATTTCTAGTAAAGATTAAAAACTTGCTATCTTTGTCTGCTTATAATCCTATTATAAATGAATCTTCAAAACACCTTATCCAATCACATAAAACAAGCCGTTTTAACAACCTATGAAGTAACATTGGAATCTATTGAATTTCAAGCTACCCGAAAAGAATTTGCTGGAGATATTACAGCCGTTATTTTTCCTATGTTACGTCATATAAAAGGTAATCCTGTGCAAATAGGTGAAACTATAGGAAACTATTTAGTAAAAAATGTTGATGAAGTTAAAGATTTTAATGTTGTAAAAGGGTTTTTAAATATTGAAATAAGTGATGTTTACTACTTAAATTTTTTCGCTTCTATTAAAGAAAATGACGCTTATGGTTTTGTTTCCCAAAAAACAGAAGACAAAGCCGTTATGGTAGAGTACTCTTCTCCAAATACCAACAAACCACTACACCTTGGGCATATTCGAAATAATTTGTTAGGCTATAGTGTAGCCGAAATTTTAAAAGCAAGTGGTAAAAAAGTTTACAAAACGCAAATTATAAACGATAGAGGTATACATATCTGTAAAAGCATGTTAGCCTGGATGCGTTTTGGTAATAACGAAACACCAGAAAGCACAGGTTTAAAAGGTGATAAATTAGTAGGCAATTACTATGTGAAGTTTGATCAGGAATACAAAAAAGAAATACAAGACTTAATTTCTAGAGGTTCATCTGAAGATGATGCAAAAAAAAATGCCCCAATTTTATTAGAGGCTCAAAACATGCTTCGCAAATGGGAAGCTGATGATACAGACACTGTAGCGCTTTGGAAAACCATGAACGGTTGGGTATATAATGGTTTTGATATAACTTATAAAAACCTAGGTGTAGATTTTGACACATTATATTATGAAAGTGATACGTATTTATTAGGAAAGGAGTTTGTTTCTGAAGGCTTAAAATCTGGTGTATTCTTTAAAGAAAAAGATGGTTCTGTATGGTGTGATTTAACCGATGAAGGTCTGGATAAAAAAATCGTATTACGTTCGGATGGGACAGCTGTTTACATGACACAAGATATAGGAACCGCCATACAGCGTATTAAAGATCACCCAAATGTAGGCGGTATGGTTTATACGGTTGGAAACGAACAAGACTATCATTTTAAAGTTCTCTTTTTAATTCTAAAAAAATTAGGTTTCGACTGGGCCAAAAACTTATACCATTTAAGTTACGGCATGGTAGATTTACCTAGTGGTAAAATGAAAAGTAGAGAAGGCACTGTTGTAGATGCCGACGATTTAATTATTGAAATGGCAACTACTGCCGAAGACATCTCTAAAGAATTAGGTAAACTCGATGGCTATACCGAAGAAGAAAAAAAGAAACTCTATAAAATTATAGGCTTAGGTGCTTTAAAGTATTACATCCTAAAAGTAGATCCTAAAAAACGTATTTTATTTGATCCTAAAGAATCTATAGATTTTCAAGGCAACACAGGACCTTTTATTCAATATACCTACGCCAGAATTCAATCTATTTTGAGAAAAGCTAATTTTAATTTAGCTGAGACTTCGGATATTAATGGGTTAGAACTACACGACAAAGAAAAAGCGCTTATAAAACAATTAGAGTTGTTTCCTGAAGCCATACAACATGCAGCAGAACAGCACAGTCCTGCATTAATCGCTAATTATACTTACGATTTGGTAAAAGAGTTTAATTCCTTCTACCAAAATGTACCAATTTTAGGCACTAACAACGATAACGAAAAAGTATTTAGAGTACAATTATCTAAAACCGTAGCTAGTACAATTAAAAATGCGTTTCGTGTTTTAGGTATTGATGTGCCTGAGCGGATGTAAAAAATTATATATTCCAAAATAAGGAAAAGTAAAATGCTACTTAAAAAACGATTTTTAATTATAACCGGACTACTAGTTTTAGTAATAATTGTTTTTTATGTATCTCAAAAAATAAATTTAAACCCTAATTACAAAGTCGGGCAAAAAATAGATGATTTAAATGGTGTTTCGGTTTATTATAACGGAGGGGTTGGTAACGTAGAAGGAAGAGAGCTTACCATAGATGGCTATAATATTGGATTAAAATACCAATGTGTTGAATTTGTAAAACGCTACTATTATAAAGCACTAAATCACAAAATGCCTGACAGCTATGGGCATGCCAAAGATTTTTTTGATTCCAATATAAAAGATGGCCAAATTAATAAACAGCGTAATTTAATTCAATACACAAACCCTAGTAAGTCTAAACCTAAAGAAAACGATTTGCTTGTATATTCTGGAACTGTCCTAAATAGATATGGTCATGTTTCCATTATTTCCAAGGTAACTGAAAAGCAAATCGAAATCATACAACAAAATCCTGGTCCCTTTGGAAGCGCGAGAGAAAACTTCGAATTAACTAACAAAAACGGAAAATGGGAAATCGTTAATAATCAAATTTTAGGGTGGTTACGACTAAATAGTAAATAAAGAAGTCTATTTTTTTATTTTTTAATCCCAAACCCATGAGGTGCTTTTAGTTTTCCCGAATCATACATATTAATATATATGGATACAGTATCTTTTGAGTTCTCCCAAATAATACGATTTACGATTAAAATTTTCGCATATGTCAGTTCGAGTGTTTTTTATGAAGAGATAACGAAATAAAAAATGTATCGAGAACAGGTTTGCAGCTTCTCGATACATCACGCTAAGGCGTGACACTCATTGTAGAAGTGACAAAAATATTTATACGAAATTAAATTACGTAAATGGTATAACTCTATAATTATCTAACAACGCAGTTCCCATAAAACCATTTTCACTTTTTACAGGGCAACAACTACCCGCTCTGTAGTATGATATTTTTTCGCCATTTGGTCCAACTAAGGCATTTAAAAACCTTCTTTCATTTTTTGGACCTTCCGATGTTTTAAAACCTCCAATTTCAATAGGATTTTTAGGTGTTAGGCCTATAACTCTTATCGGTAGAAATTTCGGTTATTAAAAATGTATTAATATTTCGAAGTATTTGAGCTGTGTTTTTGTTTTTATACCAATTCTTAAATGAATATAGTGTAAAGTAAAATGATGGATTTTGGAATTATACGAGACAGAAAAAATAAGCATAGCCGTAGTTACGGTTCTTTTTTATGTTGAAGATAGAATTTCAAAAGACACTTTTTAACTCAGTAAATTCATTTGGGAATTGGTATTAGAAACTTGTTTTGTAGAAGAACACGATAAAAAGCATAACACAGTTATAGGTACTAATATTTTTTTTAACATCTTAATGTATTTAGTCCTCTAAAATAAATAGTTAGATGCAATATCTATATGAATAATTAGTAAACTATGCTTTTGAGTGAGTAACGTCGAGCTAAACACTATTAAGCTGAACTTTTTTTTAATTCTATTCAATCTAGCGGATTACACAAGCTTTTGCAAGTACCTCGCAAGCTTATGGCGTTTAGCATTTGTTATGCTTATTTGTTGACTCTCCAACTATTTCTTGCTATTCCATATTCTAAGTCAAGTCCTGCCATAAACTCTTTTAGTGGCTCATAAATCCCAGAACACCTCTTGGTTAGTTGGTAGATGGATTTCGGTTTTAAATATGACCGTCGACATTCAAAGCAAATTTCCAAGTAGGCTACAAGTTTATCAGAATCGTCAAGAAAGAAGATCGCATTTCTTGGTTTGTAGCAAAAAGCAGTTGTCGACATGTCATTTTGAGGATTACTACGATATCGGAGAAAAATGTCCTTCAATTTATCCTTTTGCATACTGTCTAAATGTTTGTACTCTGACAAGAGTTCTAAATCAAGCTTTCCGTTTTCAACGGCTTTTTTCAATATAGAAAAATGTGAAATACTTAGATTACCTCCATCCTTACGAAATTCTAACTCTTCCTTGTACTTTTTATATACTCTCTTCTTCTCCTTTTTAATATCTCCGAATGAAGCAGCTATTATTTTGTGCTTATTAAAGAGGTCAATTAGGATCGAATCAGATTCAACATTAACTTGACACTCATCCATATTCATAAAATTGGATTGAGATTTAGCCAAGTAAGAAGTAATAACGAATAAAAAGGTAATGGTTAGTCTCATTATCTATAAATTAAGCACTACAAGGAGGTATATCAAACAAAACCATCAAAACAAGACTAAAAAATAGCGTTAAACTATTATTATTTAAAAAACGAATCCACAAATTCGTATTTATTAAACACCTGTAAATCGTCTATCCCCTCTCCTACACCAATATATTTTACTGGAATTTTAAATTGATCTGATATTCCTATTACAACACCTCCTTTTGCAGTCCCATCAAGTTTGGTTACGGCTAGTGAAGTCACTTCGGTCGCCGCAGTAAATTGCTTTGCCTGTTCAAAGGCATTTTGTCCTGTGGAGCCATCTAGTACTAATAGCACATCATGAGGTGCATCGTCAACTACTTTTTGCATCACACGTTTTACTTTAGTAAGCTCGTTCATTAAGTTAACCTTATTATGTAAACGGCCTGCTGTATCTATAATAACAACATCGGCATCTTGTGTTACAGCACTTTTTAAGGTATCGAAAGCTACAGAAGCAGGGTCACTTCCCATGGATTGTTTAACTATAGGCACATCCACACGATCTGCCCATACTTGTAATTGATCTATAGCTGCAGCTCTAAACGTATCGGCCGCACCTAAGACCACTTTTAAGCCTTTCTTTTTAAATTGACTCGCTAACTTACCGATAGTTGTTGTTTTACCAACGCCGTTAACACCAACCACCATAATTACATGGGGTCTTTTAGTGTCTGGAATAGTAAACTCTGTATCTTCACCAGAATTGGTTTCAGACAATAAGGCGGCTATTTCTTCGCGAAGAATTTTATTCAATTCTTCTGTTCCTAAATATTTATCTTTAGCCACACGTTCTTCTATACGATCAATAATTTTTAGTGTGGTATTTACACCAACGTCACTACTTACCAATACTTCTTCTAAATTATCTAAAACCTCATCATCAACTTTAGATTTTCCAGCAACAGCCTTACTTAATTTACCAAAAAAGCTCGTTTTAGATTTTTCTAATCCTTTATCTAAAGTTTCCTTTTTCTCCGAAGAAAATATTTTTTTAAAAAAACTCATTTAAAATGTTTAAGCGTTTAGTTTAACCAATAATTTCAAAAATAAAGTAGTCAAAAGCCTTACCATAGTTACTTTTATGCTATTATGTCAGGTGAACTGCTCAAATATAAAAATAAAAAAGCAGCTCTCTTAGTAGAAAGCTGCTTTAAATATTTTGTATTGTAAATTTTATTTCTTCTTTAAGAAATCATTTACTAAATCTGGAGCCATTACAGACTCTACAAACATATAAGCGCCTGTTTTTGGAGACTTAACCATTTTAATTGCTTTGGTTAATCTCTTAGATCCTGTTTGTAACGATGCTACTGCTTTCTTTGCCATTGCTTTATATCTTTAATTAATTTTACAGTTGTAAAATTTTAATTACTTAATTTCTTTATGAACGGTCATACGCTTTAAAATTGGGTTAAATTTCTTTAACTCCATTCTATCTGGCGTATTCTTTTTATTTTTAGTAGTAATGTATCTAGACGTTCCTGCCTTACCAGTAGCCTTATGTTCTGTACATTCTAAAATCACCTGTATTCTGTTACCTCTTTTTGCCATTTTGTATTACTTAACGATGCCAATAATTATTTTAAAAAACCTTTAGATTTAGCTTCTTTTATAGCAGCTGAAATACCTATTTTATTTATTGTCTTTAATGCAGAAGTAGATACTTTTAAAGTTACCCATTTGTCTTCTTCTGGAATGTAAAAACGTTTCTTCACTAAATTCGCGTTGAATTTGCGTTTAGTTCTATTTAATGCATGAGACACATTGTTACCAACCATTGCCTTCTTTCCTGTAAGTTCACAAACTCTTGACATTATTTTTAACTTTAAATTTGTTGTTGCTTAAAAACGAGGTGCAAATATACTAAAACTTTAGTTTATAGCAATTAAAAAATTAATCATTTTTTAAAATTTCTTTTTCTAGTAGTTGCAATGCTTTACCTATTGCTTTGTTAATCACTTTACCTCTATCTTTACCTAATAAAAAATGAGAGGCTATAACACCCGCTTTTGAAGCAACAGCAATATAAACTGTTCCTACAGGGACATCTGCATCACCCTTTGCTGGCCCTGCATTTCCTGTAGTCGCTATACCATAATCTGCCTTAAATAGATGCCTTACTGTTTTAGCCATAGCCTCGGCAACTTGTGCGCTTACTACAGAATGTTCGTTAATCACGTTTTCTTTAATCCCTAAAACATCTATTTTAGATTGTGTCGCATAGGTTACCGCTCCTCCCTTAAAATAAGCCGAAGCACCAGGATTTTTTGTAAACTGCTCTGCTAGCTTACCTCCTGTACAACTTTCGGCTATCGCTAAAGTTTTATCTTTTTGAGTGAGTTGATTTGCTATAATTAATGCCAGCGATTTACCTTCCTCTTCAAAACCTACAAATTCTTCTTTAATTAAAGGTAAAAGTTTATCTATTTGGGTATTAACATTTGCTATAATGTGTTCTTTGTGCGCTCCTTTTGAAGACAACCTTAATCTTACGCTTCCTAATTTAGGTAAATAAGCTAAAGTGATGTCCTTTGGCAACCCATTTTCCCAATCTTCAATGCGGTCTGCTAAAGCACTTTCTCCCAAGCCACTTACTAAAAGCGTTTTATGTAATATAAACGGACAATCGTATTTTTCTTTAATTCGCGGCAATACTTCCTCCTTAAGCAATTTTTTCATTTCAAAAGGCACGCCAGGAAGCACAACAAAGGTCTTTTTATCTTTTTCAAGCCACATACCAGGAGCAGTACCAGAAGTATTCATTAAAACTTTAGCCTTTGAAGGCACCAAAGCTTGGTCTTTATTAACTTGTAACAAAACAGGCCTATTATTATCCCTCCAAATGGTTTTAATGTTTTCTAATACCAAAGTATCTCTTACCAAAGTATCATTAAAATAATCTGCAATGGTTTTTTTGGTGATATCGTCTTTTGTAGGACCTAGTCCACCCGTCATAATAACAATATCTACACGCTGCTCTGCATCTTTTAATGCTTGTAGAATATGATCTTTGTTGTCTTGAACAGAAGTAATTTGATAGACAGAGACGCCTATCTTATTTAATTCTTGACCTATAAATGCAGAGTTGGAATCTATTACCTGACCTATAAGAAGCTCATCCCCAATAGTAATAATCTCTGCAAGCATTATAAACTAAAATCTGCCTTAATCTCGGCTACAGCATTATCTACAGCTGTAATAACTATATCTAATTTTTCTTTTATATCGAGCTCTTTTTTCTCGAATTTACCCCAATCCTGTACTTCAATTAAGTCATTAAGTATACCTAATTCAAATAAATCGACTGTAGGTTTCATTTTATGAGCCGCTTGATAAGCTGTGTAGAAATCTTTTTCTGCAACAGCTTTTTTTAGACGCTCTGCATCTTCTGGCACTTCTTCTATAAAAGTAGCTGCCAAAGTAGCTATAAACTCTTCGTCATTATCTGTTAATTCTCTTACTCTAAATAATTTATAATGTTGCTCCATTTATTTAACTGTTACCGAAAACATTTCCTCGTTTTCTATATATCCTTTTAATTTATCGTTTACTTCTACTCTACTAACTCCCGAAGGCGTACCTGTAAAGATAATGTCTCCTATCTTTAAAGTAAAATATTTTGACACATATTCTATAATTTCATCAATTTTCCACAACATATTAGATGTATTTCCCTCTTGTACAGTTGTTTCGTTCTTTTTTAATGAAAAAGAAATGCTGTTTAAATCTTTAAATTTACTTTTAGAAAGCCATTGTCCTACCACAGCAGCACCATCAAAACCTTTTGCTTTTTCCCAAGGCAAGCCCTTCTTTTTTAACTTGTTTTGCAAATCGCGTGCCGTAAAATCTATTCCTAAACCTATCTCATTATAATATTTATGTGCAAACTTTTTATCAATATGCTTACCTACTCTATTAATTTTAACCAAAACCTCAACTTCATGATGTATCTCATTTGAGAAATCTGGTATAAAAAAAGGATGCTTTTTAAGTAAAATCGACGTATCTGGCTTTAAAAAAACAACAGGCTCTTCTGGCTTTTCATTTTCTAACTCCTCAATATGCTCAGCGTAATTTCTTCCTATACAAATAAGCTTCATGTATTATTATATTTTTTGGCGTTACCATGCTATCGCACGGTCGGGCTTTGCGTTACAAGTCCTCGTTCGTACCTCACTGCGGGCTTTCTACTTCAATCCCTAACGCAGGCACCTGCCTAAACCTGTAACTTAAATTATGGCTTAACCTAATTTATTATTGAAACTTCTTAGCTTAATAGCTGTAAGTACCTTTTTAGTGTATAACGGAAAATCTGCGTTTAGCAACCACCCAAAATATCCAGGTTCTTTTTCCAGAATTTCGGTCACCAATTTTCCTTTATGTTTCCCAAAGGAAAAACATTCCTCTCCATTTTTATTGTAGCTTATAAAACCGGCAAAATCGGCAAATTTTTTCCTTGAACTAAACTCAGATAAAAACTTCATGTTATTTTCTAAATCATCATACCTATTTATCTGTGCTTTCAATACTTCGTAAGTCGCATTCGTATCTGCTTCTGCACTATGCGCTCCATCAAGGTTTTTATCACAATAAAATTTATATGCCGCACTTAATGTACGTTGCTCCATTTTATGAAAAATAGTTTGTACATCTACAGCCAGTCTATTCTTCATATCAAAATCGACATCGGCACGTAACATTTCTTCAGCTAAAAGCGGAATATCGAATCTATTTGAATTAAACCCACCTAGATCCGAATCTTTTATCATATTATAAATATCCTTGGCGAGCTCTTTAAATGTAGGTTTATCAATAACATCAGCATCCGAAATGCCATGAATCTCAGTGACTTCTTTAGGAATTGGAATCCCAGGATTAACTAACCAGGTTTTTCGCTCTTCTTTTCCGTTAGGATGTACTTTTAAAATTGAAATTTCTACAACTCTATCTGTTGTTATATTAATTCCCGTAGTTTCTAAATCAAAAAAACATATAGGCTTGGTTAGGCTTAATGACATATAATTAGTGTATAATTTAAACAAATATAATTCTATTTATAGTACTTTTACTATTCAACTGTTTTAAATTATGAGAACATATTTTACCCTTATTTTAGTATTTGTAACATACACTTTTTTTTCTCAAAACGAACACAAACATGTTAAGCTCGCCAAACAAAAACAAGGCAAACGTGTTGTATTGTATGCCACAAACACAGATTCCATTTCCTACGATATCTTTTTAAAAGTAGACACAAAAGATTTTAGACGTAGCAGCAACAGACCTATTATAAAAAACATCCCTGCAAACAGTAAAATAAAGTTAATAACGCTAATACAATTAGCAAATACCAAAGGCATATACAACACTACATTTATTGTAAATGAAGTCGCTTATGCCATGAATATACAAAAAGATCATGAAGCCTTAGAGTTTAAAATCGATAGGGCTATAAAAGACCGTAAATTAATTATTTTTACCAAAGATAGATGTAACATTTGTAAAGCCTCTATAGACATATTAAAGAAAAACAATATTGATTATACCGAATACAATATTGATGTAGATAGCACTAATTATTTAAAAATTGTTAAAGAATTAAAAACCAAAGAATCTGGAACAAAAAGCCAAATCCCTATGTTAAAAGTAGACAACCAAGTTTATAATAAAATTAAAACCATCGAAGATTTTTCTAATGCTTTAAGACAAGCTTTTAATTAAAATATTATTTATGAAAAAGATACAACTTGCTCTAATACTATTATTAATTATTTCTTGCAATAGCAATGATGAAGTTAAACCTATTGAACGTGTAACAAAATTCTATAATGGCTTTAATAATTCAAACTACAATGAAATAAAAGCTCTTTTAGCCGATAGCATCACAATTAAAGAGGGAAGTAATTACATCGTACCTCATTCTATTAAAAGTTTTTATGAGCATTTTAAATGGGACTCTGTTTTTAAAACAAGGTACAAACTAGTAAAATTAGAAAGTGTTGACAGCGCAGTGATCGTAACCATAGAATCACGCTCTTTGCGCTACGAATTTTTAAAAAACAATCCCTTAAAATTTAAAAACAAAATAGGGTTCGATTCTGGTAAAATTAGCACCTTAGAAACCATTGATTACATGGATGTCGACTGGACAACATGGGAAAGAGAAAGAGATACTTTAGTGCGTTGGACTAAAATTAATCATCCAGAAATAGATAGCTTTATTCATGATTTATCTATGAAGGGTGGTCAAAATTATTTGAAAGCCATTGCGTTGTATACAGCTAATAAAAAATGATACTTGTTTAGTTACAAAAAATGACTATTTTTAGGAAAACTTATTTAATCAAACTCAAATCTTAAACCTTATGAAAAAAATTACAAGCATCGCTTTATTGATCCTATTTTTGTTAAGTTTCACTGCTCAAGCAGCTGTTACTATAAGATATTACAATAAGGATTCTAAAAACTGGAAATTTGATGTAAAAATTGCAGGTTCATCTAAAAGTGTTGAATTTGGTAGCAGTAGAACTTCTACAGTAACCATACAAGGTGGGGCTGAAAAAGCCGAAATTGAAACTGAATGTGGATGGATTACAGTTGAAGACGACGATACAATAGAAATCAAAGACGGCTGTATTACCATTAAGTAATAGATATTTTAGTAGAAAAAGTGTCGTTTAAATCTTGAAAAACACACTTTTTCTACTTTATATTACTTGTATATACATCCCTAACAACTAAGCTATTATTATACTAATACTTAGATTCTATACACTTTAACTTATCCATAAAAAACTCTTTATATTCTATATAAGTGACATCTTCAGTAGCTTTAGTGCCTTTTATCTTAATCGACTTTATAGGGGATTTCTTTAAACTTGCAATTTGTGATTTAGATATGTTTGCTTTAAATAAAAATGAGCTACACTCAATATCCCAAGAATGATAAAAAGCAATAACTAATCCATTTTCCAAAGTCACTTTAACAGAAGATCTTTTATTAGGCAAATAACTGGCACATCCTATATTTGATGTATAGTTAAAAAAGACATTAACTTTACTTCCTTGTTTGTAGAGTTCTGCCGTAAGTTCACCACTAATAGTGTAAGGTTCTGTTCTTTTTGTATAGATATTATAAAACTTATCATATTCGTTAATTGCATAATGACAAGTGTTACGAAACTTCATTTTCTCAAGAGCTGCATTTTCACTATTAGCCTCTTCAGATTTTTGGATATCTAATCGTTTTTGTAATTCTTTTAATCGCTTTTGAGCAGCTTTAACTTCTGTTAATAAATCCTGATTATCCCCCCTCATTTTTTGAGCTTCTTGCTTTACTTGTTCTGCCTCTGTCAATAACTCCAAATTTTCATCTTCTACAAACACATCTTTAGCATTTACTGTAGCAACATCATTTATTTGTTCTTCATTTAATACTGCAGAACTATCATCTTTAATATTACCTGTTTTGTTATCAGAATCATCTTGTTGAGCTAATATGTTTTTTTCAGGTATAGTCTCATTTATTTCTTCTTCCTCATCTACTGTAATATTATTAGATAAGACAAGTAATTTTTTCTTGTTTTTTAGAATTTCATCTAATAATTTTTTAATCTCTTTATCTTCTCCTTTTATGTTGTGTTTCTGCAACACTTGCCTTTGCAATTCCTCTAAGCGATTCTCAATAGTAAGCATCTGGGTCCTACGCTCCCTTTCTTTAACCCTTAAGGTATGCTTTCTTTCTTTAATTTTCTTTAATTCCAGTTTAAGTTTTTCTTCTTCACTTATTTCTCTTTGCTTAACAATGGCTTCTCGTTTTATCGCCAACTCCCGCTCTAAAGCCATTTGTTTTTCTCGTGCTGCTGCTACTTGTGCTAAAGAATCCTTGATACGTTTTGCTCTTAACTCAGCTTCACGCTTCATAGCCAATTCACGCTCTAAAGCCCTTTGTTTTTCTTGTGCTGCCGCTACTTGCGCTAAAGAATCCTTGATGCGCTTTGCTCTTAACTCAGCTTCACGCTTCATAGCCAATTCACGCTCTAAAGCCTTTTGTTTTTCTTGTGCTGCCGCTACTTGCGCTAAAGAATCCTTGATGCGCTTTGCTTTTAACTCAGCTTCACGCTTCATAGCCAACTCTCGTTCTAAAGCCTTTTGTTTTTCTCGCGCTGCTGCTACTTGTGCTAAAGAATCCTTGATACGCTTTGCTCTTAACTCAGCTTCACGCTTCATAGCCAATTCACGCTCTAAAGCCTTTTGTTTTTCTTGTGCTGCCTCTACTTGCGCTAAAGAATCCTTGATGCGCTTTGCTTTTAACTCAGCTTCTCGTTTTATCGCCAACTCTCGCTCTAAAACCTTTTGTTTTTCTCGTGCTGCCGCTACTTGCGCTAAAGAATCCTTGATGCGCTTTGCTTTTAACTCAGCTTCACGCTTCATAGCCAATTCACGCTCTAAAGCCTTTTGTTTTTCTCGTGCTGCTGCTACTTGCGCTAAAGAATCCTTGATACGCTTTGCTTTTAACTCAGCTTCACGCTTCATAGCCAATTCACGCTCTAAAGCCATTTGTTTTTCTCGTGCTGCTGCTACTTGTGCTAGAGAATCCTTGATACGTTTTGCTTTTAACTCAGCTTCTCGTTTTATTGCCAACTCTTGCTCTAAAGCCATTTGTTTTTCTCGCGCTGCTTCTACTTGTGCTAAAGAATCCTTGATACGTTTTGCTCTTAACTCGGCTTCTCGTTTTAAAGCTAATTCACGTTTTTGGGCTAATTCTTGCTCTAAAACAAACTGTTTTTGCCTTAAAATTTTTACTTGAGCTAAAGAGTCTTCTGTTCGTTTTGCTTCTAATTCGGCTTCTTTCTTTAAGGCTAGCTCTCGTTTTAAAGCTATTTCTTGTTCTAAGGCATATTGTTTTTCTCTTGCTACTTTTACTTTAGCCAGAGAATCTTCAATGCGTTTTGCTCTTAACTCAGCTTCTCGTTTTATTGCCAATTCACGCTTTAAAGCAATTTCTTGCTCTAAAGCATATTGTTTTTCTCTTGCTATCTTTAATTGAGACAGAGAATCTTCTATACGCTTGGCTTTTAATTCAGCCTTTCGTTTTAAGGCTAATTCTCGCTCTTGAGCAATCTTTTGCTCCAAAACAAACTGCTTTTGTCTTAAAATCTTTAATTGCGCTAAAGAATCTTCTACCCGTTTAGCTTCTAACTCGGCTTCATGCTTTAAGGCTAACTCTTTTTCCTTATTATTTTCATTAACTATGTTCTGTATTTTCTGCTTTCTTTTTTCATCTTCAGCAATGAGTTTATTCATTTCTCGCTCCTCATAATTATAAAGCATATCTATCATATCATCATTCACTGATAGATATTCATCGTTTACATAACCTATCCAGTCTTCATATTTAACCTTATAAGTGTACTTACCTATATAGTCTATAACTACACATTTATCATGCTCTTTAAACTTAGCTAACAATTGAGAGAATTCACCAGAAGTTTTATACAAGATTCCATCTCTAGAAAATCTGGTTTGTATGGATTCTTCTTGTGAAAAAATAGCATGCGACACTATAAATACAATAAATAGAATATAGTTTTTCATAAATTCACATTAATAATCTGCTAAAATATTAAATCATAGGCAACTAACAATAATCTTAAAAATTAAGATTTGGTAATTTGTTGCATATTACAGATCTTTTGTTACAAGTTCTTATACGTTTTATATTTACTTTTGGACTTAAGTCGTCAATTTACACTATTGTGCTGAAAATCAAACACCTTTATATTTTCACTCTTTTAATACTCCTATGGGATTACGATAAAAACAGCAATTTAACTACTAATGTTCTTTCCCAAAAACCTAACATTATTGTAATTTACACAGACGACCAAGGTTATGGCGATATTGGCTGTCATGGAAATACAATCATTAAAACTCCAAATTTAGATACTTTTTCAAAAACAGCATTAGAATTAACGAACTTTCATGTGGGGACTACCTGTACTCCTAGTCGTTCTGGTTTATTAACTGGACGACATCCAAATAGAAACAACACATGGCACACCATTGCCGGTTGCTCAATTTTAACAGAAGATGAAGTTACTATTGCCGATATATTATTAAAAAGCAGTTATAATACTGCAATGATAGGGAAATGGCATTTAGGCGACAATTACCCCTTTAGACCTCAAGATCGAGGGTTTAATGAAGCTATATATCATGGTGGTGGTGGCGTGCAACAAACGCCAGACATATGGAATAATAATTATTTTGATGACACCTATTTTAGAAATGGAACTCCAGAACAATTTAAAGGGTATTGTACAGATGTATGGTTTAACGAAGCCATTAAATTTATTGATAATAATAAAAATACACCTTTTTACATCCACTTAGCTCCCAATGCAGCACATAGTCCTTTTAATGTTCCTGATAAGTATGCTAAATTATACAAGGATGCACCTTTAACAAAAACCCAAAAACGCTTTTATGGTATGATCACCAATATAGATGACAATTTTGGAAAACTTGTGGCATACCTCAAAGAAAAAAATCTTTACAATAATACCATTATTGTCTTTAGTACAGATAATGGTTCTGCAAATGCTATACATAAAGAGAGAGGTCAAGTTCTTGGCTATAACGCGGGATTAAGAGGGCTAAAAGGGAGTCATTACGACGGAGGCCACCGCGTACCCTGTTTTATAAGTTGGCCTAATGGAAACATTTTACAAAAACAAAAACTAAATGTATTAACAGCCAACGTAGATCTATTACCAACCTTAATCGATTTATTAAATATAGATTATTCTCCACAAAAAACATTAGATGGTACTAGTATTGCAAAACTAGTAAAAGGTGATATTAAGTCCTTGGACAGAATGTTGGTTGTAGACTCACAGCGTAATCAATGGCCTGAAAAAGGAAAAAATAGTTGTGTAATGTCTACAAACTGGAGATTAATTGATGGTAAAGAACTGTACAATACTGCTCAAGACCCCGGTCAAAAAAATAATATTGCCGCTTCTCACCCTCACGTTGTAAAAAAAATGCAAACTTTTTATGATAATTGGTGGACAGCTATCGAACCTGATTTTAAATATGCTCACATTCCCTTTGGCTATCAAAACACTATTCCTGTAAACTTAACAATTCATGATCTTCATACTGAAGGAAACGTACCATGGAATCAAGAATTAATTAGAAAAGGAGAATTTAAACCTAATGGCTATTACTCCATAAAAGTGGAGAACGATGGTGTTTATCAATTTAAATTAAGTAGGTACCCCATTGAAACTAAACTGGGGTTTAACGCGACACCTAAAACAATAAAAGACACACCTTACACAGATGGCTTACCTCAAGGCAAACCTTTTAGTATTGGAGGTGCTAAAATAATAGTTGGAGATAGCGAATTTAAAACGATAAAAAGTAGAAATACATCTTATATAACTATTGAAGCAGAACTAAAAAAGGGGAAACACAATTTAAAAAGTATTCTCATAAAGAAAAACGGAGAAGAAATCCCAGCATATTACACCACAATAAATTTTATAAATCCATTATGAAAAAATTATTAATTACAAGTTTATCCATTCTATTATTCACCTGTAAAAACGAACAAAAAAGTAATTCTATAGTTAAAACCAAGCCAAATATTGTATTCATTTTTGCAGATGATATGACCTATGATGCTGTTAATGCTCTTGGCAACAAAGAAATAATAACACCAAATTTAGATCAATTAGTTAATAGAGGTACAACATTCACCAACGCTTATAATATGGGAGCATGGAATGGTGCCATTTGTGCTGCTTCCAGAGCAATGCTTATATCTGGAAGAACGGTTTGGGATGTAAATGCATTTAGAGAAAACTGGTTAAAAAACAAACAATTAGATAAAACATGGGGAAAACTCATGGAAAGTGGTGGTTATGACACCTACATGACAGGGAAATGGCACGTAGACGCTAAAGCAGATAGTGTTTTCAAAAATGTGACTCACATAAGACCAGGAATGCCTGGAGATGCTTGGGAACATAACGAAATGGTTGCTAAATTTAAAGGCATTGAAGGTACAAAAACAGATCCTGCTAGTCTTATGCCTATAGGGTATAACAGACCTTTACATAAAAATGACACACTATGGAATCCAGCCAATACTAAGCACGGAGGTTTTTGGGAAGGTGGAAAGCACTGGAGTGAAGTTTTAGCAGATGATGCTTTTAATTTCATTGATGAGGCCAAAAATAATGAAGCTCCATTTTTTATGTATTTGGCTTTTAATGCACCACATGATCCCAGACAAGCTCCCCAAGAGTTTTTAGATAAATACCCCTTAGACAAAATTAGCTTACCAAAAAGCTGGTTACCTGAATACCCGTTTAAAGATGGTATGGGATGTGGTGTAGATCTTAGAGATGAAGCCTTAGCGCCTTTTCCTAGAACAGAATATGCCACTAAAAAGCATATCCAGGAATATTATGCATTAATAACACATTTAGATGTTCAAATTGGAAAAATTATAGATAAACTAAAAGCAAGTGGTAAATTTGATAACACCTATATTATTTTTACAGCAGATCACGGTTTAGCTATTGGCAAACATGGTCTAATAGGAAAACAATCGCAGTTTGACCATAGTATTCGTGCGCCTTTTGTGATCGCTGGACCAAATATTTCTGAAGGAAAAAAAATTACTGAAGATATTTATTTACAAGACGCTATGGCTACAGCTTTAGACATTGGAGATATAGAAAAACCTAAGTATGTTTTCTTTAATAGCCTTTTAGATTTAGCAAGTGGCAAACAAACAAAAAGTAACTATAACGCTATTTACAATGGTTATAAAGACTTACAACGTATGATTAGAAAAGATGGTTATAAACTTGTTATTTATCCTAAACTTGGAAAAGTATTATTGTTTGACCTAAATAACGATCCTGATGAAATAACTAATTTATCAGACCATAAAGACTATAAAAATAAAGTAAATAGTCTATTTTTAGATTTAATAGTATTGCAAAAAGATATGAATGATACATTAGATTTGTCTCCTATTTATAACAAAATGAAATCTTAAAAAAGATTTATTTAACGTGAATCTTGTATAATACCAATTCTACCATAAAATGCGACATATAATTCGTTTCTTTTACATGATTTCTGCATTAAAAAATAAACCGTAGCTGAGGCTATGCTTGATTTTTATGCTTTGAACTCCTGTAAAATAACTCAAATTATTTATAACTCATTTTATAGCAAAACTGGTATAAGAGCCTAAGGTGTCACTTCGAGTGTCACGCCATAGCGTGATGTATCGAGAAGTATCAAACTGACATAAATCTTCTTATCCGAGATTCATGTTATTTAAAATTTAATATGTGAAAAGCGCGAAGAAATTTGCGCTTTTTTTAGTTCTAATTTTTCAAGAAACTTTTTATGTGATTTAGAGTCTGGGTTAAATGGCTTGTGTTTCATATCCTTTTGGATACTATCAATAGCGTTCATGGTTTCTAAAGCGTTGTTTGAAATCCAAACATTTTTAAATTCCCTCCATATATAATCAATTGCAGTTTGATTAGGATGAATCATATCTTCGTTATAAAAACGATAGTCTCGTAATTCGTCCATCATAATTTCGTAAGATGGGAAATAACTTAATTGATTATTTTCTATCGATGATTGTTTAGTAATAACCTGATGAATAGCCGAAATCAAGTGTGATTTACTTAGCGTATTTTCTACAAATCCATCTTTTAAATGACGTACAGGAGACACTGTAAAGATTACAAAAGCTTTTGGATTTATCTTATTTATCAAGTCTATTAAAGCTATTAGTGATTTATATATTGCATCGATAGATAATAATGATTTCTTAAATTGTCTTTGAGGCACTTTATGGCAATTAGCGACTATAGTTTTTGTCTCTATAAATTGGTATACCCATGCTGTACCCAACGTAATAATAATATGTGTTGATTTCTTAATATACGCGTTTGTTCGCTTTATTTGCTCATTTAAATGAACTAACAAATCATCTTTTGATGTATGACTTAGTTTTGAATGTGCATCAAAGCTATGCCATTGTTCGTTGTTTAAAAACACATCCAATTCTGTATATGTTTTTTCATTCACAGCATTTTCAATTAATGCTTCTATAGCTTTTGGATGAAATAGAATCCCTAATGGGTTTATAAGGGATTGAAACTTAAAATAGTCTAACTTACTGCCTATATTTTCTGAAAAACATGAGCCTAATGATAACACACTAGAATTGTAGCCTATTAGGTTTTTAGACTGTTTCTCTAATGGGAGTTTGGTTTGTAGTTTCATCTTAAAAATTGAACTTTTATATCTGAATTCAATTTCATTTTTAAAAAATTTATAGCAATTTCAATATCTTTATTTGTCATTTCTAGAAAAGATAATTCATGTTTATTTTCATCTTTATTTAAAAACAAAATGTCATTATTAGTAAATTCGACACTTATTAAATCGCTCAAATAAAAAGACTTGTCTGTTTGATTAAGTTGATAAACTATTTTATCATTTTCTAAAAATATTTTTAATGATCTATTTTGATAAAACCCCATAACAAACATCAATACTGCAATAACTAAAAATAGCGCAACATTAATCTTATTAAAATAGTTGGAGTAAAATAAAAAATACGTTGTTAAAACAATTAAAACAAAGCCTAAAATTAAAGAAGTTGCCTTTTGAGCATAATCGTTATTTGTAGTTAGTTTAATTACTCCATTATCGATAACCTCTTTACTATTACCCCTAGATTTCTTTACTAACAGATACAGGAAATAAAGTATATAGCCCGTTAACAAATAGATGCTTATATCTGGGGCAATTCTTTCTAGCCTATTCCATATTTCAAATTTGCTAGCAATTATACCAATAAATATAGGGGCTATTTTTTTTATATTACCCCAATAATTAGCATAATATAATTCATCAATAAATGAACTCCAAAGTGATTCCATATTTTAGAGTTCATATCCTATACAACATATTCCTTCGCTTTAGATAGTGCCTCATCAATCCCTGCTGGATTCTTACCGCCTGCTGTTGCAAAAAAGGGCTGACCACCGCCACCACCTTGGATATATTTCCCTAATTCTCTTACTACTTGTCCTGCATTTAAATCTTTATCGGCTACTAATTGCTTGGATATATAGCATGATAATAGTGCTTTTCCGTTTTGTTCGGTTCCAAATAATACAAATAGATTATCAAACTGACTTCCTAACTCAAAAGCCACATCTTTTAATCCTCCAGCATCTAAATCTAACTTTTTAGCTAAAAATTGTACACCATTAACTTCCTTTAACTCGTTTTTTAATTCCGCCTTAATATTTTTGGCCTTATCTTTTAAAAGTGTTTCTATTTGTTTCTTTAAACTCGCATTTTCTTCTTGTAGATTTTTAAGTGCTTTTACTGGTTCTTTAGCATTGTTAAGCAAATCTCTCATGTCGTAATAAGCTCTATTATTTTCATGGTAGAATTCCTTAACTGCATCACTAGTAATAGCTTCAATCCTACGAATTCCAGAGGCTACTGCGCCTTCAGACACTATTTTAAAATGCCAGATATCTGCAGTATTGCTAACATGTGTTCCTCCACAAAGCTCTACAGATTGTCCAAAACGAATAGAGCGTACTGTATCTCCATACTTTTCTCCAAATAAACTCATTGCGCCTTCGGCTATAGCTTCCTCCTTGGGAATATTTCGTTTTTCTATTAAAGGCAATTTTCCTTCAATTCTTCTATTTACAAAATTTTCTACATCACGTAATTCTTCAACTGTAAGTTTTGAAAAATGTGAAAAATCGAAACGTAAATATTTAGAATGTACAGCGCTCCCTTTTTGCTCTACATGTGTTCCCAAAATTTCTCTTAAAGCTTGATGTAATAAATGTGTTGCTGTATGGTTACACTCTGTTCTATGGCGTTGTTTTGCATCTACAACAGCCTTAAACGATCCATTAATATCCTTAGGTAAATTTTTAGCATAATGAATAATCACATTACTTTCCTTTTTGGTATCTATTATATATACCACATCCCCATGAGCATCCTGTAAATAGCCCTTATCTCCTACTTGACCTCCACCTTCTGGATAAAATGGTGTTAAATTAAATACTATTTGATACATATCACCGTCTTTTTTAGACGAGACTTTTCTATATCTGGTCAACTTCACTTGAGCTTCCAGAGTGTCATACCCTATAAATTCTTGTTCTCTATCATCTACTATGTTTGTCCAATCGTCTGTAGACATTTCACTTGCAGCACGAGAACGCTTCTTTTGCTTTTCTAATTGAGCATTAAACCCTTTTTCGTCCAACTTTAATCCTTTTTCTGAAAGAATTAAAGCCGTTAAATCTATAGGGAATCCATACGTATCATATAGTTCAAAGGCTTTTTCTCCTGAAACCACATCGCCTTTAGCCCCCTTCATTATACCATTTAAAAGTACTAGCCCTTGATCCAATGTTCTTAAAAACGATTGCTCTTCTTCTTTAATAACATTTTCTATAAGTTGTTTTTGGACTTTTAATTCTGGGAATGCTTTTCCCATACTTTCGCATAATACACCTACTAACCTATAAATAAAAGGCTCTTTTTTATCTAAAAACGTAAATCCGTAACGTACTGCGCGACGCAAAATTCTACGAATTACATATCCTGCGCCAGTATTACTTGGTAATTGTCCATCTGCTATAGAAAAGGCCACTGCTCTTACATGATCTGAAATTACACGAATAGCAATATCTACTTTTTCATCTTTAGCATAATCTTTATTGGTAATGGTTTCTATTTCTCTAATTATGGGTGTAAACACATCGGTATCATAATTAGATTGTACACCTTGTAACACCATACATAAACGCTCAAACCCCATACCTGTATCGATATGCTTATTTGGAAGCGTTTCCAATACGCCACTGGCTTTTCTGTTATATTGCATGAATACCAAGTTCCAAATCTCTACAACTTGGGGGTGATCCATATTCACCAATGTTTTACCAGAAACTTTTGCTTTTTCTTCTGCAGAACGAATATCGACATGTATTTCACTACAAGGTCCACATGGTCCCTGATCTCCCATTTCCCAAAAATTATCTTTTTTATTGCCTTTTAAAATACGGTCTTCGGCGATGTATTCTTTCCAAAAATCGTAAGCCTCGGTATCCATCTTAGTACCATCGTCTTCATCGCCTTCAAAAACTGTAACATATAAAATATCTTTATCGATACCGTAAACTTTAGTTAATAATTCCCAGGCCCAAGCAATAGCTTCTTTCTTAAAATAATCACCAAAACTCCAATTACCTAGCATTTCAAATAAGGTATGGTGATAAGTGTCATACCCTACTTCTTCTAAATCGTTATGTTTTCCAGAAACACGTAAACATTTTTGAGTATCTGCAATTCTGTTACTCTTTGGGGCTGTATTTCCCAAAAAATATTCTTTAAAAGGTGCCATTCCCGAATTTACAAACATAAGGGTTGGGTCATCTTTTAAAACCATTGGTGCTGAGGGTACAATAGTGTGTTTTTTATCTTCAAAAAAACTTAAAAACTTAGATCTTACTTCCTGAGATTTCATTTATCTGGTGTACTCGTATTGGTTTAATTATAGTATTTACAAAACAATTTTTATATTTACTCGCCGATTCTACTATAATTTTAATAGTTCTATAGTTACTTTTCACAACTTATTCCTTTCTCAAGGAATAATTTTTTAGTAATTATAATCGTTAAACAATGTAAATACAGTATAAAAACTGAATTATTTGAGCTGCAAAAATAGTATATTTTAAATAATGAGTAAGGTAAAATATTATTACGATCCCGAATCACTTTCTTATAGAAAAATTGAACATAAAAGGATAACCAAATTCACTTATATTTCTCTTTTTTTACTGGCATCGGCATTGTTTGCCTTTTTATTCGTTTTTATTGGTGGTTATTATGTAGAATCCCCGAGAGAAAAGGCGCTAAACAGGGAATTGCAAAATATGCAATTACAATTTGATTTGGTGAACAAAAAAATGTCTGAAGCTGAAGCGGTCTTAGCTAATATCGAAGATAGAGATAATAATATCTATCGTGTTTATTTTGAATCTAATCCTATTCCAGAAGAACAAAGGCGTGCTGGATTTGGAGGTGTAAACCGTTATAGAAATTTAGAGGGTTATGACAATTCTAAATTAATTGTAGAGACTAATAAACGTATTGATATTCTACAAAAACAAATTGTAGTACAATCTAAATCTCTTGATGAAATTGCGGTTCTAGCCGAAGAAAAAGAAAAACTTTTAGCTGCTATACCAGCTATTCAACCTGTTAGAAATCAAGACTTAAAACGTATGGCTTCTGGATATGGCATGCGATCCGACCCTTTTACTAAAGCCAGAAAAATGCATTGGGGCATGGATTTTACTGCACCCAGAGGGACTCCTATTTATGCCAGTGGTGATGGTGTTGTGGTTAGAGCAGACTCTGGTTCTACGGGTTATGGTAAGCATATTAGAATTGACCATGGTTTTGGATATATTAGTTTATATGCGCATTTGTATAAATATAATGTTAGAAAAAACCAGAAAGTTAAGCGAGGCGACTTAATTGGTTTTGTGGGAAGCACTGGACGTTCTCAAGCGCCTCATTTACATTACGAAATTATAAAAGATGGTGAAAAAATAAATCCGATAAACTTTTATTACGGTAGTTTAACGTCCGAAGAATTCAACCGCCTTTTAGAACATGCCTCATTAGAAAATCAATCTCTGGATTAATGCACATCGAACTCCCTGAAAAACGCTATTATTCCATCGGTGAAGTTGCCAAAGCTTTTCAGGTAAACACATCTTTAATTCGCTTTTGGGAAAAAGAATTTGATATTTTAAAACCCAAAAAAAATGCCAAGGGAAATCGTAAGTTTACCCCTGAGGACATTAAAAATCTTAAATTTATTTATCATCTAGTTAAAGAAAGAGGCTTTACTCTGGATGGTGCGAAAACGCATTTAAAGGAAGAGAAAAAACAGGCACTTAGTAACTTTGAAATTATTAGTAAATTGGAAAACATTAAACACCAGCTTATTAAAATTAAAGAACAATTGTAATCACTTTTCAAGTTCTCCAAAATATATAGTACCTTTAAAAGGTTTTTTAAAAAGAAGTAACTTTTATATAAATTTTGAGTCTTACTAAATAACCAATAACACTATTAAATAATTTTATCATGAAAAAATGGATCATACCAATTGTAATTATAGGCGCATTAGTTCTTTTTGGAATTAAAAGCTACAACGCTATGGTTGGACTAGACGAAAACGTAGAAGAAGCGTGGGGTAAAGTAGAAAGTTCCTATCAAAGACGTGCCGATTTAATTGATAATTTAGTAGGCACCGTAAAAGGCGCTGCAGATTTTGAAAAAGGCACACTCGAAGCTGTTATTAATGCCAGAGCTAAAGCGACATCTGTAAATATAGATCCATCTAACATCACGCCTGAACAATTAGCAAAGTTTAATGAAGTTCAAGGGGGACTATCTGGGGCTTTAAAGAGTTTATTAGTAACTGTAGAACGTTACCCAGAATTAAAAGCTAATCAAAACTTCTTAGAACTTCAATCTCAACTTGAGGGAACAGAAAACAGAATTAATGTAGCTCGTGACCGTTTTAATGAGGCCGTAAAACCATATAACGAAGTGGTTAGATCGTTCCCTAATAATTTATTTGCTGGAATTTTAGGTTTTAGTAAAAAAGCTTATTTTGAAGCTGAAGCTGGTGCAGAAAAAGCACCTAAAGTGAAATTTGATTTTAAATAGTTAGTAAACTACCTCGGGCAAGCCCACGAGGCATTCATTGAAAAAACATTTTGATTTCGAGGCAAGCCACAGAGCATTTAAATCTCGATTATCGAATAATCCATAAACTAAAAATTTAAATGTCTAAAGTTGAAGATTTTCTTTCCACTACAGAGGAACAAGCTATTGTTGAAGCTATTAGGCAAGCAGAGTTAAAAACCTCTGGTGAAATTCGTGTACATATTGAAAAAACCTCTAACGGCGATCCAGAAAAACGGTCTTTAGAATTATTTCATAACTTAAAAATGGATAACACCAAACTTAGAAATGCTGTATTAATATATGTAGCTGTAGATGATAAAACCTTTACTATCTACGGCGATAAAGGCATTAATAATGTGGTAGGTGAAAATTTTTGGAATAGTACCAAGGATACTATGCAAACTCACTTTAAGCAAGGTGATTTTAAACAAGGGCTTATAGAAGGTGTATTAAAATCTGGTGAACAGCTTAAACAATATTTTCCTTATACAGATTTGGATGAAAACGAATTAACTAACAAAATTTCTAAGGGATAAGTAGTTGATTATGCCATTTCAAACCTCCAATTTCCAATCATTAGTTTTTATAAAACATAAAAGCAAAATACTCACTTTATTATTTGGGTTATTATGCTTTAGTAGTTCTTTTGCCCAGTTTGATATACCAGATAAGCCAAAATTAAAAGATCAAACAAGTGTTTACGATTATACAAAACTACTTTCTGCTTCACAAAAAAGTAGTTTAGAACGTAAGCTCATAAAATATTCAGATACGACTTCTACACAGATAGTAGTTGCTATTATTGCTTCAACAAATGGAGAGAATATAAATTATTTGGGCGCACAGTGGGGACAGAAATGGGGTATTGGTCAAGAAAAAGAAGATAATGGTATTCTTGTATTATTAGCTCAAAACGACAGGAAAATTTCTATTAATACAGGATATGGTGTTGAGCATTTGTTGACCGATGCTATGTCCAGACGTATTATTGAACGGGACATAATTCCTTATTTTAAACAAGGTAACTATTATGGTGGTCTTGATCGTGGTGCTACTGCCATTTTTGAAGTACTCAATGGAGAATATAAAGGAACACGGTCGTCCAATGGCCCTATTGATTTTCGACCTATAGTATTCTTATTTTTAATCGTCGTTGTTTTACTTGTTGTTTTCTCTTCTAAAAATAAAGGCGGTGGTGGTCATGGAGGGCGCAGAAGGCGATCTAATGCTACCGATATTTTAGAAACCATCATATTAAGTAATATGGGACGCAGCAGTTCATCTAGTGGCTGGGGCAGTTCAGGAGGCGGAGGCTGGTCTTCTGGTGGAGGAAGCGGCGGCTTTGGTGGTGGCTTTGGTGGCGGTGGCTTTGGTGGCGGTGGCGCTTCAGGAGGTTGGTAAACTATTTCTCTTTTAATGCATTAATAAAAAATTTCTTGAAACGAACTATCCCCGAGGCAGAGCCATAGGGGTATGCTTCGACTGCGCATTTCGACAAAG
>CANMLX010000042.1 GCA_947498845.1 uncultured Flavobacteriaceae bacterium | reverse complement strand
TTTCGGGGTTTTTATTTACCTTAATTTACGACAAAACCCTCGTATTTACAAGGGTTTTGAGTATTCTGAATGAGCCTAATTAAAGTTTTATTCCTTTTTCCTCTATTATATTATTTTATTATTACTTTTCTAATCTCATCAAATTGGTCGGTAACAGCTCTTAGTAAATAAATACCTGATTTAAGAGTTACAGTATTTATCCGTTTTGACTTATAACCCTTGGACAAAGAAAAATCGAAATCCTCAAAAACAATAATACCATGAATATTAGTGATCGTTAATTTTAAATTAGAATTATCTCTTAGAAGAAATTTAATATCCATATAATTATTGGATGGATTAGTAATTATTAAATTATTGGCCGAAATCATATCTTTACTTAACGTTTTAGATATATCGAAATCTTCGCTAACGATAAATGAATCATCTAAGAAATTAATATTTTTTGCATCATTGTTCTCTACGGTATAATACTTTGTCTTTGATGTTTTTCCATTAGAAATCTTTTTATTTCGAGAAGTAACCTTTGTTCTAAATACACCTCCTCTTTTAACACGAAAAGAGTTTTTAACAACAATAGCTCCCTGAGCCTCCATAGAAATATTAGAAGTTTTATCAATAGTCACATCCTTTAAATAAAAACCTTCATGTTTATACGATTTTAAAGTGTTATTATACGATTTGTTTTCTATGGCTTTCATTCCCATCATATCAATCTCAGGCCAATTACTTCCAGAAGTATTCATTTCATCTACTATACCAAAAATTAGTTTGCTAACTTCTCCATTATATAATGTATCTACACCTTTTGAATAAGATGCCAAACTAGTAAGCACTGCAAAATTATATACATCCTTCCCATTTACCCTGTAACCAATTCTAGATCTAGCAGTATATGGCAGCGCTCCTCCATGGTTAGTTAGGGCTCCAACAGTATGACTCGGATATGTGATTTTTTCAACAAGAGGATTGGATACTATTACTGCTCGTTCTATTGAAATTAAATTTCTTACTACATCATGAGCTGTAGCTACTAAATCTCCACCTCCATCATTAATTAATGGCACTTTAGTGAGCTCTGGATTTAAATAGTATGCAACTTCATTAGGTAAGCGTTTTCCTGTTATCCCTAAGTTAAAATTAGTAGCGCCAGAAGGCTCTAAAACTACTTTTTTGATGTAATCAATATACTTTGTTCTAGTTACTTTTTCTATAACTCTTGCCAGTATATTAAAGGCAACATTACTATAATGGGTATCCACTCCAATCGTTGCCTCTTGTCTGTAACAATTTATAAATTGTTGCACTATAGCATCCATTGAGGTATCTGCTGGGCATTTTTTATTATGACACTCACACCCACCAAATTTGGTTCCTCTTCCTGAACCTATCTTATGCTCAAGCAAATTCCTAATCGTTATTTTATATATATCAGAATCTGATATATTCCTGTAATTATATTGATTTAGAATTCCATTAACTCCAAAAACCTGATCGTCGAAATTAATAAGTCCTTTAGAAACTAAATGATTTATAGCGGAAGCTGTAATAGTCTTTGTTACACTGCCAAGTCTAAACCAATGATCATTTGTAACATCAATACTATTAGCTCCATTATGCGTTGCATAACCATAACTTCTATGGTAAACCAACTTTCCGTTTTTAGCAATCGCCATCTGAATTGCAAATGGACCTATTAAATTTTCCCAACGATTATAAAACGTTTTAATTTTACTATCTATAGTTTCAGTCTCTTTATGATAAATTCCATCAAACTTCTGAGAATACATCTCAAAACTCAAGCATATTATCAATAGTATTACTAAGGTTTTAAGCTTCATTTATAGTTTCTTAAGTTCATTAATTTCTTCCTGTAATCTAATACCAATTCTACCGTAAAATGCGACATATAATTCGTTTCTTTTACATGATTTCTGCATTAAAAAAATAAACCGTAGCTAATACTATGCTTGATTTTTATGCTTTGAACTCCTGTAAAATAATTCAAATTATTTATGCCTCATGTTATAGCAAAATTGGTATAATTGTATGAAGCGTTAATTCTTCAATCTTCTTAAGTAAGAATAAATTCATGTCTTTTAAATTAATTCCTGTATTAACTAATTTTATCCAAATGGCTATTCTAAAAATTTATTTTAATACGACACACTCTATTTTACATCCACGAAATTGAGCCATGGTTTACAAAGCTGTATCTACTAATACGAGAATCATTAATTAACAATTAATAATCGTTTAGTGATTAATTGATTTGATAACTGAAGTTTAACTAGTAAAACTTGGTGCCCTTTTATATGCTCTAATGATAACTCCATATTATTTTGTATTTCTGAAGAATATAAACTCATGACTAATCTTCCATCCAGGCTATAAATATTCAATGTCTTATTCTTATCTTTTATTATTGATTCACTAAGTAGTAATTTAACTTTTCCTTTTGATGGGTTTGGGTAGAAAAAAATACTTTGATTGATTCCTAGGTCTGGTTCGTCTTTATACGCCTCAACTTTACTATAGGTAACAAATGAGTCTTCATTTAAAGACCTGTCTTCTACTGGTTCCTTCAACAAGTCTGTTTTTTTAGAAGAAAGTTTACGACTAATCGAAGCAGTCGAATTTGAGTAAATATGCAACCTAGCACCAGGTTTAATATGTAATCTTGATCTTATAGATACCGAACGATCATATCTCAGGTTAGTTGAACTTCCTTTATTGGCCACCCAGTTTTCAAATACAGCGCCTCTTACTTGCTTGTTAAGATTTTTAGTCATAGCAGGCTCGTTAGCTAGATATATGTAATCGAATATATCAACATCAGGCCAATTTAAAATTGTAGGAATAATTTTGTATCCAAAATTTCTTACTTCACTGGAATAGACATCTTTTAGTTTACCCGTATTACCAAAATAACCTGTTATATTTTCTTTTCTACCGTTATACCTTGTACTAGTCAAAAAAGCAAAACTATAATAATCCCCTTTATGTCTAACATTACCTAACATGGTTCTGGATCCATTCCATAAACCTCCATGAGCTATATATGATCCTTGAATGTTCAAGACATTTAATGAAGAGATATCGGCATTGCCTGATCCTCCAGAATATGAAGCTACTCGCATTTTAACAACGTCTTCAGCCGTAGCAGCCATACCTCCAAAAGAAGTTAGGTTTTTATTACAGTTATTATTAGAAGCATCTTTATCAAAATAACTTACTTCATTTGGATGGTTCTCTGTTGTCAGTCCAAAAGATGTTGCTCCAATTGGACCCAGGATATTATCTCTGACATAGTTGTCATAGGTCTTTCCTGTTATTTTTTCTATGACTTGGCCAGCTAACCAATAGCTAACATTTGAATAAGATGATTTTATAGTTCCCCCATCCGTGGCAGGAATAGGAGATCTAGTTTCTCCAGGATCCCAATCTAAACCAAATTTTAGTTTACGATAAATAGAGGACCATATATTGCCACAAAAACCAACATCAATATTGTGTTTGTTACCACGGGCATCTTCCCTTGTCCTGCCTAGACCACTGTTATGATTTACTAGATCAGCAACTGTAATATCACAAGCTCTAGAGTCTACATTTGAACAGTTATTTAACAGATGTTTTAAAATCCCTTTGGAACCAAATATTTTATCATCATATTTTAGAGAACCATTATCCACAAGTTTTTTGATAGCGTGTACAGTAACAACTTTAGTAATACTGGCAAGGCGTATTCTATCTGAAGTTTTTGAAGAAATAAACCCATTAAAAAGACGAAAACCAGAAACACCAACACACCTATTGTATACCAAATTTCCATTTTTTGCTACGGCAAAACACGCAGCAAACTGATTAGATAAATTGGATATATCTCCTAATTGCGAATAGTGTTTGTAAAAACCAAGTAGCTCATCATCAATACTTTTTAGTTCTTTAAAAGGTATTCCTGTTTGACTAAATCCTAGACTAACTGTAAAAAACAGTAAAATCAATGGTAATATTAATATCTTAAATTTCATTTTATTACTTCTTTAGTTCTTTAATGTCTTCTTGAAGCTTAATCACATAGAGTGTTAATTCTTCAATCTTTTTAAGTAATAATAAATTCATCTCTTTTATTTTTATGCCAGATTTAGCCATTTCTTTAGCAGAAGGCACTTCAGGAAGATGTTTATTTGTTTTTATGTATGCTTTGATTTCTTCTAGAGAAAGAAGCTTATAATCCTGTTCAAAAACATAATCAGGAACAGATGCTACATTTGTATCAACTAAAATTTCTTCACAGTGTGTCATACCGTCAATATCAAGAGATGTGGAATGTATTTTACCTTTAACCGTAAGCTCTGCATCAGGATTAGTAGTACCAATACCAACTTTTCCATAATAAGAAACCTTGTCTTTATTATATTCCCATATTCCATGTGTTACGTTTACTGGAACTGTGTAGGTATCGTAAAAACCTAATAATTCAACTTTGTGTTTACCCACACTTTTCCAAAAAACCTTTGCCCCTGTAGAAGTTTTAGTAACAATGCCAGCGCTTTCTGGATTAACTTTAATAATTCCTACTGTTCCATTTTTATATCTATATTCTGTTTCTTTACCTATTTTAGATTGTGTAGAACCATATATGCCAGCTTCCAATACATTTACCAAGAGTGAATGAATTTTCATAGTACCATACCATAGCTCTACAGTTTTTGGACCAGTTTTATTCCAAAGTATTTTTATTGAAGATTTATTCCTTTCTACGATAAGACCTGAATTTGCTGGATTAATTTTAATAGTTCCTGAAGAAGTATTTCCAACATATGCATAATCACTTGCTACTCCAAGGGTAGGTGTGGTGGGGCCATATATTTTATTTAGTCCCCCAGCTACTGTAACAGAGATATTGTAAACTTCCATGCTTCCTATTCTTAATGCTACTTTGTGTTTTCCTTCTTTGGTCCAAATTACTTTAATGCCAGACGTAATTCTAGTAAATGTAGCAACTCCAGGGTCAATGTATAATTTTGCAGGAGCAAAACCGAGATATTTATATTCATGCTCTTCTCCTATTGAGGCATTAATAGCTCCTTGTATTTCGTATTGCGCATAAGAATGAGAAATAGTGAAAATAAAAAAGAGCAAAAATGTTGTCATTGATTTTTTCATTGTTGTTGAATTTTAAGGGTTAGGATTAATTTAATGTGAGTTCGACATAAGAAACCATACTTTATAGTATGAAAAAAGCAGAATAATTAACAAATTAAAGCGCTGAATTACAAGCAACTAAAACAATCTGCTTTATGATTTCTTCTACTAAAATTACCAAAATTTTCTGTCCTATTGATGATTTTTGTAAAGAATTTATGCCATTATTTGAACAAAGGCTTATTGGGAATGGAAAAAGCATAAGAAATCCTCCAAATTATTCATGTCTGAGATAATGACCATTCAGGCACTATTCCATTTAAACGGTATTACAACTTTTAGAAGTTTTATCTTGGTTATGTACGCTTACATTTGAAAGACTATTTTCTTAATACAGTTAGCTATAACAGTAAAGTTTTAAGCCCGTCTTCACAAGGCTCTTTAGCGGTCTAAACCGGCAGTAAATCCTGTATCAATCACAATAATCATCATGCTTCTCCTTTATCCCCTTAATCATTAAGTTTAACTTTTTAAGTTATAAAGACCAAGCGTTTCCTCCTGTCGCTTCATCAACAGAAACACAGCCTTGATACCCCCCTGGAATAGGATCGTATGCTAAAACAGATTCCCCTACAGTCTCTGAATTGCAATAACCAAATATGGCATAATACCTTACAGACTTTAAAAACTTATAAGTAGCATATTGCTCCATTTGATCTGAAGACACATCTTTTACTTTCAATTTTTGCTGTTTGTTAATTTGCTTTTCAGTCTCAGGAGAAATACTAAAATATGTTTTTAATAGAGACGCAAATTCTTGTTTTTCACCTTTAATGGTTTCTTTATTAAAAGTCTCATTGAATTTTTTAGCAAATAGTGTTGCCCCTTTTTTAAATAGGTTTTTATTAGCGTCTTTTTCAACATCTGCATAAACCATATCTAAAAATTGAGGCACATTAACATCTAATGCCCCAGGCGTATCCGTTTTTGGTAAAATAATATCTACCAAATGTGTGACGATATACTTTTCTTGTTCAGATAGAAATAGAGGTGTCCATGTTTTAACTTTGGCTTTACATGAATTAAGCATCCCCAATAAGGTAGGTGTAGCGACAGTATACCCTATACCAAGGGTTAAATTTTTTAAAGCTTCTCTCCTGTTCATAATCTAACTATTTTTATTTTTAAACGCTTTTGCGGCATGATTTGCAGCTCTGGCTGTTAAAGCCATATAAGTTAATGACGGGTTTTGGCATGCCGAAGATGTCATACAAGCACCGTCTGTTACATATACATTAGGCACGGCATGTATTTGATTGTATTTATTTAAAACAGATGTTTTTGGATCGTGCCCCATGCGAGCTGTTCCCATTTCGTGAATACAAGCTCCAGGAACTGCTTTACCTAAATATCCTTCAACATTTTTGTATCCAGCAGATTTTAACATAGCTACCGCCTGATCGCGCATATCTTTACGCATTTCAATTTCATTTTCTTTAATTTCTGCGTCAAAACTTATAGTAGGTAGCCCCCATTCATCCAATTTTTCATAATTTAAGGTCATTTTATTTTCGTGATATGGTAAGCACTCACCAAATCCTCCCATACCTACTTTCCATGGTCCTGGTTTTAAAATATCATCTTTTAATGCTTCTCCATAACTTAGTTCTGCAACTGCATGTTGCCAATTTGTTCTACTAGCACCGCCTTGATAACCATAACCACGAATAAATTTTTTTTGTTTAGTTTTTTTATCTCCTAAGTTTCTAAATCTTGGAATATAAAATCCGTTAGGACGTCTTCCTTTATAATACTTATCATCAAAACCATCTACTTCTCCAGAAGCGCCAACAGCATAATGATGATCCATTAAGTTATGACCTAATTCCCCAGAATCATTACCCAAACCATTTGGAAAACGTTTAGATTTAGATTGCATTAAAATGGCTGTGGATGCAATAGCTGAAGCACAGCAGAAAATAATATCTGCTTTAAAAAATAGTTTTTCTTTAGTTTCAGCATCAATAACTTTTACACCAATCGCTTTTTTAAGAGTATCGTCGTAAACAATTTCATAAGCAATAGAATGCGGTCTTAAATGCATATTCCCTGTACGCTCTGCTGCAGGCAAAGTAGAAGAATTACTACTAAAATACCCTCCAAAAGGACAGCCTCGCACACATCTATTTCTGTATTGGCAGTTAGACCTACCTTCATGCATAGCATTACCTGTTAAATGTGCAGCTCTACCTATGGTTAGTAAACGCCCATCCTCAAACTCCTTTGAAATACTTTCTTTTAAATCTTTTTCTACACAATTAAGTTCCATAGGTGGAGATAATTTACCATCTGGAAGTTGATCCAAACCTAAATTTTCACCTGTTACCCCTATAAATTCTTCAACTTTATCATACCAAGGCGCAATATCTTTATAACGAATTGGCCAATCTACACCATGCCCATCCTTTTTATTAGCCTCAAAATCCATTTCACTCAAGCGGTATGATTGTCTCCCCCACATAATAGAGCGTCCACCAACATGATATCCTCTAATCCAGAGATATTCCTTCGTTTCATTGTATGGATGTTTGGAATCGTCTACAAACCAATGCTTTGATTCTTTACGAGTTAAGCCTCCTCCCCATAAACGTCGTTGGTTGTATTGATTTTTTAACTCGTCTTCAGACTGCTTACCATAATGCTCGATATCCCATGGATCATCATGCATTGTTGGGTAATCTTCAACATGTTTTACATTCCTACCTCGATCTAGCACTAAGGTTTTTAATCCTTTTTCACAAAGTTCTTTAGTTGCCCAACCGCCACTAATGCCTGTACCTATAACTATAGCGTCATATTTTGTTGGATGTTCTGTAATGTTTTGATCACTCATTTTTAAAAGAATACTATAAAGTTTAGTCTAATTATTTGTTAAAATAACACAAAAGAATAAAATACTTTAAAAGGAATGGGAAATTAACTATTTTGCATCATAAAATTGTTTAAAATACTTCAGTGAAAGTAAACACACAAAAAATCGAACCCTATGAAGCAGACGGTGTAGTATACCATGCAGACACATGCCTCCCCCTAATAGATGCCTATAAAAGAAAAAAGTTAAAGTTTAAAGCTTTAGCAAGACACACCTACCCAGGAGATCGGCTAGACGAAAACACACTAGGACTTAACAGCATAGGGTATTGGGATGCTAACGAACCTCAAGACTGGGGACTGGACTGGCATAGAAACGAAGGAATAGAATTCCATTTTTTAGAGTCTGGCACGATGCCATATGCCCAGGAGAACAAGGAGGTTACACTTACCCCAAACCACCTAACTATTACCCGCCCCTGGGAGGCTCACAAGGTTGGCAACCCTTACATAGGGATGGGAAAATTTTACTGGGTAATTATAGATTTAGGTGTGCGCAGACCCCACCAAGAGTGGATTTGGCCAGATTGGATAAGTTTAACTAAAAAGGATCTATCTAGACTTACCAAAATTTTAAGACATAACGAAAAGTCCATTTTAAAAACCGATCAAAAAATTCGCGACTGTTTTAAACGTATTAATTTTGCAATAAACACTGATAAAAATAGCAGTAACGCCTCCAGAGTAAGACTGCTTATAAATTACTTACTCATCCTTATTTTAGATCTGCTAAATAACGAAAACATAGAACTTAACGAATCCTTAACCGATAGCTCCCGAAGTGTTGAATACTTCCTAAAAGAGCTTGATAAAAACTTATCGGAAAACTGGACTATAGAGCAGATGTCTCAGTCGGCAGGTGTAGGCTTAACAAGATTTACGCACCACTGCAAACAGCTAACAAATTTAACTCCAATGCGCTACTTAACCATGCGCAGACTTGAAATGTCTAAAAAAATACTACTTAAAAACGAGAACCTAACCATTAGCGAAGTCGCTTACATGTCTGGCTTTACAACTAGTCAATATTTCTCAACAGTATTTAAAAAGCATGAAAAATGCTCACCTAATGAGTACCGTAAAACACATAGAGCACTACCTATTAGTAGCCATCTATAAACACCATTAAAATGTTTAAATTTTTTCACTGAATAAAAATAAACAGTTAAAACATTTTATTTATATACTTTCACGTGGTTTGCCAAACCAATCAACTAATATTTTAGGCATGAACAGACGTGATTTTATTTACAAAACCAGTCAAACCGCATTAGCACTATCTATTTTAGGCTTGGCTTCTTGTAAAAACTCTAAAAGCGATACAACTCAAGCCCAACAATCCTTAAAAACAGAAACTGCATCTTGGAGTTTTAAAATCTCATTAGCCCAATGGTCTCTACACAGAGCATTATTTTCTGGAGATATAGACCATCTAGACTTTGCAGCCAAAGCAAGACATTTTGGTTGTGATGGCGTAGAATATGTTAGTGGCTTTTTTAAAGATAAAGCCAAAGACATGGCTTACTTAAAAGAAATGAAAACCAGAGCAAATACCGAAGGACAGCAAAATGTATTAATAATGGTTGATGGAGAAGGCAATTTAGCTGGCGCTGATACAAAAAAGAGACTTAAGTCGATAGAAAATCATTATAAATGGGTCGAAGCAGCTCATTTTTTAGAATGCCATGCTATTAGAGTAAACCTTGCCGGAGGACAAATAAAAGAGGATGCTATAAAAGCAAGTGTAGACGCTTTAAACAAACTGTCTGAATTTGCAAAAAACTCTAATATTAATATATTGGTAGAAAATCATGGGCATTTTTCTTCAAACGGAGCATGGATGCATAACGTGTTTTCTCAAATAAAAAATAAAAACTGTGGCACATTACCCGATTTTGGTAATTTCTGTATTACAAAAGGAGAAGCAAATGAAAAAGGTATAAGCCCCTGCCTTGAGGCATACGACACATATAAAGGAATGCAAGAATTACTCCCCTTTGCAAAAGCAATAAGTGCTAAATCATATGATTTTGATAAAAACGGAAATGAAACCACTATAGATTATTATAGCATTATGAAAATGGTTAAAGAAGTAGGATATTCTGGGTTTATTGGAATTGAGTTTGAAGGGAAAAATGTTTCAGAAGAAAAAGGTATTGAACTAACTAAAAACCTACTTTTAAAGGTAGGCAAACAATTATCATAAAAGAAAAACTAACCAAATTAAATAATATATTATGGAGAATATTAATAAAAACAGGCTGTTTATTGCATCTTGCATTTCACTTGTTGTAACCGCAATGACATTTGCGATTCGAGCTGGCATACTAAAACAATTAGGTACCGACTTCGCGTTATCTGATACGGAGTTAGGCTGGGTAAACAGTATGGCTTTTTTAGGATTCCCAATAGCTACTATTTTTGGCGGTCTAGCATATAATTCATTTGGAGCAAAAAAGCTAATGATGATAGCCTTCGTATCGCACTTATTAGGGTTGCTATTAACCATTTTTGCAGGAGGATTCTGGACACTCCTTATTTCAACATTCTTTATTGGTTTTGCGAACGGTTCTGTAGAAGCTGCTTGTAACCCATTAATTGCAGACATGTATACAAACAATAGAACTACAATGCTTAATAAGTTTCATGTGTGGTTTCCTGGAGGTATTGTAATTGGAGCACTCGCATCAAAATTTATGACAGATTATAATATGGGATGGCAAATGCAAATAGGCATTATGTTAATTCCAACATTATTATATGGCTTTTTATTTTTTGGACAAAAATTCCCCAAAAACGAGAATATTGTTTCAGATACTTCTGTCAATATAAAAAGCTTACTCTCTCCGTTATTTATTTTTATGGCTGTTTGCATGACATTAACAGCTACTACAGAATTAGGCACCCAACAATGGGTAGAAAAAATATTAGGAAACAGTGGCGCTAGCCCTATGCTTATTTTAGCTATGGTTACAGGATTAATGGCTGTAGGGCGTTATTTTGCAGGTCCTATAATACACAAATTAAATCCTCCAGGCGTATTATTTATATCTGCAATTATTGCAGCCATAGGTGTTTATTTAATGAGTACAGCAAGTGGAGGTATGGTGTATGTTTCAGCAATACTATTTGCTCTAGGCGTCATGTATTTCTGGCCTACCATGATTGGTTTTGTTAGTGAATACATTCCTAAAACTGGTGCTTTAGGCATGTCTTTAATAGGTGGCGCAGGTATGTTTGCCACCAGCATTTGGCAACCTGTTATTGGATCTTGGTTAGATGGCGCTAAAACGTCTGCATTAGAATCTGGAGCATCTGTAGAACAAGCAGAATTAATTGCTGGTCAAGCTACTCTAAGTAACATTGCTATTTTCCCAATGGTACTCATCGTATTATTTGGAATTCTCTACACACAACGCAAAAAATTAGAAGCTAACAGAGTTTAAGATAAAATATGAACAGAAAATTAAAAATGGGAATGATTGGCGGTGGTGCTGGATCATTCATTGGTGATGTACACAGAAAAGCATCTTCTATAGATGGTATGATAGAATTGGTATGTGGTGCATTTAGTAGTAATACTGAAAAATCCATAGCTTCTGGTAAAGATTTGTTTCTTCCAGAAGATAGGTGTTATGCTAATTTTGAAGACATGATCTTAAAGGAAAAAGAATTGCCTGAAGGCGAACGTATGGATTTTGTAGCTATAGTAACGCCAAACCATATGCATTTCCCTCCAGCAAAAATGGCTTTAGAACATGGCTTTAATGTGGTTAGCGACAAACCTATAACACTTACTTTAGAAGAAGCGATTGAACTTGAAACGATTGTTAAAAAAAGTGGAAAATTATTTGCACTAACCCATAACTATACGGGTCACCCTTTGGTAAAACAAGCCAAAGCTATGGTCGCTAAAGGTGATTTAGGTAAGATTAGAAAAATACAAGTACAGTATTTACAAGGCTGGCTATCTACATCATTAGAAAAAACAGGACAAAAACAAGCGTCATGGCGGGTAGACCCAAAACGCTCTGGAATAGGTGGTGCCTTAGGAGATATAGGTACTCATGCCGAGAATTTAGTAGAATATATCACTGGCTTAAAAATAGAAGAACTAGCAGCCGATTTAGGTAGATTTGGCGAAGGAAGAATACTGGATGACGATGGTAATTTATTATTACGTATGGAAAATGGCGCCAAAGGTACCATGTCGTTTTCTCAAATAGCGTTAGGCGAAGAAAATAACTTAGCTATAAAAGTTTATGGTGAAAAAGGGAGCTTAGAATGGCACCAGGAAAATCCAAACCAATTAATTACCCATTGGCTGGAAGCTCCTGTAAAAATATATACCACTAACGGAAACGATTTATATCCAGAAGCATTAAATGCATCACGTATTCCTGCAGGTCACCCAGAAGGTTATTTGGAAGCATTTGCTACCATTTATAAAAATTTTGCTACACACCTAATGGCTGTTTTAGATGGAAAAACAATAGAACATCCAGATTACCCAACAGTTAAAGATGGTGTTCGCGGCATGAAGTTTATTTATGCTTCGGTTGAAAGCGACAAAAATAATGCTGCCTGGATAAAAATAAACTAACAAATAAAAAACTATAGTAGGCGGATACTGCGTTAGGGATTGAACGCCTGTTTGAGCTCCTCGTAGAGAGCGAGTAGTGAAAGCCCGACCCTTGAGGTAACGCCAAAACAACAACTAATAATAGACTATGAAAACAATAAAAGGACCGGCTGTGTTTTTAGCACAATTTGCAGGTAGCGAAGCCCCATTTAATTCGTTAGATGGCATGTGTAAGTGGGCTTCAGATTTAGGATATAAAGGCATACAAATTCCAACTTGGGAATCTAGTTTAATAGACATTGAAAAGGCAGCTGATAGTCAGACCTATTGTGACGAATTAAAAGGAAAGGTAAACTCGTACGGATTAGAAATCACAGAATTGTCTACGCATCTACAAGGGCAATTGGTGGCTGTAAATCCAGCTTACGACGCCATGTTTGATGGTTTTGCACCAGAACATGTAAGAGGCAACCCTAAAGCAAGAACAGAATGGGCCATCGATTTTGTAAAAAAATGCGGTACAGCAAGTGGTAGATTAGGCTTAAAATCTCACGCATCGTTCTCTGGAGCATTAATGTGGCACACTGTGTACCCATGGCCTCAACGCCCTAACGGACTTGTAGAAATGGGCTTTAAAGAGCTTGCTAAACGTTGGCTTCCTATATTAAATCATTTTGATAAACATGGTGTTGATGTATGCTATGAAATTCATCCAGGTGAAGACTTACATGATGGTATTTCGTATGAGCGTTTTTTAGAAGCTACAGGAAATCACTCCCGTGCTAATTTATTGTATGACCCTAGTCATTTTGTGCTTCAGCAACTAGACTACTTATCATTTATAGATATTTACCATGAACGTATTAGAGCTTTTCATGTAAAAGATGCCGAATTTAACCCAACTGGAAGACAAGGTGTTTATGGCGGTTATGCCGATTGGAAAGACCGCGCAGGACGTTTTAGAAGTTTAGGTGATGGACAAGTAGATTTTAAAGGCATTTTCTCCAAACTAACTAAATACGAAATAGACGTTTGGGCAGTTATGGAATGGGAATGTTGTATAAAATCTTCTGAACAAGGCGCCAGAGAAGGCGCGCCATTTATACAAAAGCATATTATTGAAGCCGCAGAACGTAGTTTTGATGATTTTGCAGGAGGAAACATAGATAAAGACTACTTAAAAAATATTTTAGGAGTCTAATTTACAACTAGTTAATCCCATACTCTCATTATTAACTTATCATGGTGTTATTTAGTTATTGTAGTGTACTATTTTTAAAATGTTTAGAACAAATCAATGTAGTTCGCACAGTTATTTAACTCAAAATAACCATATTTGTTTATGCAAAAAAACTTAAAATGAATAAAAAGCACATACTAGTCGTATTAATATCTTTCTTGTTTTTATCTTGTAAAAAAGAAGCGTCTTTAAAAGACCTAACTCCAAAACAAGAAAAGGATTTTAATTTAAATTGGAATTTCTACTTAAGTGAAAAAGAAACAGAATTAAGTAAAATAGCAGACAGCCTATATAAAAAAGTAAATATCCCTCATGATTGGGTTATAGAAGGCGAGTTTGATAAATCTCTGGGGTTAGATGCTATGGCTACTGGCTGGATAAGAAGTGAAGGATATGGTTATTACACCAAAACATTTGATAAAGCTATTAACGAAGACGAATTAGTATATGTGCTTTTTGATGGTGTTTATAATAACGCAACAATATTTATTAACGGACATGAATTAGGATTTCATCCCTATGGCTATTCACCTTTTTACTTTGAAATTTCTAAGCACTTAAACAAAGACGGAAAAAATAATGTTTTAGGCGTACAAATAGACCATTCCAGATATGCCGATAGTCGTTGGTACTCAGGCGCAGGAATTTACAGAGAAGTATCACTTATTACCAACAAAAAATTACATGTTCCTGTGTGGGGTACATTTGTTACAACTCCAGAAGTTTCAAAAGAAAAAGCTAAAGTTAAAATTAAGGTTACTGTTGAGAACGCATTTGCTCAAGATGAAAAAGCAGAAATTACCACTAGATTTTTAGATGCTAATAAAAATGAAGTTGCCATAGTCTCTCAAAATATAGAAGTTACTAAAGAAAGTAAAAAAGACATTTCGCTAGAAGCCATTATTGAAACGCCAAAATTATGGGGCGTTGACAGTCCTTATTTATACACTGCTGTAACAACAATAAAAAAAGCAAATGAAATTTTAGACACCTACAAAACACGCTTTGGCGTTAGAAACATAAAATTTGACACCAATCAAGGGTTCTTTTTAAATGGAGAAAACATGAAGATAAAAGGGGTCTGTTTACATCATGATGTTGGCTTGGTAGGTGCTGCCATTCCTAAAGGTGTTTGGGAAAGAAGACTACAAGTATTAAAAGACGGCGGTTGTAATGCCATTCGCGTATCACACAATCCAGCATCAAAAGTACTATTAGAAGTTTGTGATGAAATGGGGATACTTGTTCAAGACGAATTTTTTGATGAATGGGATAACCCTAAAGATAAGCGATATAACAAGTGGGAAGAAAAAAGTACAGATTATATTACAAGAGGCTATGTTGAACATTTCCAAAAGTGGGCTCACAAAGACTTAACAAATACGATGTTAAGTCACCGTAATCACCCTTCAATTTTCCAATGGAGTATTGGTAATGAAATAGAGTGGACTTATCCAAGAAATGCTGCTACTACGGGATTTTTTGACAATATGAGCTGGCAAGGCAACTATTTTTGGTCTGAGCCGCCACATTCTGTAGAAAAAATCAAGGAATTAATGGAAACACTTCCAAGAGGAAAATATGATATAGGTAAAACAGCACAAAAACTATCTAAATGGACTAAAGAACTTGATACCACAAGACCCGTAATAGCAAATTGTATTTTACCATCATCAAGTCACTTATCTGGCTATGCAGATGCTTTAGATATTGTTGGTTATAGCTATAGAAGGGTGCTTTATGATTATGGTCATAAAAACTATCCAGACAAACCAATTATGGGCACAGAAAATGTGGCACAATATCATGAATGGAAAGCAATAATGGAACGTCCATTTATTTCTGGAACATTTTTATGGACTGGTGCAGACTACATGGGAGAAATAAGAAACAATTGGCCAACCAGAGTGCAACCTTCTGGAATGATAAACACGGCTAGTTTCCCTAAAGGTTCGTATTATATGATGAAATCTTTATGGACAGAAGCGCCAATGCTACATATAGCAACACAAACCATTGAAAAATCTCTATACAAGATGGAGAATAACACGTTAGTAGAAAAACGAAAAGATGGCTGGAAATACTACCTATGGAGCTGGCAAAATGTAAATGAACATTGGAATTATAACAAAGGAGATACAGTTGTAACAGAAGTTTATTCTAATTGCGATACTGTAGAGTTATTCTTAAATGGAAAATCATTAGGAAAACGAGAATTATCTAAAGCCGCAGACCATATTCTTAAATGGGTAACACCATACCAAGAAGGGACATTGGTAGCTAAAGGTTATAAAGATGGAAAAGTAATAGAATCTAAAGTTGTAACTGCCAGAAAAGCTTCAAAAATTGCATTAACAGCAGATACTACTTCTATTAAATCCAATAATGAGGATGTTGTTCATATAGTAGCAGAATTATTTGATGATAAAGGAAATCCTGTTAAAACAGGCAATAAGGAAATTACGTTTATTATTAATGGTGAAGCTAAATTACTTGGTGTAGATAGCGGCTGGCAGAATAGTGTTGAAAAATTCCAATCAAACAAAGGCACTACTCATAATGGAAAAATTCTATTAATCATACAAGCAAAAGATAAAGCTGGTACCGTAGAGATCGTTGCAAATGCTGAAGGCTTAGATAAAGACAGTATTAAAATTACTATAAAATAATAGTAATCCTAAATAATACCAAATAAACTATAAAGTTATGCTAAAAATACACAGTTGCTTTTTTCTCTTTTGAAGCTGTGGAATGTTTGCATAGCCATAGCTATGTAAGCATTCCCACAATAAAGAAAGAGGAAAAATGAACACGTATTTTGGTGTAACTATATGGATTATTTGGTATAACATAAACAAAACCTAAGAACTCTGGTTCTTAGGTTTTTTTATACCAATTCTTAAATGAATATACTGTAAAGAAAAATGCTGATTTTGGAATTATACGAGACAGAAAAAATAAGCATAGCCGTAGTTCAATGCCATTAAGTTAAGCTCAATTTGTCACATTGAGCGCAGTCGAAATGTAATTAAATTACACGTTTTTATAGAAATAAACTCATTTAGTTTAATAATGAAAACTTCTTAACTTAATGACATTGAGCCGTAGTTACGGTTCTTTTTTATGTTGAAGATAGAATTTCAAAAGACACTTTTTAACCCATATCATGCATTGAAACTTCGTCATGAGGCAGCGAGATACAATAAATACTAGTGTTATCTTAATTTTAGCATAGTCCCGCACATGCGGGAGTTAAATTAAAAAATACAGTTTACGGTAGTATTTGCGGTAGATCGTTGATGTAATAGATTTTTTAATGCATAATCTGGGTTTAACTCAGTAAATTCATTTGGGGATTGGTATTATTATAAAAAACTTGCCCCTTCGTTATCAAAAAACTCTATATAGCGTAGTAACAATTATACCTTTAAAGCCATCTAAGGCAACAGATAATATTTGCTTTTCTTCTTCCACATTAAAATTAAATGGAGGTGCAGTTAATTTTAATCCGCTTTGTTTTTTAAGCCGTATACCTTGACCAGAAATAATATCTTTATTTGGCACAAACTCGCCTACAGGTAAATGTTCTGTTAGAATAACATATTTAAAGCAAGTTAATTTTGCTACAATGTTTTTTACCTCAGCATTCGACAAATGCTGCAATACTTGCCTTAAAATAACACAATCACCTTTGGGTAAATCGTCTTTCGCAATATCTAAGCAATAAAATTCTAAATTATTCTCTTGAAAGTTCTGTTTATTATACCCTATAAGCTCTGGAACAATATCTACTGCAATATAGTGCTTAGTATGTTTCACTAATTTTCTTCCAACATTAAAATCGCCACAACCTAAATCACATACAGTAAGTGGATCTTCAAAAGAACTTAAAAACGAGGTTAAAACCTCTATATAAGGATTTACAATCTTAGGGTTATGTGATCCTATTCCTGAGTAAAATGCTGTATTATTATTTCCCCAAAGCTGCATAGCATAAACCTGTCGCATAGCAGCTTTTGTTGGCCAGGGTGTTTTTATTTTTTTAGGGGTATTGCTTTTACTAGGCATAAAATTAATAATATTAGTTATCAAACTAATTCACAGTAAAGAAAAATGATTTAATGTTAACAACGTTAATTCAAAATATATAATACCAGTTCTAATGTTAAATTACACATTCAAAAAGAGGCTATTTTTTATAGATGAAAAAGAAAATTTAAGAATCTGCTAAGCTCTTATTTCTTTTTATTTTGAAATACAGGCGAAAAAGAGCTTGTATATTGAGTCATTTCACATCAGAAATGGTATAATGTACAATAAACTTTTTATTTAGAAATAAAAGAAATAAAAACAGCGTTTATAGTATTATGACGCATAAATGACGTCGAAAAGACATATTGATTTTTTGTCCGTTATTTAAGTTAGATATATCCTTGTACTGAATCTGATAAATTATGAATCAACCTGAATTAGGAAAAACAATTTTAGAGTTAAGAAAATCCAAAGGGTTAACTCAAATTGAACTTGCAGAAAGTTGCAATTTAAGCTTACGTACAATTCAAAGAATTGAATCGGCAAAAGTGACCCCTAGAGGCCATACTATAAGAACGATTTTTTCCTATTTAGATTACGATTCCAATAATTTATCTACAAACAACCTTTCTTATATAAATATAGAAAGGCAGGATTCAACTAAAAATTGGCTCGAGCAATTATTTAGTTATCTAAAGGAATTATTTAATTTAAAAACGAATACAATGAAAAAATTATCAGTAATGTCATTCATCTTAGCTTTAGTAGTTATTGGAATATTCCTCAAAACAAACCAAGCTGAAGCTCAAAAAATAAAAGGTTGGTTTTTAGCGGGAAGTGAACCAGGTAGTTATACTATTGGACTAGATAAAACCATATACAAATCTGGTGCCAGTAGTGCTTTTATTGAATCGACAAATAAAGAAATAAAAGGCTTTGGCACTTTAATGCAAACTAGTAGTGCCATGGAGTATTTGGGAAAAAGAATAAAAATGACAGCTTTTATAAAATCTGAAAATGTATCCAATTGGGCTGGTATGTGGCTTAGAGTAGATTCCAAACAAAAAAAGATACTAAGTTTTGATAATATGCAAAACAGACCAATAAAGAACAGTACAGATTGGACGAAATACGAAATAGTACTAGATGTACCTAACGAAAGTGGCTCATTAAATTTTGGAATACTATTGGGAGGCACGGGTAAAGTTTGGTTTGATACTATTAAATTTGAGGTTGTAGATCGCTTAAATACCGAATTAACTAGCAAAAACATAGTTAATACTAAACCTAAAAATCTTGATTTTTCTCAATAAAGGATTATACAAATCTCATTGACAAATACATTAAAAATAGCTCTTAAAGAGCTATTTTTAGTTTTGCGAAATTTTCAATTCCATCCATATAAGCAAGTTATAATATAAAACTTCCTTTATTTTTCCTGTTTAACTATTGCGTAATCCATAATAAGTTGTAATTTTGCCGTCAATATTAACGAAAGGGGCTCACGCCGACGATTTAGAGTTAATATAAGATGGTTATTCAGTGAAAACAGAAAACAACATATCTTTTATCTCTTTTGTTTCAGTAGCAAATACTGAGACAGTTGTTGTGCGTTTTCCTCAAACTCGCCGCCCCTTGAGGGGTTATTCAGTTTAAGAAAGTAATTCACTTTCATTTTTCGTTATTTTTTGGAATATTAAACTATGTTAGTAAAATAATCTAACATAAAAAATCATAAACTCAGGATTTTAGTTTTGAGTTATGTCTAGAAGTGAAAATATGTTTTGTAAAAAGCATAAATTAAACATGGAAACAACATTGAAAAAAGATATAAATATAGCTTTAGAGGAAGCAACTGCCTTTTGTAAAGACAAAGGACTAGAAATTGTTTTTGCTCATCAAATTTCTAAAACGCAGCTTCAAGTTATTTCAGAAAGAACAAAAAAGCTTCCAGCGATGTATCATGCCAGTGTTGGGATGTTACAAGACCGCCTAAAAAATGGGTGTTATCTTTTGATGAAAGATGGTGACATTTACGGACATATATTTGCTCACAGACATGTTATTGAGAAACATTCGGTTTACGAAAGATCATCGTTATGGGTACATAAGCACTATAGAAATCATAATCTGGGATTGCTCTTAATGGATTTTTTAACGAAACGATTTACAAAAGATTTTTTGATTTCAATAGCGCAAGAACCTACAGTTCATAATAATAACGAATTATTAGGCATGAAATATATCACCTTAAAAGACCTTTCACCTATTTTAATAGAAACCTTAGAGAAGATAGGTAAACTAAGAGATGAGTTGAAATATAAATATTATGTAAACCCTTATTTTGAATCAAAAATTAAACAGTTTAATAAAATTCTTAACAAAACAAATAATATATAAACGTTAGAATTTAAAAGCGTCTATATCACCTGAAATTGAAAATAAAATGAAAAAATTAGTAATAGCATATAGTGGCGGATTAGATACATCGTATTGTGCAGTTAGTTTATCTAAAACATACGACGTACATGCAGTAAGTGTAAATACCGGAGGCTTTACCAGAGAAGAAATCAAGCAGATAGAAAGTAATGCCTATAAAATGGGGGTGTCTACCTATAAGAATATAGATGCTGTCGCGACATTTTACGAAAAAGTGGTAAAATATTTAATATTTGGTAATGTATTAAAAAATAACAGCTACCCATTATCGGTAAGTGCAGAACGTATTATACAAGCTATAGAGATTATAGAATATGCTAAAAATATAAAAGCCGAATATATCGCACACGGCAGTACAGGTGCAGGTAACGATCAGGTGCGTTTTGATATGATCTTTCAAACCTTAGCGCCTGAAATTAAAATTATCACACCTATTAGAGACGAAAAACTAACACGACAACAAGAGATTGATTACCTAAAAGAAAATGGGATTGATATGTCTTGGGAAAAAGCAAAGTACTCTGTAAACAAAGGCCTTTGGGGAACAAGTGTTGGAGGTTCAGAAACTTTAACCTCTAATAAACCATTACCTGGTGAAGCCTATCCTTCGCAATTAGTAAATGAAGGCGAAGAAAAAGTAATATTAACATTTAAAAAAGGAGAGTTTGTTGCCCTAAATGGTAAAGAAGACGATCCTGAGGTGAATATTGAAAAACTAAATGATATCGCATCGGCCTACGCTATAGGTAGAGATGTTCATGTAGGCGACACTATAGTGGGGATTAAAGGACGTGTTGGTTTTGAAGCTGCAGCAGCCTTAATAACCATAAAGGCACATCACTTGTTAGAAAAACATACACTAACAAAGTGGCAATTACAACATAAAGAGTACTTGTCTAGCTTTTATGGTATGCATTTGCATGAAGGTCAATATTTAGATCCGGTAATGCGAAACATAGAAGCCTTTTTAGAAAGTAGCCAAAAAGTAGTAACAGGAGATGTAACAGTAACATTAAAACCTTATCATTTCTCTTTAGATGGTATTACTTCTGAACATGATTTAATGAGTGCCAAATTTGGAAGTTATGGTGAAGAGAATAAAGCTTGGACTGCTAATGATGCCAAAGGCTTTATTAAAATTATAGGAAATCAAAATAAAATATATAAGCAGGTTAATTCTTAAGAGATTATAGAGTAAAAAATCAATTTTATCATTTCGATCCCGAAGTTTCGGGAGAGACATCTCATCATCAAAATAAAATGATGATATCTCAGTCGTACCTCGTTCGACATAACAAAGTAAAGAAGGAAAAATGGAAAAAATAAAAGTAGGGATTATAGGAGGTGCTGGCTATACAGCAGGTGAATTATTAAGATTGCTTATACACCACCCTAATACTGAAATTGATTTTGTATTTAGCACCAGCAATGCAGGAAATAAAATTAGTAAAGTACATCAGGATTTAGTAGGGAGTCTAGATTTAAAATTCACGGACACTGTGAACCCAAATATTGATGTATTATTTTTATGTTTAGGTCATGGTAATTCGGTAAAGTTTTTACAAGCTAATCTGTTTTCTGAAAATACAAAAATTATCGACTTAGGTAATGATTTTAGACTAAAAACCAACAAAATTTTTGATGGAAAAACTTTTGTCTATGGCTTGCCTGAATTACAAAAAGAAGCTATCGCTAATGCTAATTACATTGCTAATCCAGGTTGTTTTGCCACAGCCATTCAGTTAGGGTTATTACCACTAGCAGATTCAGGATTATTAGATTATGATATTCATGTTAATGCAGTAACAGGAGCAACAGGAGCAGGCACATCATTATCTGCAACAACACATTACACTTGGCGCGATAATAATTTTTCCTACTACAAACCATTTACACATCAACATTTAGGAGAAATAAACCAGTCTATAAAACAGTTGCAGGACGATTTCTCTTCCGATCTCTTATTTATGCCAAACAGAGGGAATTTCTCAAGAGGTATTTTTGCAACGATTTATACCGATTTTAGTGGTTCTGTAGAAGATGCCATTAGTTTATATAAATCGTATTATACAAATGCAAAGTTCACCTTTGTTTCCGAAGAAAACTTGCATTTAAAACAAGTGGTAAACACCAACAAATGTTTAATCCATTTACATAAACACAATAACAAATTATTAATTACAAGTATTATTGATAATTTATTAAAAGGCGCTTCTGGGCAAGCCATTCAAAATATGAACCTAATGTTTGGATTAGAAGAAACAGCTGGATTAGGATTAAAAGGCACATATTTTTAATCCTAGTCCTCCCCTAGCCCCTCCGAAGGAGGGGAATTATAAAGGACGCGAGTGTCCCCCTCCTTTGGAGGGGCTAGGGGAGGATTTAAAGCAACAATAAAGCGTGACCACTAAGGGTAACGCCAAAAAAAATGAAAAAAACTATTAAAATGAAAATAGCCATTATTGGAACAGGAAATTTAGGAAGTTCGATCGCAAAAGGACTTATTAAAAACAAGTCGTTTACTTCGTTGTATTTAAGTGATAAAAATACGGCTGCAGTAAAAGTTTTTGAAGCTGAAGATAATGTTGCGGTAACCAGTAATAATGAGTTAGCCGTAGAATCGTCGGACGTTGTGATTTTTGCACTACAACCCCGCCATATAGAAAAGGTGTTAGAACGTGTGGCTTCAAACATTACAGAAAACCATGTGATAATGTCTGTTGCTGCTGGTTTTGAAATTTCTAAAATAGAAAGCATTATAGGTCGGGATAAACATATTGTTCGCGTAATGCCCAACACAGCGATTTCCATTGGTAAATCTATGACGTGTATAGCCTCCAACGAAAAGGGAGACAGTAAAATAGAATTGGCTAAAGATATTTTTAATCAATTAGGAACTACTATGGTCATTCCAGAAGAACAAATACAGGCAGCAACTGTTATTTGCGCAAGTGGTATTGCCTTTTGGATGCGTTTGGTACGTGCGACTACGCAAGGCGCTATTCAGTTAGGTTTTGAAGCCGAAGAAGCGCATCAGTTAGCATTACAAACATGCTATGGCGCAGCTAGTTTATTAAAAGAATCTGGTCGCCATCCAGAAGCAGAAATAGACCGTGTAACCACACCTAGTGGCTGTACTATCGAAGGTTTAAATGAAATGGAACACCAAGGGTTAAGTTCATCGTTAATTAAAGGAATTAACGCTTCCTTTGAAAAAATTAATCAATTAAAAAAGAGTTGATTTAGTTGCTAGTAAGCAGTAAGCAAAACTAACAACCAATAACTAAAAACTAGTAACCATCAACTAAAAACCAATAACCAAAAACTAAGAAAAAATGCCATTATTTGACGTTTATCCATTATATAATGTAACCCCTGTTTCGGGAAAAGGTATTCATGTTTATGACGACAAGGGTATCGAATATTTAGATCTTTATGGCGGGCATGCGGTAATGTCTATTGGACATGCGCACCCTAATTATGTTAAAGCAGTTACAAACCAAGTTGAAACTTTAGGATTTTACTCTAATGCGGTTCAAAACCCGTTACAAAAACAACTAGCAGACAAACTGGAAGCTATTTCAGGATGTAAAGATTATGAATTGTTTTTATGCAGTTCTGGAGCCGAAGCCAACGAAAACGCTTTAAAACTAGCCTCTTTTAAAACAGGAAAAAAACGTGTTGTGGCTTTTAACAATGGGTTTCATGGACGTACTTCGGCAGCTGTAGCAGCTACCGATAACAAAAACATTATAGCACCAATTAATGCACAACAAGAAGTAACTATTTTACCATTAAATGATGTTGAAGGCGTAAAAACAGAGTTGGAAAAAGGCGATGTTTGTGCTGTTATTGTAGAGTTTATTCAGGGCGTTGGTGGATTAGATCAAGGATCTACGGAATTTTTTGAGCAAATAGATAAACTATGTAAAGCCAATAACACTATGTTTATCGCAGACGAAATACAATGTGGTTATGGGCGTTCTGGAAAGTTTTTTGCGTTTCAGCATTATAACGTAACGCCAGACATTATCTCTTTAGCAAAAGGCATGGGAAACGGCTTTCCTATTGGAGGTGTTTTAATTCATCCAAGCATTGCATCTAAACATGGCATGCTGGGAACAACATTTGGAGGTAACCATTTGGCTTGTGCTGCTGGTTTAGCAGTGTTAAACACCATTGAAGAAGAAAAACTCATTGAGAATACAAACACTATGTCTGCTTACATGATCGCTAAGGCTAAAACGATTCCGCAGATAAAAAATATAAAAGGAAGAGGCTTAATGATTGGACTGGAATTCGATTTTGAAGTAGGACAATTACGCAAAGATTTGATCTATAATCACCATGTGTTTACAGGTGGTGCAAAAAACAAAAAACTATTACGAATTTTACCGCCATTAACCATTCAAAAAGCACATATTGATCAATTTTTTGATGCTTTGAAAAAGGCTTTGGTGGACATAGAAGAAACGGTTTAAATTTAATGTTAGACTACAAACTGAAAACTTTCAACTTTTGAACTTTCAACTTTGAACAAAAATTATGAACAAAATACTAAGCATAGATAAACGTAACGCCGTACTAAATACCATGCAACAATTGGTTAGAGAGTATGCGCAAACTATTCTGGATGCCAATAAAATAGACATGGATAGTTATGATGGTAGTGACTTGGCTATGGGAGATCGTTTAAAGGTAAACGATGCTAAAATAGACGGTATGATAGAATCGTTACGTCAATTAGCAGAATTAGACGACCCTGTAGGTGTAGAACGCTTTCGCTTTACGCATGATAATGGCATGCAAGTGTACAATCGCACAGCTTCGTTTGGAACGGTAATGATTATTTACGAATCGCGTCCGGATGTGACTATAGAAGCTGGAGGTATTGCCTTTAAATCAGGAAATAAAATTTTACTAAAAGGAGGAAAAGAATCTATAAATTCCAATTTAGCTATTGTAGCCCTTTGGCACAAAGCATTACAAGCCAATAATGTGAGTACAGAATGGGTTGAGTACTTAAACTATAACCGTACAGAAACACAGGCGTTTTTAGAAAACCCGACTCAAAATATAGATTTAATTGTACCACGTGGTGGAGAACGCTTAATTGAGTTTGTAAAGCAAAATGCCAAATGCCCAGTAATTGTTAGTGGTCGTGGCAATAATTTTGTGTATGTACATAAACATGCCAATGTTACCATGGCGCTAGACATTATTGTAAATGCCAAAACAGCTAAAATCTCGGCATGTAATGCAGTAGACAAGGTAATTATAGATAACGATTTACCTAATAGAACACAATTTATAAAAGACCTCTTAGCACGCTTAGCAGAACACAAAGTAGAACTTTTAGGGGATAACACGTTTAGTGATTATAGTGAGGTAAACCCAATAGAAAATGATGCTGTTTGGTATGAAGAATTTTTAGATTATAAAATCGTATTAGGGAGTACCGCTAACACGCAAACCGCTATAGAAATGATTAATACATATAGTGGAGGACATTCGGCTACCATTGTAACCGATGCTCATGGTGCTGCCGAAAATTTTATGGCTACCGTAGATTGTGCTGCTGTATACCATAATGCTTCTACACGTTTTACAGATGGATTTGAGTTTGGATTAGGTGGCGAGTTAGCTATAGGAACAGATAAATTACATCAACGTGGTCCAATAGGCTTACAACATTTAGTGACAAACAAGTGGTATGTTCACGGTAATGGTCAAATACGGTAATTAGGCTTTATGTCACTTCGACTCCGCTCAGTGACCAGAAAAGCCAAAGAGTGGGTGTCTGAGCGGAGTCGAAGACACTATTACTAAAGATGAAAAAAAAGAAACGCATATTATTAAAAATAGGCTCTAACGTATTAACAAAAGAGACCGATAATATTTCAAGAGGTAAAATTGAAGACATTGCTAGTCAAATAGCAAAACTTCAGGACACTTGCGAATTTATTATTGTAAGTTCTGGAGCCATTGCCGTGGCAAAACAGTTTGTAAAGTTAGAAAGTAAGCAGAAAGACGTTTTTGTAAAACAAGCATTAGCATCAATAGGGCAACCTCATTTAATTCGTATTTATCAGGAAATTTTTAGAGAATATGGGCTATTAAGTTCGCAATGTTTGTTATCCTATTCCGATTTTGAAAAACAGGAAAGTAAAACCAATATTGTGAATACCATTAATGTGTTAGTTAATAATAACTATATTCCTATAATTAATGAAAACGACACGGTGGCAACCGATGAGATTAAATTTGGAGATAACGATAAGTTAGCAGCATTAACAGCATCACTTTTAAATGTAGAATTATGTGTGATTGCAACCAATACCAATGGCATCTATACCAAAGCATCTATGGAAAATGGTTCACCAAAAACCATAGAGGTTGTTGAAAGTTTAGATGATTTAAGAACGCAGGTAGTAAGCTCAAAATCAACACACGGCAGTGGTGGTATGGCCTCTAAAATAGAAGCAGCATCGGTAGCTAAAGCCGCTAACATAGAAACCTGGATTGTAAATGGGTTAAAGGATGATTTTTTAATTAATGCTTTTGAGGATAAGGTGGCGTTTACTAAAATAAAGTAGGTAATTCTCAATTTAAATATATGGATTTAGAAATTGGAAATGCTTATAGTTTTGAAGTCTCTGAAAAAACATTTGGAGGGCTTTTTATTGAAGACATATATAAGGAGTATAGAGGCGATATAAACCTATCAATTGTATTTATTGATTTTATATCAGAGAGAAAGCTTACAATAGGTGATTTTATTAATTCTCATGTAATGCAACTGAAAAGGAGAACAATATTTGAAAATCATGAAAACCCTATAGAAATTAAAGGCTATAATATTTGGGAAACAGTATTTAAAAATATTGATGAGTTATGCTTAATTGGAAAAATAAAATTAAAAGAATTTAATACTATATCTAGTCCTATAAGTATGGGAAATACTTTAGGTCATATAAAAAATGAATTCTCTAAGTTTTACAATGATTGTTATCTCTCCAAAAAGGGAGATAAGGAAGAGTATAAAATCATACCATTAAGTGATTTAATTAAAAGAAGCCATTGAAACTAAAACACATCGAAATAGAAAGCCCATTATACAAAGCAGCAGTAGCCATTAGAAAACAACTGTTCTTTAATTATATGCCAAATAGTTCAGATTTAATCAATGATGCTTTTGAAGCCGATGGCATTCATTTAGTATGTTTAGTCAATGATGTTGTTATAGGCACAGGACGTTTAAACATTGAAAATAATACAGGCATCATATCTCAAATGGCAATAAAAACCAGCTTTCAAAAACAAGGTGTAGGCGCTAAATTATTAGAAGAACTAATTAATCATTGCAAAGCGAAAAAACTAAATAAAATTGAATTAAGTGCAAGAGAAACAGCACTTGCATTTTACGAAAAGTTCAATTTTAAGGAGGTTGGAGAAAAGTACCCATCAAAAAAAACAGGAATTATCCATCAACAAATGGTATTGAACATATAATAAAAACAACTTGTCATTCCGATGAGGCACGAAGAGGAATCTCTTTTTTAGATTTCTCATCTCTCATCCCTCGTTCTGTCGAAATGACACTACTATTAAAAAGTAACCGTGATAAGATTACAGGGTTTTTAACCTTTAATTTAAAAATAAAATGAAACATTACACCTCTATTCATGATATAGACGATATTAACACTTGGATTGCAGATGCAAAAGCATTAAAAAGTAATCCATTAAAAGATAGCGCATTAGGAAAAGATAAAACCATTGGTTTACTATTCTTTAATTCAAGCTTACGTACCCGTTTAAGCACGCAAAAAGCAGCTTTAAATTTAGGAATGACCCCAATTGTAATGAATGTATCTGGAGATGCCTGGGGATTAGAATTTGAAGATGGCACTATTATGAATGGTAACACCGCCGAGCATATAAAAGAAGCAGCAGCAGTAGTATCTCAGTATTGCGATATTATTGCAGTTAGAGCGTTTCCAACATTAAAGGATAAAGCTAAAGACGAAAGCGAGCAGGTGATGAATGCCTTTAAAAAATATGCTTCGGTACCCATTGTAAATATGGAAAGTGCCACGGGACATCCCTTACAAGGTTTAACCGATGCGTTAACCATTTCAGAACATGCAAAAACAGCAAAACTAAAAGTAGTATTAAGCTGGGCGCCGCACGTTAGAGCATTACCACATGCCGTAGCTAATAGCTTTGTACAAGCCATGCAAAAAATGGATGTAGAGTTTGTAATAGCGAATCCTGAAGGTTATAATTTAAATCCTGAAATTACGGGAGACACGCCCATTTATCACAATCAGGAAAAAGCGTTTAAGGATGCCGATTTTGTATACACCAAAAACTGGAGTTCGTACGAAGATTATGGTAAGGTTAAGAATACAGATCCTAACTGGATGATCACTAAAGACAAGCTGGAAAATGCTAAATTTATGCACTGTTTGCCAGTAAGACGTAATGTAGTTGTTGAAGATGCTGTATTAGATAGTGATAGTTCCATCGTAATTGAGCAAGCTAATAATAGAACATTTGCTGCGCAATTGGTATTGAAGAAAATATTAGAAAATTTGTAAAATTTTCGTCATTCTGAACTTGTTTCAGAATCACATCAAGAAAAAAACCGAAAACAAATTCGGATAAGTAGAACATTAAAACATAACCCCATTCAAGTTCCCTCTCCTTAGGAGAGGGCGGAGGGAGAGGCCAATGGAAAAACTATCCATAGTAAAAATTGGAGGAAATATTATAGAAGATGAAACATCTTTAGATACATTCCTTAAGTTGTTTTCTAATTTAGAAGGCAAAAAAATTCTAGTCCATGGCGGCGGAAAACGTGCCACACATATAGCTTCAAAACTAGGTATCATCTCTAAAATGATAAACGGCAGACGTATTACAGATGCCGATACACTGGAAGTCATCACCATGGTTTATGGCGGGTTGGTTAACAAAAATGTGGTTGCAAAATTACAAGGCTTAAACACCAACGCTATAGGCTTAACAGGGGCAGATGTAAATAGTATCACATCAGATAAAAGACCTGTGAAAGAAGTAGATTTTGGATTTGTAGGTGATGTAAAACAAGTGGCTCATGAGGCTATTGACAAATTAATTCAAGCCCATTTTACGCCTGTTTTTTGTGCCATTACCCACGATGGTAATGGGCAATTACTTAATACCAATGCAGATACTATCACATCGCAAGTTGCTGTGGGGATGAGTAAATTATACGACACCTCCATTTATTATTGTTTTGAATTAAATGGCGTTTTAGAGGACATTAACGATAAAAACTCAGTTGTAAAACATATCGACTCTAATATCTATAAAGATTTATTAAAAAAAGGTATTATTGCAGATGGCATGTTACCAAAGCTCGAAAATTGTTTTGATGCCTTAAATAATGGTGTTAAGAATATTAACATGGGAAACCTATCAATGTTAACGAAAGAAAATAATAATTTCACCAAAATCACCTTGTAAATGGGACTTGAGAAATTAACCAGTGAAGCCATTGAGCTTTTAAAAACCCTCATTGAAACCCAATCGTTTTCTTCGGAAGAAGATAAAACAGCATCTCATATTGAGGATTGGTTTAAGAGTAACACTATCGCTTTTAAACGTACTAAAAATAATGTTTGGGCAGTAAACAAGTATTTTGATGAAAGTAAACCAACATTACTATTAAATTCTCATCACGACACCGTAAAACCAAACTCTGCGTACACAAGAAATCCGCTTAAGCCTGCTGTTGAAGATGGTAAATTATATGGCTTAGGAAGTAATGATGCAGGAGGTTGTCTTGTATCTTTAATCGCTACATTTACCCATTATTATAATCACGAAAGCTTAAAGTATAATTTAGTCTTGGTAGCTTCAGCAGAAGAAGAAAGTAGTGGCCCAAACGGACTAAATAGTATGCTTCCTATCATCCCAAAGATAGATGTAGCTATAGTAGGAGAACCTACGTTAATGAACTTGGCAGTAGCCGAAAAAGGCTTAGTCGTTTTTGATGCTGTTGTAGAAGGCACACCAAGTCATGCAGCACATCCAAACGATAATAATTCAATATATAATACGATTAAAGCATTACAGTGGTTTAAAGATTTAACGTTTGATAAAAGTTCTGAAGCATTAGGTGATGTAAAACTAACTGTAACGCAAATTAATGCAGGAAAACAACATAACGTTGTACCAGCACATGTAGATTTAGTGATAGATGTTCGTGTAAACGACGCGTATAGTAATGCAGAAATTGCAGAAATTTTGCAAAAAGGAGCACCAGTAACCAGTATCACACCTCGTAGTTTGCGATTAAACTCATCATCTATCCCTACAGATCACGATTTAGTTAAAGCAGGTGTCTCCATGGGAAGAACAACCTACGGTTCGCCTACATTATCAGATCAAGCAGTATTATCATGCCCAAGCCTAAAATTAGGTCCAGGAGATAGCACGCGATCACATTCGGCAGACGAATTTATTTATATAAACGAAATAGAAGAAGGCATTAAAATATATGTTGAATTGTTGAGGCGAGTAATTACTTAAATAATAAAGGTTGAATCGTTGAATTGGGTATTCGTTTAATTTAGAAATAAAAGAATTAAATAACGAATTTTAAAAATAAGGACTGTATGAAAAATGTGGATTTGTGGATTTGTTTAAACGCATCAACACTTAAACAATTTAACATATAAACGTATCAACAAAACAAAGAAATTTAAAAAAGGATTATACAAAAAATGTGGATTTGTTCATTTGTGGAATCGTTTAAACGCATCAACAAATTAACAAATAAAGAATTTGAAAAATAAGAATTGTATAGAAAATGTGGATTCGCTAATTTGTGTAACTGTTTAAACAAATCAAACATTAACACATTAACACATTAACACATTAACACATTAACACATTAACACATTAATCCATTGACACATTAACACATTAACACATCAACAAATAAACACATAGAATATGAAGTTGTGGGATAAAGGCATATCAATAGATAAAAAAATAGAACAATTCACGGTTGGTAACGACCGAGAAATTGACATCCATATAGCTAAGTACGATGTAATAGCATCCAAAGCACATGCCAAAATGCTGCAAAGTATAGGTATTCTCTCTAGTGAAGAATTAGAGCAACTATTAGGCGGTTTAGATGCTTTAGCAACTCAAATTGAAGAAGGGACATTTACAATTGATGAACAGTTTGAAGATGTACATTCTAAAATAGAATTTGAACTAACAAAATCTTTAGGAGAGGTTGGAAAAAAAATCCATACAGCACGCTCTAGAAACGATCAGGTTTTAGTGGCTTGTCATCTCTATTATAAGGAAAACTTACAATTAGTGCAATCTAAAGTAAAAATACTTTTTGATACACTCCTAGATCTAGCAGATACTTATAAAAACAACTTATTACCAGGCTATACCCATTTACAAGTCGCTATGCCATCATCATTTGGCTTATGGTTTTCGGCCTATGCCGAATTAATGATTGATGATGTATACCTTTTAAACGCAGCTTTAAAAACCGTAGACCAAAACCCATTAGGATCTGCCGCAGGTTATGGAAGCTCATTTCCCATAGATAGAGCATTAACAACTCAAGAAATAGGTTTTTCAACACTAAAATACAATGTGGTTGCTGCACAAATGGGACGCGGCAAAAACGAGCGTACAATAGCCGCTTCACTAGGAAGTTTGGCGAATACATTAGCACGTTTTGCAATGGATGTATGTTTGTATATGAGTCAGAATTTTGGATTTATATCCTTCCCAGATGAGCTTACTACAGGAAGTAGCATTATGCCACATAAAAAAAATCCTGATGTATTTGAATTAATACGAGGTAAGTGCAATAAAATACAAGCCTTACAAACCGAAATGATTTTAATAACCAATAATCTACCAAGTGGCTACCACAGAGACTTTCAGTTATTAAAAGAAAATATGATTGCTGCTTTTGAAGAGTTAAAAGACATCTTAGACATTTTTAATTTTTCGATTCAGCAAATTATTGTAAAAGATGTTGATATACATGACGATAAATACAAATATTTATTCACTGTAGATAATATCAATACTTTAGTTGTCGAGGGACAATCGTTTAGAGAAGCCTATCAAAAAATTGGTGGACAAGTTCAAGATGGTACTTATGTACCAGACACTTCTAAAACACATACGCATATTGGAAGTATTCATAATTTGTATTTAGATAAAATCCGTGCTAAATTTCCTAAATAATAATGAACTACCTAGAGTTGACCTATAGGAATTCTTTAGATTAACCCGTTGTGCATTTAGAATGAAATTCTGTCAATTTCGAGTGGTTTTTTGGCAATGAACAAAACCTATGGACTGTAAGTCCTTAGGTTTTGTTCGCAGACTGAAAGTCTGCTAGGTGAAATACGTAATCAAAATCTGTGTAAATTCGTGTCTAAAGTTTTTAGAAGCTAAAGCGAAATGCACTAAAGTACATAGTTTAGACTAAATTTGAGACCAATGAAGAAAAACTGTATCGAGAATCAGAATTTTAATACCAATTCTTAAATAAATATACTGTAAAGTAAAATGATGGATTTTGGAATTATACCAATTATTCAATGATTTAAGTTTTTTTCCAGTTATAACTCAATATTGGAAATATCGAAAATAGTACCTTTAAGCATAAATAACAACGACGTTAAGTTACACACAAGAAAATGATAGATGTTTTGTGTTATTCGAAAAAGAAAAAGTAATCATTTGTTGGCAAGTAACCATAGCCACGAGTCTTTTTTACTTTGAAGTATTGCACAAAAAGACACCTTTTAATTCAGTAATTTAATGTTAGAATTGGCTTAAAACTAACATTGATGAATAAATTATATCTCATTTTAATATTACTAATTTTTTCTGGCAAGAAATATGCCGCTCAAGAATTAGAAAACACAAAACAAACAAATGAACCCCTTATTCTTTTTAATTTTGAAGATAGTACCAAGGTTTCGATATCAGATATAAAAGATGCTAGTTTTAAATTTGTTGATGGTAAATTATTAATTAATACGGGGCATGAATCTTCAAAACCATCAGTTAAAATAAAGAAACCTACTAATGGGTCTTGGGGTTTAAAAGGCTATTATCAAGTTAAGGTTGATGTTACTAATATAGGAGACAAATATATGCAAGCAGAAATGTTTGTTGGGAACGACCCTGATGGATTAATTCGTTGGTATTGTTCAGACTATGTAGACTTGTATCCAGGAGAAAGTAAAACAATAACTGTAGATTTAGCTTGGACCCCTTGGGTATTTTCACCACAATTAGATATTGTTGGTATGCGAGGTATCCCTGGAAAAATTAAAACAGATGTAGATGCTATAAATGAAATTAGAATCTGCTCAAGATATGCAAGTTTCAATAACCAATTCTCAATCGATAATGTAAGAGCTGTAAAGAAATTAGAAGTAAGAGACACTTCTGGCTTTTTACCTTTTGTAGATGGATTTGGGCAGTACAAGCACAAAAATTGGAAAGACAAAGTACAGTCTCTAGCAGATTTAAAAGAAAAATATAAAGCTAATACTGAAATACTAGATAAAAATAGCGGTCCTAAAAACAGAGGAAAATATGGTGGCTGGACAGCTGGCCCCAAATTAGAGGCTACAGGTTTTTTTAGAACAGAAAAGTATAAAGGAAAATGGTGGATGGTAGACCCCGAAGGCTACTTGTTCTGGACAGCTGGCGTTAATTGTGTATCACCTAACAGCACACCTACTGGAGTTACAAATAGGGAACATTATTTTGAAGTATTGCCTTCTAAAGATGGTGCGTACAGTAATTTTTACGGTAAGGGAAGAAGAGCTTCTCATGGATTTTACAGTAAAACCAATACTTATACACACTTTAATTTTTACAAATCTAATATGTATAAAGCATATGGAAACAATTGGTTAAATAAGTTTAGTGATTTAGCGCACAAAAGATTTAAAAGTTGGGGACTAAACACCATTGGTTTTGTATCCGAAAAACACACCATTTCTCAACAAAAAACGCCCTATGTAGGTTCTATTTGGATTAGAAATACACCAAAAATAGAAGGTTCTAAAGGGTTTTGGGGTAAATTTCATGATGTATTCCATCCTAATTTTAGAAAACAAGTTAAGCAATCTATGCTATATCAAAAAAGAGGTGCTGGTGACCCTTGGTGCATTGGTTATTTTGTCGACAATGAATTAGCTTGGGGAGAAATAGGTTCTCTAGCTATTGGCGTACTAAGAAGTCCAAAAGCGCAACCAGCAAAAAAAGAATTTATAAAAGATCTAAAATTAAAATACAACAGCATAGAAGCTTTAAACAAAGTATGGCATAGTAATTATAAAAGTTGGGGAGCGCTTTTAAAATCAACCTCTTCTCCAAACAAAGCTAAAGCTTATGATGATATTATTGCTTTCTACAAAAAAATTGCAGAAACCTATTTTAGAATTTTAAAAGAAGAATTGAACTTAATTGCTCCAAACCAAAATTATTTAGGGTGTCGTTTTGCCTGGGCAAATAACGATGTAGTATTAACAGCAGCCAGTAAATACATGGATATTATGAGCTTTAATAAATATGAATATAGTGTTGAACATATAGGATTACCAAAAGGTATTGATAAACCTATTATGATTGGAGAATTCCATTTTGGCGCTCTGGATAGAGGCAGTTTTCATACAGGTGTAAAAGAAGCCAAAGATCAAAATGAGAGAGGCAATATGTATAAAGATTATATACAAGGCGCCTTGAGAAACCCCTTTATTGTGGGAGCACATTGGTTTCAATACTTAGACGAACCTCTAACAGGAAGATTTGATGGTGAAAATTATAATGTTGGTTTAATTGATATTTGCGATAATCCTTATGAGGAACTGGTAAATAAAATTAGGGAAACCACTTATAAAATGTATGAATATAGAACGAATTTCAAACAGTAATTTTTTATAAAATTGCATTTTATAGATTACATTACTTAAAGAAGCAACCTTTTTTATAGTCTCTTAGCATAGCCATAATATTTTTGTTAACTTAGTCACTAATGTTAAACAAAACCTATGAAAATTAAACTTTTAACCTTAAGTATTTTTGTTTTTTTAACATTTTTATCTTGCAGTAGTAGTGATAACGACAAAAAAACTGAACCTGATTCAAATCCACAAACTTCTACCCCAACAATAATAAGCACTAAAACACCCGAAAAAACATTGGTATTTTCTCAAGTTATAGTCGGAGGTAATATTACGATTGGCACCGATGAATTTGCCATTTTTGAAAGAGGTGTTTCTTGGGCTGAAACTACCAAACCAACTATAGCAAACAATAAGAGCATTGCTTCTATTTCTACCAATGACTTTTCAATTACTGTTAATGATTTAACAGGAGGCACTACTTATTATTTTAGAGCCTATGCTTCTAATGAAGAGGGAGAAACTATTTATGGAGATGAAAAACAAGTAATAACTGATGCTGAACCTATAACAGTTTCAAATCCAAATCATTTTTTACCAAGTGCAGGTACAGGTAAATCTTGGATTTTGCAACCAAAGTTTTCTAATGAGTTTGACTATAGCCAGGGCAAAACTTCGGACGAGTTTAACAATAATTGGCAAGACAAATTTTTTAATGACTGGACAGGCCCAAAAAAATCTGGAACAGCAACTACTTCAACAATATACACTTCGGAAAATTCATCTATTAAAGATGGAGAACTAGTTTACAAAGCCACTATTAACGGGAATAATGTACATACTGGATGCATTAGTTCTAAAAAAAGTATAGGATATCCTTTATATATGGAAGCTAGAGTTAAAATAAGTGAATCATCTTTAGCAACGGCTGTTTGGTTGCTAAGTGAAGATTCTACTCAGGAAATAGATAACCTGGAAGCATATGGAAACAAATCAAACAATTATTTTTCTAAACGATTGCATTTGAGTCATCATACTTTTATAAGACAACCTTTTCAAGATTATCAACCAAATGGACCAGAAACCTGGTATGCCGATGAAAAGGGGACATTATGGGCTGATGATTATCATAGATATGGTGTACTGTGGTTAGACCCTTGGACATTAAAATACTATGTAGACGGAGGGTTAGTAAGAGAAACTCCTACAGATGAAATTGATCCCCTAAATTATACAAGTGGAACTGGTCTTAATAAAGATATGTATTTAATTATTTCTGCCGCAGCACAACCATGGAGAGAAACAGCTGGACAAGTAGAAAATTTTGTGACCGACCCATCAGTTACTGATCCAAAAAGATCAGAAGCTAGAATAGATTATATACGTACATACAAACCTGAATAATCAGTTTAAAAGCTGAATTAAATAGGATAAGTAACACACAACCAAGGTTCATTTTATCTAGCTTTAGATTTCTTAAAACTTTTGAAAACTAAAACTCATTTAGATTTTTTTTTCAAAGCTCTCTTTTTACAATTATCATAATCTATATTTCTTTTTAAATAAGATTGTAGACTAGAATAAGTCTCAAAAATCATTAGGAATAACGTACTATAAGCAATCAATCAAATAAGCAAG
>CANMLX010000041.1 GCA_947498845.1 uncultured Flavobacteriaceae bacterium | reverse complement strand
AATCAACAAGATTAGAAATTAATTTAGTGTAAACCTTAATCTTTAACTTGTGTAAACCATGTCCCTTTACGAACATTTAGCAAACCAAAAAAAATGACTATTTTACCAAAATTTGGTATATTTGGGTAAAATTAAATAGGAATGAAAAATACATCAATATCGCTCGGAAATTATTTTGACCAGTTTGTACAAACTCAGGTTTCTGCTGGTAGGTACAAAAACGTAAGCGAAGTAATCAGAGCTGGACTTCGACTATTAGAAAATGAAGAAAGTAAAGTTATTGCACTGAAGAATGCTATTCAAGAAGGAATTGACAGTGGAATTGCTCACGATTTCGACCCTAAAAAAAACCTTGAGGAGTTAAAAGCCAAACGAAGAAAGAATGGCTAAATATGAATTGACCAATAAGGCTGTAGCTGACTTGAACGGAATTTGGGAATATACAATCGAGAATTGGTCTGAAAAACAAGCTGACAGGTATTACGATATGCTTCTGGATATCTGTCAAGACATTGCTAATAATCCAGAACTTGGAAAAAATTATGACGGAATTAAATCTGACCTTTTCGGACTAAAAGCAAATCGACACATAATATTCTATCGTAAATCAGAAGTTAATCCAATCGAAATCACGAGAATTTTACACGAACGAATGGATTTGAAAAGGAGAATAACAGAATAGTAAAAACTACACCCAACACGGTGTATAAAACATTGCTAATTAGTGCTAAAACGAAAGGTTTGTGTATATTTAGAAAGTCCGCCAAATTTTTAATTTGGCTTTTAAAATGAGAAAAGTTAAAAACAAAATATAAAAATTCGGCTCTGTGTTAACCCGGAAAGTTAGTGTCTTTTTGCACGCTACTTTTCATATACGGAGCCGTTAGCACCAAGCAAAAAAAACATCTTTGCGGTAATTAAGCTAAATATTCACCTTATATTTGCGATGAATAAATCTATTATTTGTCGCATATGCCTAAATACATCTATGAATATAAACAATGGCCTAACTTTACTTGGAATGAAAAAAAAATCGGAAATATATTAGGTAAAGTTAGACATCTTCAAGGAAAAATCTTTGGGCAAATGAATAATATTGGATTTACTTTAAAAGAAGAAACTTACTTGTCTACACTGACTTTAGATGTTCTAAAATCATCAGAAATCGAAGGAGAGTTTTTAAACTATGAACAAGTTCGCTCTTCTATAGCTCAAAAACTAGGAATAGAAACATCTGGAATGGTTCACGCTGGAAGAGATGTTGAAGGTGTGGTAGAAATGATGCTAGATGCAACTAGAAACTACGACAAAGACCTAAGTAATGTAAGATTATTTGGTTGGCACGCATCTTTATTCCCCACTGGATATAGTGGAATGTATAAAATTGAAATTGGTTGTTATCGAAAAGGAGAAATGCAAGTAGTATCTGGAGCAATGGGAAAAGAAATGATACATTTTGAGGCTCCACATCATGATACAGTTCAAAAAGAAATGAACTTATTACTTAATTGGATAAAAAAAGAGAAAGATATAGACCTAGTTATTAAATCTGCAATAGTCCACTTTTGGTTTATAATAATACATCCATTTGATGATGGAAATGGTCGAATAGCAAGAGCTTTAACCGACTTACTATTGGCTAAATCTGAACAAAGTTCTCTTAGGTTTTATAGCTTATCTAACCAAATTTTAGCTGAAAAGAAAACTTATTATTCTATTTTACAAAAAGTTCAACATAGTTCTGGAGATATTACAGAATGGTTAGAATGGTTTCTAAACTGTTTATATTGCTCATTAAAATCTACTGAATCCACACTTGAAAAAGTATTTGATAAAGCAAATTTTTGGGAATATCACAAAGAAACCGAATTGAATAGTAGACAAAGGAAAATGCTTAACAAACTATTTGATGGATTCGATGGAAAATTAAAAAGTTCAAAATGGGCTAAAATTGTAAAGTGCTCGACAGATACTGCTCTAAGAGATATTAAAGATTTAATTTCAAAAGGAATTTTAAAGCAAGAAATATCTGGGGGAAGAAGTACTAATTATGAACTAATAAGAAAGCCAGGTGCTAACAATGTATAAGAAAACATAAGGCATAAGGCTTTTTGGGCTTTATCGAGAGATCAATATTCACTTGCAAAGTTGCCAAATATAAAATTTGGCATTTACAAAATATGATAAAAGCAAAATATTTATATTTAGCTTAGTGCCAACTCGAAACGTATCACTTATTACCCGCCCTACGTTTCTCATACTCACTAGTAACTGTACTTTTTTCGTTATTTCGAACTCACCTTAAGTTAGAAAAAACATATTTCATCTCAGTTGCAATTTGTTGACTTCTTTCTAAATAAGTCTCTGTTTGTTGTGGTGTACCATCAGATTTTTTTGGATCTTCATAAGTAATAGTGATGCGTTTATCACACCCTAACACCATTGGACAAGCTTCATCGGCAGACGAGCAGGTCATGATTGCTGCAAACTGTGAAGCTGGATTAAAAGCATCGTCAAAAGTCTTAGAAAAAGCGATGACAGACGGTTCATTTTCAGAAAACTTCACACTATACACAGGGTTTTGTACATCTGATAACTTAGCAATTTTAAATCCCTGATTTGTTAATGTTTCTCCTACTTTAGGGAACATGGCTGTGGCTTCTGTTCCTCCAGAATAACACGATACATGATTAATATTGTAATACGTCGCCATAGTTTGCGCCCATATTTGCGATAAATGGCTACGGCGTGAATTATGCGTACAAATAAAATTTAAACGTATCGCTGCGTTATCTTCAATCTTATTTTTTAAATAATCTACTAAAACGTTTAATATCTCCTTTCGCTCTTCTGAAATCTCATTGATATCTAATGTATCTATAACACCAGCAATTTTTTCAAATACTATCATATTAATTTTATAAGTTTATCGATTAACAACAACCACTGCCTGGGCTACAACTTGAAGCCTCTGCTTTTACTGTTTCTTCTGGAACACCACAAAGTTCTTTGGCCTTACAATCTGTTTTTTCGACCGCTAATTTAATAATAAGGTTGTTCCCGCGTATTTCGAAATCGTTAACGAATAATTGAGCTGTATGGAATGTAGCGTTGCTGTATTCAAATTTCACTTCTGCATCTAAAGTATAAGTTTTCATTTTACCTACTTTATTCAAGATTCCCAAAGCTTTTAATACAGACATAAATTCTGTTTTACCAATCTCACTAGGGCTTTCCCAAAGCTGAATTATGGTTTCTTTCCAGCTATCGGTTTGTGCGCCACAATCTACAGAATCTACAGTAATATGCTTTACTTCTGTAATGTGATAATTTGCACCAACAAACACGCCTTGAGCGTATTCAAACAATAGTGTTTTATCTTTGTTCTCTTCTAAAACCGAAAATAGTTCTTGTGTTTTCATAACTATATTTTTTACCGTGTATAATAAATAGCGTTTAACAACAATTAGATGTTGTTGTATTAAAAAATTGATTAAATTTTTCCTGAAATTCTCTAAATTTATCGATATTTAAGCAATAACAAATACTTTTTCCTTTGTAATTGCCTTTTAATAATCCTGCTTTGTTTATTACCTGTAAATGTTGAGATATGGTAGGTTGCGACAATCCTATTTCATCTACAATATCATTACAAATACAAGATTCTTGTTTACTTATATATTGCAAAATAGCGACACGAGCAGGGTGCGCAAATACTTTGGCAATTGTTGCCATAAGGTTTATATCTTCTGAATAAATATCGAGTTTAGATGCGCCCATAATTCTTAATTAGAATACAAAAATAAGACAATAATCGTAATATTGCAATATTACGATGTAATAATAACTAAAAAAGCTAAAAACAATTGTTCTTAGCTTAGTTAACGTTTATAATGATTTAAACCATTCTTGAAACTGTCCTCCCAATAAAGGGATTTCCTTTTTCTCACCACTAAATGCGCCTATTAAACTAATAAGCCAAAGCACTAAAACAGCAATCCAAACTATTAAATTCACAAAAGGAATAAAACTACCTATAACACTTAGTATTATAAGTCCAAGCATTTGTCTTATATAAAAAGAACCTATTTCTGTTTTGTTACTACCGTTCATAACAAGCGCTATGATCCAACCTATTAATGTAAAATGGGCAATAATAGCCACATTTTTACCATCACTCAACACTTCTTTAGCATCTTCTGCTAATTCAGAAGCTGTTTCTTTAGCTTCACTGGCAAACTCTTTTGCTTTTTCTTTAGCTTCTCCTGCTAGTTCTTTAGCATCATCGGCTAATTCGCCAGCTTTTTCGCTAACCTTGTCAGCTGCGTTTTTTGCCCCCTCTTTAGCATCTCCTAACATGTCATTAAGGTCGTCACTTAGATTTTTTTCGTCAGACATAATAAATACGTTTATTTGGTTAAAGCATAAATGTATTAAAAAAAATCAAATATTTTGATATTTAGGAGATTATCTAAATAACATTATTAAACCTCCTACCATAGTAACAAAAACGATAAAGCGCCTGTAATTGATATTAGAGATTTGTTTCACCACTTTTGTGCCTATAAAAAATCCAATAATTAATACTGGGAGTAACGTTGTATTTAAAACCAAACTTTCTTTAGTCACTGTTTTCCAAACAAAAAAATGAAATGGTAGCTTAAAGAGATTAACAATAAAAAACAACCATGCTGCAGTACCTATAAATTGATTTTTTGGTAATCGCATAGCCAGAAAGTATACATTAGATATAGGGCCTGCCAAATTACCTATCATAGTAAAGAAACCCGCTAAAAATCCAGTGGTATTAGAAAACCATTTGTTTTTTGGTATATATACGTCTTTACGTTTTTCAAAATACAGCATGATTAAAATAGAAATAAGGATAATAAAAGCCATGACACGCTTAAAGAAAACATCTGAAATGGTATCACCTACCCAAACAGCTACTAAAATCCCTATAATCATAGAAGGTATTAGCTTTTTAATAAAGTCCCATTGTGTGTGTCTATTATAATAAGCAACAGCTAAAACATCTGCACAAATAAGCATGGGTAATAGAATACCTGTAGATGCTTTTTCTCCAAAAACAAATGCTAATATTAAAATAATGATGATTCCAATGCCCTTAACACCAGATTTTGAAAACCCTAAAACAAATGCCGCAAAAAAAATCGCTGCATAGTGCTGTAGCGATAAATCGTATGAGTGAAAAATTTCTAATATCTCCAAGCCTAACTATTTAAACGCGGCATCTACTGGCTCCCAGAGTTCTATTTTGTTACCTTCGTTATCCAAAATCCACCCAAACTTACCGTACTCGTATTGTTCTAGCTCACCAACAATGGTAACGCCTTCTTCTTTTAATACCTTTAATAATACTTCGAGATTTTCTACACGGTAATTAAACATAAAGTCCTTCTTCGAGGGCTCATAATAGGTAGTTTTTTCTGGAAATGGACACCATTGTGTTGAACATTCTTTTCCTTGATTATCTTTCCACCAAAACATACATCCATAATCATCTGTATTAAAACCTAAATGTTTCTTATACCAATCTTTACTCGCTTTTGGATCTTTAGATTTAAAAAATAGACCTCCAATTCCAGTGACGCGCTTTTCCATGAGTACAGGGTTAAGATTTTACATTTTAATAAATTAAAAAATTATACCGCTACTTTACCTTTAATGTGCGGGTGAGGATTATAATCAACTAATGTAAAGTCTTCAAATTTAAAATCGAAAATATCTTTAACTTCAGGATTTAGGATCATTTTAGGTAATGTTCTTGGCTCTCGAGATAATTGTAATTCTAACTGCTCAAAATGATTGCTATAAATGTGTGCATCACCAAACGTGTGTATAAACTCTCCTGCCTTGTAACCACAAACCTGAGCCATCATCATAGTAAATAAAGCGTATGATGCTATATTAAAAGGCACTCCCAGAAAAATATCTGCACTACGTTGGTATAATTGGCAAGATAATTTTCCATTAGCCACATAAAACTGAAAAAAAGCATGACATGGCGGTAATGCTGCTTTTCCATTAGCTACATTATCACTAAAACTTTTTGAGGTATCTGGTAATACCGAAGGATTCCAAGCAGACACCAACATTCTACGACTATTAGGATTGCTTTTAAGTGTTTCTATAACTTCTTTTATCTGATCTATTTCATCACTATTCCAATTGCGCCACTGGTGACCATAAACAGGTCCTAAGTCACCATTATCATCTGCCCATTCATTCCAAATTCGCACGCCATTTTTAGTAAGATAGTTAATATTTGTATCGCCTTTTAAAAACCAAAGCAACTCGTAAATAATAGATTTTAAATGTAATTTTTTAGTGGTTACCATAGGAAAACCTTCACTTAAATCGAATCGCATTTGGTAACCAAAAACACTTTTAGTTCCTGTTCCAGTTCTATCTCCTTTTTCATTACCGTGTTCTAAAACGTGTTTTACTAAGTCGTGATATTGCTTCATTCCTTCTTCTGTCTTCCCAAAGGGAAGAAACTATTTTTGTTAATTTAAAATTTTTAAAATAAAAATAAAAATAAAAATATGTCGGTAATCTATATGATTTCAACACAACATAATATTAAAAGTTATTAACTTAAATTTTCCTCTCAGTGGGAAATGCTCGAAGGACAAAGGGGATTACCCAATTATCATTCCCGCAATTGTTGCAGAAATAAGGGATGCTATAGTCCCCCCAAGTAAAGCTTTCATACCAAACTTGGATAATGTTTTTCGTTGCCCTGGTGCTAAAGATCCTATACCTCCTATTTGAATACCGATAGACGCAAAATTAGCAAAACCACATAGCATGTAGGTTGCCATTATTACTGATTTCTCATAAGTTAAATGTATGGTATTAGCTTCATTTTTTAAATCTGCCAGTTGTATATAACCAATAAACTCACTTGCCGCTAACTTAATTCCTAATAGTTGTCCCATTAAAGCCATATCTTCCTTTGCTACTCCTATCAACCACATTAAAGGAGCAAAAACATACCCTAAAATGAGCTCTAGAGAAAGTTTTTCATATGGTGTATTGTTCGCAGCCCAATCATTTAAAGAAGTCACATTACCAAACCAACCAAGAAGTCCATTAAACATAGCTATAAATGCGACAAACACTAAAAGCATAGCACCTACGTTAACTGCAAGTTTTAGTCCTTCTGTAGTTCCATTAGCTATAGCATCCAAGAAATTAGCCCCTATCTTTTCCTGAGAAACGTTTACATCTGTATCTACAGGTTCGGTTTGCGGATATAGTATTTTTGAAATCACTATTGCTCCTGGAGCAGCCATTACAGAGGCTGCTAATAAATGCTTTGCATAGAATAAACGCAACTCTGGATCGTCACCTCCTAAAAATCCTATATAAGCTGCTAAAACAGCTCCTGCTACGGTGGCCATTCCCCCAATCATTACTAAAAGCATTTCAGACTTATTCATTTTATCCAAATAAGCTTTGATTAGTAATGGTGCTTCGGTTTGCCCTAGAAAAATGTTTCCAGCAACACTTAAACTTTCTGCTCCGGAAATTTTTAATGCTTTTGATAGTAGCCAAGCCATAGCTTGAACAACTTTTTGAATAATCCCTAAATAAAATAAAACTGAGGTTAAAGCAGAAAAGAATAAAATAGTAGGTAATACCTGAAAAGCAAAAATAAATCCATAAGAACCTACATCCATAATATCTCCAAAAAGAAATATGCTACCAGCTCTTGTGTATTCCAATAGGTCTATAAATTTCTGACCAATAAACTCAAAAATTAACTTAATAAATTCAACCTTTAAAACACCTATTGCTATCAATAATTGAAAAGCCAATCCTATACCCACAACTTTCCAATTTATAGCCTTACGATTACTACTAAAAAGAAACGCTATAAATACTAATGATAGCATACCTAAAATACCACGACATAGACTTTTTAGAGAAAACCCTTGACTTGGTATGATTTTATTTTCGGTAATATTCTTGGCAGTAGAGACTTCAGCTTTGCTCGCTGCTGATGTATTAAGTGTGGTATCGGCAACAAGAACCGTTTGTTCCTTTGTTGGGGATACGTCTACTACCGTTTTTTCAACAGCTTTATTTTGGTTGTCTTGAGAAAATGAAAAATTAGAAACTAGCGTAAATATTAAAAAGACTACTAATATATACTGTTTCATGAAGTTCTAGTTATATCATTTAGCGTTTGGAAATTTCGTCTCTTATATTTGCTGCTTTTTCATAATCTTCATTGGCAACAGCATCATTAAGCATATTATGAAGTTCTTCGAGAGATTTTGAAGAGAAATCATCTTTAGCCACTGGATCAAGTTCTCCTGAAAGGATATCATCTACTAAAACACTATCCTCTTGATCTTCATCATCTTTTTTAGAATCTACCTTTAGATAAATCCCTGCTTTGTCTAAAATATTTTTATACGTAAAAATAGGTGCATTAAAGCGAAGTGCCAATGCAATAGCATCACTAGTTCTGGCATCTATAATTTCTTCTATTTTATCGCGTTCGCAAATTAAACTAGAATAAAATACGCCATCAACCAGTTTATGAATGATCACTTGCTTTACAACAATATCAAACCTATCGGCAAAATTTTTAAATAAATCGTGAGTTAAAGGCCTTGGCGGACGAATTTCTTTTTCTAAAGCAATAGCAATAGATTGTGCCTCGAAAGCACCAATAACTATTGGTAATTTCCTGTCACCTTCAATTTCATTTAATATCAAAGCGTAAGCGCCATTTTGGGTTTGGCTATACGATATTCCTTTTATATTTAATCTTACTAAACTCATAATGCATTAAAACGCAAAGAACTGTTTAAATTTGGAATTTACCAACTGCAAAAGATAATTTACATAAAAACACGTCAAACCTAAACAGTTCAATTCGAAAAATACAACAAATTATTGTTGTGCCTTAAACGCTTTTAATTTTTCTATAAGTTGTGGCACCACTTCAAAAGCATCGCCTACAACACCATAATCTGCCGCTTTAAAGAAAGGTGCTTCTGGATCTGTGTTAATAACAACTTTTACTTTTGAGGCATTGATTCCTGCTAAATGTTGAATAGCTCCTGAGATACCTATAGCGATATAAAGGTTAGATGCTACTGGCTTACCTGTCTGCCCAACATGCTCACCATGTGGTCGCCAACCCAAATCTGAAACGGGCTTAGAACACGCAGTTGCTGCGCCTAAAATATCTGCTAACTCTTCAACCATTCCCCAATTTTCAGGACCTTTTAAACCGCGACCAGCAGATACAACAATCTCAGCATCTGCGATAGTTACTTTATCGGTTACTTTATCAACCGAAGCTATAGTAACACCTAACTCTGGAATAGTTGGTTCAAAATCTTCAACCGATGCACTTCCTGAAGTTTCAACCAAACCAAAAGAATTGTTTGAAACCCCAATAATACTTACATGAGAATTTAAGTGCGTTACCTCAAAAGCTTTGTTTGTAAATGCATTACGTTTCACAGTTAAAGGACTAACACTTGAAGGTTTTTCTATAACATTAGACACATAACCCGCATTTAAACTAACTGCTAAAAGCGGCGCTAAATACTTACTATCTGCACTTGAACTTAAGATCACCACTTTTGTGTTTTCTTTATCTGCTGCTTGATTTAGCACAGAGGCATAAGCTTTAGCGTTAAAACTTTCTAATTGCGCGTTAGTTACGTTTAAAACCTTATCTACACCATAGTTTGCTAGACTTGAAGTATCTTCAACATTTATTGCAACAGCCGTAACTGTTGTGCCTAATTGTTCTGCAACAGCTTTTGCATAAGATGCTGCTTCGAAAGCTGTTTTCTTAAATTTATTTTGTTCGGATTCTGTGTATACTAAAACTGACATATTCTTTTATTTTTCCTCTCCCCATCCCCTCTCCAGAGGGGCTTTATACAGGGATGTTGTTTTATATTTATTTTTTACAGTTCCCCTCCCTTGAGGGGTTAGAGGAGGCTTAAATCACTTTTGCTTCATTATGAAGTAAATCGACCAACGTATCTAAATCACCTGGATCTACTAATTTCACAGCGCCTTTTTCTGCAGGCTTTTCAAACGTAACAGAACTTGTCTCTGGTGTTGTAGTGATAGGCTCTAAAACCGTTAAAGGCTTTTTTCTTGCCATCATAATCCCTCTCATATTCGGAATACGCAAATCACTTTCTTCAACTAACCCCTTTTGCCCTCCTATTACTAAAGGTAATGATGTGGTTACAGTTTCTTTTCCTCCGTCTATTTCTCTTGTTGCTGTAGCTGTAGTCCCATCAATGTCTAGACTAATACAAGTATTTACAAAATTAGCATTAGTTAAACCTGCAATCATACCTGGTACCATACCACCATTGTAGTCTATTGATTCACGACCAGCAATTACTAAATCGTAACTCCCATCTTCTACAACTTTTGCTAATTGTCTTGCTACCGAGAAACCATCTGTAGCTGGAGTATTCACTCTAATAGCTGCATCTGCACCAATGGCCAAAGCTTTACGTAATGTTGGCTCTGTATCTGGACCTCCTACATTAATAACAGTGACACTAGCACCTTGTTTTTCTTTAAACCACATGGCTCTTGTTAAACCAAATTCATCATTAGGGTTAATTACAAACTGCACACTATTTGTATCAAATTTTGTATTCCCTTCTGTAAAATTTATTTTTGATGTCGTGTCTGGAACATGACTTATACAAACCAATATCTTCATAATATCTTTATTAAAAGTCCTAACTTTTTTAAACGGATACGAAGTTAGTTATTTTATTTGAAATTTACTATGCATGCATAGTAAATTTTTAAAGAAATCTTCTATCACAATAACACTTTAATTGTTATTTTTGCAACTCGATTTAAAAGACATTTAATGAAGACAATTCAATTTAGAGAAGCTATATGTGAAGCCATGAGCGAGGAAATGCGTAGAGATGAAAGCATTTATTTGATGGGTGAAGAAGTGGCTGAATACAATGGTGCGTATAAGGCATCAAAAGGAATGTTAGATGAATTTGGTGATAAGCGTGTTATAGACACACCTATAGCAGAACTTGGTTTCGCTGGTATTGCGATAGGTTCTACCATGACTGGTAACAGACCAATTGTAGAATACATGACATTTAATTTCTCTTTAGTAGGTATTGATCAAATTATTAATAATGCAGCAAAAATTAGACAAATGTCTGGAGGGCAGTTTAAGTGTCCAATTGTATTCCGTGGACCAACAGCTTCTGCAGGACAATTAGGTGCGACGCACTCCCAAGCATTTGAAAATTGGTTTGCTAATACACCTGGACTGAAAGTTGTAGTACCATCCAATCCCTATGATGCAAAAGGTCTTTTAAAAGCAGCTATACGTGATGACGATCCAGTTATTTTTATGGAAAGCGAGCAAATGTATGGTGATAAAGGAGAAGTTCCTGAAGGCGAGTATATTTTACCATTAGGTGTTGCAGACATTAAACGTAAAGGTGATGATGTAACTATTGTTTCTTTTGGAAAAATAATAAAAGAAGCCTACAAAGCTGCTGATGAATTAGAAAAAGAAGGTATCTCTTGTGAGATTATAGATTTAAGAACAGTACGTCCTATGGATAGAAAAGCTATTGTTGAGTCTGTAAAGAAAACCAATCGATTAGTTGTTTTAGAAGAAGCATGGCCTTTTGGGAATGTTGCTACCGAGATTACTTATTTGGTACAAAGCGAAGCTTTTGATTACTTAGATGCGCCTGTAGTAAAAATAAATACTGCAGACACACCTGCGCCCTATTCTCCTGTACTATTAAAAGAGTGGTTACCAAACAGCGAGGATGTAATTAAAGCCGTTAAAAAAGTGCTTTATAAATAAAATATAATTTTTTACGTTATAAAGGCTTCATTAGCACAATTGTTGATGAAGCTTTTTAGTTTTTAGAAATAATATCATTGTGAAATAAATTATTTTTAATTCTATGCAACCAAATCTATTTTTTTTGTGTCTTATTACACAGAACTAAAGTTTTTTATATGAAGATAAAACTGCTTTTTAGCCTTTTATTATTCTTAAGTGCAGGATTTTTAGTAGCTCAAACCAAAGTGAGTGGTTATGTATTTGACGAATATAACCAACCTGTTTCCTTTGCTAATGTTATATTTAAGGGTACAACAATAGGTACCATTACAGATGAAAACGGTAAATTTTATCTGGAATCTAATGAAACCAGAACAGAATTAACTATTTCTTTTGTAGGCTTTGAAACTTTAAAAGTTAATCTAGACAAAAAAGTTAACTACAACTTAAAGCTAATCTTAAAAGAAGAGGCAGCCCAATTGCAACAAGTGGTAATTGTATCTGGGAAACAATCTAAAAAAAATAATCCTGCTATTGATATCCTAAGAAAAATCTGGGATAATAAGAGGCAAAATGGTCTAAAACAATTCAAACAATACGAGTATGATAAATACGAAAAAGTTGAGTTTGATATTAATACTATAGATAGTGCTTTAATAAAAAGTAGGCTATTTAGAGGTATGGAGTTTGTTTTTAATGAAGTAGACACATCCAGTGTTACAGGAAAAACATACTTACCCATGTTTATAAATGAAGCCGTTTCTAAAGTTTATGGTGATAATATTAACAATAAACAAAAAGACGTTCTTAAGGGAAATAAAAACTCAGGATTTAGTGATAACCAAGTGATTATAGACTTTATTGATGATCTATATGCAGATTTTAATGTTTATGATAATTACTTAAAGTTTTTTGATAAAAGCTTTGTTAGTCCACTTTCCAGAACAGGAATTAGCACCTACAACTACGTATTATCGGATAGTACATACATAGATAATAAATGGTGCTATAACATTATTTATTACCCCAGACGAAAAAACGAATTAACCTTTAAAGGCGACTTTTGGGTAGCCGATAGTACTTATGCCATAAAAGAAATTAATTTACAAGCTTCTAAAAGTGCAAATATTAACTGGGTTAAAGATATTTATATAGAGCAGGAGTTTGAAGTGCTTAACGATTCTCTTTTTCTTGTAAAACGTGATTATATGATGAGCGATTTTGCCTTTAACAAAAAAGAGAAATCGCGAGGTATTTATGGTAAGCGTACCACACTTTATGATAATTATAAGTTTGATATAGAAAAGGATAAAAAATTCTATGAAACCGAAGTTTATAATTACGACAAGGATGTGTATGATAGGGATGATAAATTTTGGAAAGAAAACAGATTAGAAGCACTTAATAAAGACGAAAAAGGTGTCTATAAAATGTTAGACACACTTAAAACCGTTAAAAAATTTAAACGTTTATATAATTTAGGAAGTATACTAGCCTCTGGTTATATAGAATTTAACACCTTACCTCTTGACTATGGTCCCATATTTTCTACTGTAGGCTTTAACGATGTAGAAGGATTACGTTTACGTACTGGTGGACGTACATACTTTGGCAGAAACGATTTATGGCGCTTAGAAGGATTCCTTGCTTATGGATTTAGAGACGATAAATTTAAATATGGTATATCTGGTAAATGGTTACTTGACAAAAAGAGCAGGTTTATCATATCAGGAGGAAACAGACGCGATGTAGAACAAATAGGTGCAAGTTTAACCTCAAGTACCGATGTATTGGGGCGTAGTTTAGCATCTTCATCGGTAGTGGGAACAGGATCTAATGATAAACTCACCTCTATTAATTTAACAAGCTTTTCTTTAGAAGCAGAGCCTTGGCGAAATCTGGTATTTAGAGTAGGAGGCACTTATCGCACTTTAGAATCTGCATCTCCTACATTTAGTCTAGATTATAACACTCAAGATGGTATTAAATCTGAAATAAAACAATACGAATCTTCATTATCTATATCCTATTTTCCAAAACGAAAAATGACTGGTTTTGGCGTGGAACGTAAAACTGCAAATGATGATTTTGCACGTCTTTTTGCTCAAATTAGCCGAGGGGATAAAAATATATTTAGTAGTGATTTCGATTATACTAAATTACAAATATCCTACCTTCAACCATGGCAAGTTGGTGGTTTTGGTAGGTTAACATCATCTATAGAAGTGGGTAAAACTTTTGGAGAAGTCCCTTTAGGATTATTAAATATAATTCCTGGGAATCAAACTTACTTTTCAATTTATAATACGTTTTCTCAGTTGGATTTCTATGAATTTGTATCAGATACTTATGCTTCTTTTCATTTTGAGCATAACTTTAATGGGCGTTTATTTTCCAGAATACCGTTCTTGCGACAACTTAACTTACGCGAAATTATTAGTCTGCGTGGTGCTTGGGGAGAAATTTCAGATAAAAATATTGCATTAAGTAATGTACCGAGTAATCCGGCAAATTTTCAATTAGTAGCCCCCTCTAAAGAACCTTACTACGAATACAGTTTAGGCATTGGTAATATTTTTAAAGTGTTTAGAATAGACTTTAATTTTAGGGGCAATTATTTGGATAATCCCGATGCTCGAAAATTTGGTATTACAGGGAGTTTTGGGTTTTATTTCTAATTAACCTGAGCTCGATTTAAGAATCATAGATAAAATTCAATAAATAGGCTAGATTCAACTTATAATTACGATAGACTAGCGCGCTAGTTTATAGTAATTTAAGGAAGAAGATGGCGTGTTTAGTGGTTTTTAGCTAGAAATTAATACATTTTCATGGCTTCTAAGAGTACATAATATTACACTTGTTTAATTTAAATTTAAGAACCTAATAGAGAGGTCTTTATATTTAAAAAAATAGTGTTCTTAGGTCGAATTCAGGTTAATTATTTTTATTCTTAAAAAACCCAATCAGTATAATGCTCCAAGCAGCGATTAGCAACACCCCTCCTAGTGGAGTTACAAAGCCAATATTTTTAAAATTAAAATGAGTTAGTGTATTGGTTGCTAACCCATAAATTGATCCTGAAAATAAAATAACACCTATTAAAGTTAAATAAAAAATTAACGTTTTGTGCTTAACATTAATAAGTGATGTACTTCCAACAAAAAGCAATAATAGAGCGTGGTACATTTGGTATTTCACACCCGTTTCAAACGTTTGCAATGCTTCTACTGCAACAAGTTCTTTTAAACCGTGGGCTCCAAAAGCACCTAAAACTATTGATAACAACCCTAATACAGATCCTGTAATTAAAATAACTCTACTCATTCTCGTTCAATTTTATGTAGCAAAACTACTCAAACTATTAATTATACCAACTGCAATTTGAATTTACTGGGTTAAAATGCGCCTTTTAAAATTCATCATTTTCCTTTTCCAGTAAATTCAAACTCCAATTGGTATTATTTTACAAATTATTATGTATTAAGAAACTTACAACCAATCTAAATTGCATTAAATTAACATATATTAAGACAAAAAATGTTTCATTTTTAAATGTAATAATTACTTTTATCTTTTGAATTGAAACAAATGAAAAACAAAATTGCAACTATTGACGGTATTGATAAAAAAATATTACGCACTTTAATGGATGATGCCAGAACACCTATTTTAGAAATAGCAAGAAATGTTGGTATCTCTGGAGCTGCTATACACCAACGTTTACGTAAATTAGAAAAATCGGGATTGCTTTCGGGCTCAAAATTTATAATAAATCCAGTAGCTCTAGGATTTAACACCATGTCCTTTGTTGGTGTATTTTTTGATAAAGCTGCAGATGCTCCTTTAATTATAAAGTTGCTCAAACGTGTTCCAGAAGTATTAGAATGCCATTATACCACTGGGAATTGGAATGTTTTTTTAAAAGTACTTTGTAAAAGTAACGATCACCTTATGCAAGTACTAAATACAATTCAAGAAATTAATGGTGTTTCTCGTACCGAAACATTCATATCATTAGATCAACAAATAAACAGACAAATTAAAATTTAACATAAAAGGAGGTCGTCTAAAACTATTTAGACGACCTCCTTTGTTCTATTATACTAATATTAAAGTTTAAAATCTTCAGACTTAAAACCATTATTAAATTTAATATTACTAAATATATATTGACCATTCATAGTATATTCTCCTTTTTTATTTGGCGCATAAGACTTCCTAATTGTTGATATATAAACGTTGTCAACTTTTTCATACTCTAAAGTCATTTTTAAAATAGGATCATTAATACCCCAATCTGGTAAAGAAAAATAGAATAGGTCTACTAAATGCGTATTAGGATTAAAATATAAAATGTATTCATCGTTCTTCTCCTTTTTTGTAACCCCTGCATCATATTTTAAACTTACTTTATCGTAAAGAATATCATTAACTTTTTCTGTTCCTAAATATTTATAATTAGTTCCTGGGTCTTGTAATTTATACATCATAGTAAACCAAAAAAAGTTTACTTTACGTAAAAAGACTGTCCCTCCTAGTGCTTTTTCATCTATGATAGGTTTTCCTTCTAATGTTAATGCAGGTTTACCATTTACTAAAGACTGTATCGCTTTTCCTTTTTGTTTTGGTAACACATTTCTATCATGATGATCATAAGACGCCCAAGAGTGCTCTCCATCGAAAATATGGCGTTCTAAAGACACATCTTTGCCTGCCTTAAAATTATCATATAAATAATTGAACTGTACATCTTTTTTTGATGCTAAATGGGCATAACCTCCATTTACTTTAACAAGGGAATTTAATAAGTCTAATGATTTCTCATCACCACTTTGGGCTTTAGATGCGATAGTGAAAAGAAATAGAAGTGATAATAATCTGATTTTTAGCTGAATAGTTTTCATTGTAAGTTGATTTAAATAGATTAATTAATAGTATAAACTTTGTAAATAAAGTTATTAAATCCTTACAAAAAAACAGTCTCACTTTATCTTTACATTATTAAAAGTTAATTTAATGCGTTTTGTATTTTGAGCGAAAGCTAATGTTCTATGTCTGTTCGAGTGATTTTGAGATTATTGAAATCAAAATATATTTTGATTGAAGATACCAAGCGAAGCTTAAAAATCGTATCGAGAACATATGCAAAAGCTAAAATTCTTATTCTCGATACATCTCGAAACAAATTCGGGATACTCGAATTGACAGAATTTTATCAAAATGCGCAACGGGTTAATTTACCATTTATTGTAGAACATATTAGACAACTGCCCTTTCTTATTAACAATAAAGCGAACTGCAATTATATTAAAGATCCAACATAAAACTGTCGTTTTTTGATTGATGATGATTGATGATGATTGATGAAAATACTATTCCTTTAAAACAAGTAAAGTAGCAACTGTTCTACAATAGCTATAAGTAATGCAACAAGTTTTTTAATTATTAAAGTCATGATGTATGTGTTTTTATAATACCAAAATTAGTTACTAAGCAATGTTTTAGGATTACACTCAAGAGTAGTTTTTAAAAATCAGGCACAGAAATCAATCAAAATTAAAATTTTTATTTTTTGCACTACACTTACGGGTAGTTTTATAATCTTATTTTTACTTTTGAATATATTTAAATGTAAATGACTAATATTAATTCCTTTTTTAGTTCTAAAAACACTGTTAATAAATTAACAGAACAAGAAACAGATCAAACCTACAACTACCTTGAAGCTGTAAAAGCGCTATCAAGAACAACTTATAATAGTATTTATGTGATTGATTATGAGAAAAAAGGATTTGAGTATGTCTCAGACAATCCCTTATTTTTATGTGGGCACACAGCTGAAGAAGTCAAAGACATGGGTTACGAATTTTATTTTAAATATGTTCCTGAAAAAGACTTAGAATTATTATTAAAAATAAATACCATTGGTTTTGATTTTTATGAAAAAATTCCGCTAGAGGAACGGAAAGCGCATACTATTTCCTATGATTTTCTTTTAAAAAACACAGAAGGAAAATCTATTTTGATAAACCAAAGATTAACACCTATCTTTTTAAATAATGAAGGTAAAATATGGAAAGCACTTTGTATCGTATCATTATCCAACAAACCAAATTCTGGTAATATCACAATTTATAAAAACGGTAGTGATAAAATTTTCGAGTACGATTTAAACGGTGATTACTGGAAAACTCAAGAAAAAATTAAACTTTCCGATAGGGAAAAGGAAATACTGCACTATTCTATTAGGAGCTATGCGATTAAAGACATTGCAGAGAAACTATTTATTTCTCCAGATACTGTTAAATTTCACAGAAAGAAATTGTTTGAAAAACTTGAGGTCTCTAATATAAGTGAGGCTATTACTTGTGCAACAAATAATAACCTCATTTAGTTTTTATATAATTTCTATGATTATTATCTAATTAAAGGTTAAAACCCTGTAATTACATTGCAGTTACTTTAGTTTGTACAAACCTTTTTGTGTGCCTCATGTCATTTCGATCCCGAAGTTTCGGGAGAGAAATCTCATTATGAACCCAAAATTAAGAGATTCCTCTTCGTTAGCTACACTAAATACTTTCAATTAAAAAATATTTTAATTTCTGTAGCATTCGGAATGACAAGCTACCTCTAAAAGAATTTAATTCTTTCATTTAAAACTATGGATTTTAAATCCATAGTGGTTTATTTCTTTTTAAGGGACTGTAATTCTTTTTTCAAAAACTCAATGTCACTTTGTAATAACTCAAAAGACTTGGCTTGCGATTGGATTTTCTTTTCTTGCTCTATAGTATATAATGTAAGCTCTTCTATTTTCTGCAATAGTTTGGCATTCATATCTCCTAAAAATATCCCATTTTTCTGTACCTCAGCTGCACTTGGTATATCTTTAAGATGTCCCTTTTCTGCAATGTGCTGTTCTACCTCTGTTAATGTTGGTAAATTATAATTTGTTTCAAATACAAAATCTGCCCAAGGGTATACAGCCACTTTAACTTCTTCTGCAGCAATTTTTCCTTTAACACCTAATTTATAACCCTTAGTGTCGTTTGTCCCAATCCCTACGGTACCGCCATAATCATTTAAAACTATATTACCAGTACCTTGTAAAGGATTAAATCTTGATCTTATATACAAATCTCCCCCTTGTAGATGTTCCATAACAAAATCTTTATCAGTAACTGTATTCTGCCTTATTAAGAATTTTTCTCCAAATTTAATTCCATCACGATTTGCTAAATTATCTAGATGTAATGTGTTTGTTGGATTTTTTGTACCAATACCAAATTTAGTTGGCACTAGTCCTCCCGCAAATCCTCTATCTGCAATAAAAGAGAACTTACCAACAGGACTAAAAACCCCATAAGTAGTTACTGAAAAATTACCATAAGTACTCAAACTAAGGTTTCCGAATTTTCTATCTGCATGATTAAATCCAGATTCAATTCTTAAATCTCCCCCAGAATTAAGATTATTATCTAGATATAAAGATGCGAAAGATCCATTAGTTTGACCCCCACCTTTAATCTCCCAAATATCATTATTAGCTCCTTTAGACATAGAAGTCGCTTGTTGCTGAGCATTCACCCCTAAAGTACCCAACAAAAATACACCTAGTATTAATCGAATTTTTTTCATTTTATTTTTATTTTAATTATGCATTATAAAAATTATGCTGTAAAAATAAATACTTTTATTTAAAACAAACGATGGTTTTGCCTTAGTATTTATAAGGCAAAACCATCGTTTTATGTGTTTTTTGATAAAAAAACCTATAATTAAGCTCTTTTTAGACTTACATTTTCATTAACCAAGAGCGTACATCTACTTCTTTTTTAATGAGGGTTCTTAAATCGTCAATCTTAACACGCTCCTGTTCCATGGTATCTCTATAGCGAATTGTAACTGTGCTATCTTCTTTAGTATTGTGATCTACAGTGATACAGAATGGTGTTCCGTTAGCATCTTGTCTTCTATAGCGACGCCCAACTGCATCCTTTTCATCATAAATCACATTAAAGTCCCATTTAAGTTCTTCTACTATGTTACGTGCTATTTCCGGTAAACCATCTTTTTTAACCAATGGCAATATCGCGGCTTTAACCGGAGCCAAAACGCTAGGTAATTTTAAAACGGTTCTTGTTGTTCCGTTTTCTAATACCTCTTCTTCTAAAGCATTTGAGAATACAGCTAAGAACATACGGTCTAAACCTATTGATGTTTCCAATACATAAGGCACATAACTTTTATTTTCTTCAGGATCGAAATATTGTAATTTTTTTCCTGAATATTCCTCATGCTGATTTAAATCAAAATCGGTTCTGGAGTGAATTCCTTCCAATTCTTTAAACCCAAATGGGAATTTAAATTCTATATCGGCAGCAGCATCTGCATAATGCGCTAATTTTTCATGGTCATGAAAACGGTAGTTCTCTTCTCCCATGCCTAACGACAAGTGCCATTTTAATCGGGTTTCTTTCCAATGCTTATACCATTCTGCCTGAGTGCCTGGTTTAATAAAAAACTGCATTTCCATTTGTTCAAACTCACGCATTCTAAAAATAAATTGTCGTGCAACAATCTCATTTCTAAAGGCTTTTCCTGTTTGTGCAATACCAAACGGAATTTTTAAACGGCTTGTTTTTTGTACATTTAAAAAGTTTACAAAAATGCCTTGTGCCGTTTCTGGGCGTAAATACAAGTCCATCGCACTTTCTGCAGAAGCTCCTAACTTAGTACCAAACATTAAGTTAAATTGCTTAACATCGGTCCAGTTTTTACTTCCTGTTAATGGGTCTGCTATTTCAAGTTCTTCTATTAATGCTTTTACATCGGCTAAATCTTCATTTTCTAAAGATTTTGCCATTCGGGATAGAATGGTATTTATTTTTTCTTGATAACCTAAAACACGACCGTTAGTAGAAACAAACTCTTCTTTATTAAAAGTGTCTCCAAAACGTTTGGCTGCCTTTTTTATTTCTTTTTCAATTTTAGTTTCTATTTTAGCACAATAGTCTTCAATTAAAACATCGGCACGATAACGCTTTTTAGAATCTTTGTTATCTATTAAAGGATCATTAAAGGCATCAACATGCCCAGAAGCCTTCCATGTGGTTGGATGCATAAATATTGCAGCATCTATACCTACAATATTTTCATTCATCTGCACCATAGCTTTCCACCAATAATCTCTTATATTTTTCTTTAATTCTGCTCCGTTTTGTGCATAATCGTAAACTGCACTTAAACCATCATAAATTTCACTACTTTGAAATACATAACCGTACTCTTTTGCATGCGAAATAACCTTCTTAAATTTATCGTCTTGATTTGCCATAGGTGCAAAAATATAAAACCCTAATAAACAAAAGTAACTGTTTCCTATTTTTTTAATTAAGTTTACAATGCAAGTTAAATCGTATGATCTTAAAAACTTTAGTCAATTTGTTTTTCCCTCAAGTATGTCGAGCCTGCTCCAACTATTTATCTGATAATGAAATTATAGTTTGCACTAGCTGCAGACATGATTTACCCGTAACTAACTTTCATTTTAATAATGATAAATCAATTCATAATATATTACGAGGGCGTGCAAAAATAGCAGCAGGTACTGCGTTGTTTAGATTTGAGAAAAAAAGTAATGTACAAAACCTTATCCATAATTTAAAATATAGAGGCCATGAAAACATAGGCGTTTTTTTAGGAGATTGGCTGGGTAACGAACTAAAAACTATTACACCCTACAATACCATTGATGTTGTTATACCTGTCCCTTTACATAATAAAAAGCTAAAGGAACGAGGGTTTAATCAAGTTGCTAAATTCGGGCAACATATAGCCAAATCTATTAATGCTAATTATATAGACACGATTTTACTAAAAGTAACAAACACCAAATCTCAGGTTAACAAAAAACGATTTGCCCGTTGGGATAAGAGTAACGAACTTTTTTCGTTAGACCATATGTCTGCTCTAAAAAATAAACATATTTTACTAGTTGACGACATTATAACTACTGGAGCAACTATGGAAGCTTGTATTGGTATTTTAAATCAAGTAAAAAATATTAAGATAAGCATTGCTGTTATGGCAATAGCCTAACGAGATTATCGTTTTATATACTGAAGTGATTTAAACTTTTTCTAATTTGTTAAAAAAATGCTCTTTTGCATCCATATTTTGCAATTTTTAACTTACGTAGCACTGCTATATAACTAAAAAATAACTTCATCTGGATACAAAACAACTATTTTTCACTTAAATAAAAAAGTTTAAATCACTTCACTTAAATTTATGTAGGTTTGTACAAAATCTTAATTAGGGTAATGAGTAAAAGACTTTTAAACTTTATTTTAATTCTTATTATAAGTTGTATTTTTATTAACTGTGCCAACAGAGGTACTCCTCAAGGGGGAGAAAAAGATATTGAACCTCCAAAAATATTAAGCACATCTCCTAAAAATTATTCTACTAATTTCACAGGAAAAGAGATACGAATTAAATTTAATGAGTACATTAAAATTAAGAACCTACAAAAACAACTTATTATCTCACCCCCAATGAAAACGCAGCCCGAAATCACACCACAGGGAAGTGCCAGTAAAGAGATTAGGATTAAAATACATGACACATTAGAACCCAATACCACCTATGCCTTTAATTTTGGCAATAGTATTGAGGATAATAACGAAGGCAATCCATATACATACTATCGCTATGTATTCTCTACAGGGGATTACATAGACTCGTTAGCAGTAACTGGAAATATCACAGACGCTCTAAAACGACAACCAGACACTTTCGTTTCTGTAATGCTTTATGAAGTAGATTCTACATTTCACGATTCTATTGTTTATAAAGAAACACCTAAGTACATTACCAACACTTTAGATAGTGTGACGACCTATACCATTGAAAATGTAAAAGCTGGAAAATATCTATTATTAGCATTAAAAGACAATAATGGCGATAATAAATTTCAGCAAAAAACAGATAAAATAGGATTTTATAAAGATTTTATCGATGTTCCTACAGACTCTTCTTATAATATAAAGTTATTTAAAGAAGTTATTGATTATAAAGCGTCCAGACCGCAATTGATTAGTAAACAAAAAATTATGTTTGGTTATGAAGGCAATTACCAAGGTGTTAAGATCAATTTAAAATCGGATGCCCCAGAAGAATTCGCTTACCGACTAACTAAAGATCCTAAAACCGATACATTATACTATTGGTACAAACCTAACTTAGAAGTAGATTCTTTAGTTTTTAATATCAACAAATTAAATTACGAAAAGGATTACACAGTAAGAATTAAAGAGAAGCAACCAGATTCTCTAATTATTCGAGGTAAACCTAGTGGAGGAAGTATCCATTTCACTGAGGATTTTAAAATTTCTGGAACTATTCCTTTTACAAAGTTTGATACATCTAAAATTAAACTTTTTGATAAAGATACCACACTAATAGATTTCAAAATAAACCCATACGATTCTATACACAACACCTATTCGTTTTCTTTTGATAAAACAGAAGATAATAGTTATGCTTTTGAAATTTTACCAGAAGCTTTTACCGACTTTTTTGGCAATGTTAACGATACCATTTATTACGCGTTGAGAACTAATAAAAAAGATCAATATGGTAATGTAAGAATTAATATAAACAACGCTAAATATCCTATTATTGTGCAATTAACCAGTGATAAAGAAGAGGTGAAATATGAGTTATATGCCACAGAAAAAAAGCCTCTGGATTTTTTAGATGTTGATCCTGGCAAGTACTATATTAGAGTGATATTTGATGCCAATAAAAATAAAATTTACGATACCGGTAACTTTTTAAAAAGAATAAAACCAGAGGTTGTAAAATATTCGGCTGTACAAATTGAAGTTCGTGCTGGATGGGATCTCCCTACAGATTTTAATTTATAGTAAATCTATCTTGATCATCTAGAAATTTAAATGTATTTCTGTAGCGAACTATATGTTTTTTCTCTAAAGTTACAATAGAGGTATATGCTTTATTTAAAGGCATCGTACTCATTGTATTTCCCAAAACATCATAAGCTACAGAGCTGCCATTATAATGTGCATTAACACCATCAATTCCTATTCTGTTAACACCTATACAATAGCTCATATTTTCAATAGCTCGTGCTTTAAGGAGTGTACTCCAAGCAGAAATTCTGGGTATTGGCCAATTAGCAACGTACAATAAAAGATGGTAATTTTCTGCGTTTCTTGACCATACAGGAAAACGTAAATCATAACAAATTAAAGGGCATATTTTCCAGCCTTTATAATCAACGAGTACCTTTTGGTCTCCAGCTTTGTATATGGTATCTTCTCCAACCAAAGTAAACGTATGGCGTTTGTTGTAATACGTTATTTTCCCTGAAGGCTCTACAAAAAGTAGTCTGTTATAAAATTTACCTTCTTCACTAATAACAATACTTCCTGTTATAGCTGCATTTTTTTTAGAAGCCATGTCTTGCATCCATAGTACGGTTTCTCCTAACATCGATTCGGCTACAGCTTTGGCATTCATAGTAAAACCTGTGGTAAACATTTCGGGCAATACTATAAGGTCTACAGGATCTTTAATAGCATGTATCTTTTCTGTAAAACAAATCCGATTTAACTTGGGGTTTTCCCAAATTAAATCGGATTGTATCAATGCTACTTTTAATTGCTCCTGCATTAACTATAATTTACTTTTCGCTTTTTCAAGCTTTAGTTTTAATTTATCAATTTTATTAGCCCATTTATCTTTATCAACAGGAGACAATTTACCTTTTTCACTTAGCTTCTCATATTTAGCTATGGCTTGTTTATGCTTTTTCTCGGCATTTTCATAGTTAGACTTTAGCTTTTCACGTTTCGCTAAAGCTTTTTCTGCCTTTTTCTTCTCTTTTTCGGCTTGTTGACGTTTTTTCTCTGCTTGTTTTTGGGCTTTTTCCTCTTGTTTTTGTTGTTTTTCTACTGCTTTCTCTTGTTTTTCTTTAATCTTAGCAGCTTGCATTTCTTCCTTTTTTTTATCTACTGCTTCCAGTATTTTTAATTTATCTTCTTCGGTTAATGTTTGTGTTACATCAACACCTTCTTTAAAAAAAGTACCTTTTTTAACTTCGTATGAGGCATCATTATACTTAATTGTTTGCCCCGAAAGTGACAAACTAAACACTATTAATAAGGTAGTAATTATAACTTTTATCGTCTTCATAAGTTTTGTATTTGCCTATTTGGACACCCAATAACTTAATCAGTCACAAAACACCTATATCTAACCCAAGCTACATAATATAAGAAATTGATTTTAAACTATTTCCATTTTACGCAATAGAAAAGATGCATTCATATTTTCACAAATCCCTTTCTTTAACTTATAATCAAAATGTAGTTCGTTATTAATAATTTCTGCATCAAAATAATAATTTTCAACAGCATCTAATTCTTGTTCAATTTCACATAAACTCAAATCGTGTGTTGCAATAATCCCTGTTGCTTTGGAAGCTACTAACTTTTCCACAAACTTTCTAGAACCAATGGCTTTATCTGTGCTATTTGTGCCTTTTAAAATTTCATCTAAAATTATAAAATAAGGTTCTTTTTGGATAGCATCTACAATATATTTTAATCGTGTTAATTCTGAAAAGAAATACGAACTATCATCGGTTAATGAATCTGTAGTACGCATACTTGTGATTAACTTTACTGGTGAATAATGACTAGACGTCGCACAAACAGGCAATCCCACATTAGCCATAACAATATGTAAAGATACTGTTCTTAAAAAGGTGCTTTTACCTGCCATATTTGCTCCTGTAACAATAAAAAACTGTTTATCTATTAAAACTAAATTGCTGGTAACGCGCTTTTCTGTTTTTAATAAGGGATGTCCTAATCCTTCTGCTTTTATTACTAAAGTATCGTTTTTAATTTCAGGGAACACAAAATGAGGGTGATTAAATGTATAGTTGGCTAACGCATTATAAGCATCGAAAAAAGATACAACTTCAAACCAATCTGCAACCTTATCTCTATAATTTCCAATCCATTTTTCTATAGTATGGCTATTTTTAATGTCGGTTAAAAACAAACCGTTACCAAAAATAGCGCCTATAATATTATTTCTATTATCTAAAGCATCCAAAGCCTTAGATAGTTTTTTAAATATATAAGATGCTTTTTCGTTATCTAACTTAATTTGCTGTTGTTTCTCTTGAAGTAATGGGGCTATAAACGTTTCATTTTCTATTAAATCTAACAATAGTGCATACTGGCGAAATGTATCTTTTACTTTGTCTGTTTTTGTAGATAAAGCATTTATTTTTTTAACATAAATACCTGTAATACCCAAGCCTAAAAACAACCAATATCCTATTAGATTAGGTGATATAATATTTAAAATTGTTAAACTTAAAATAACAAAAGTAGCGCCAATAAAAACAATAGGTAACCATTGCATTACCTTTGGCAAAAATAAGTTATAAGTATTTAACCAATTAATAATGGTTTTAGCTGGTGTTTCAACATTAACCAGACTTGACGTTGCCGAATAAAACTGTCGCCATTGTGGTTTCTCACTCAATTCTTTTATAGCTTCTTGTCTGGAAACTATGGCATTGGTATTATTAGCTTTTAAAGCATCGGCTAATTTTTGCTTTCCTTCTTTAATCGTGGTTCTATTTATAAACTGAAAAAAAGAACCACGACCAAATAAATCGATATCGAGACTATAAAAATGATTTGGATTTTGTTGGTCTAAACCATCTTCTCTATCATGAAAATCTCCTGATGCTATTTTAATTTCATCCTCATTAATGCTTACTAAAGCCTTATTAAAATCTCTTTTTCGTTTTACATCTGTATATTTTGAAAGCAAGTATATAAATACAACACTACCTAATACACCAATTAAAAGTGCTATTTGCCATTGCTGAAAAAACCAATAGACGCCATATGCAGCTAAAGAAAATACTAACAGGCGTAAAACGCTTAGCTTAGCCATTTGTTTTTTTAGTATATCAACTTCTAACTGATAACTATTTAAATGTTCTTTGTAATAGTCTAAAGGTTTATTCATTATTAATTTTTGATTGATGGTAATACCAATTCCCAAATGAATTTACTAAGTTAAAACGTGTTTTTTGAAATTCTATCTTCAACATAAAAAAGAACCGTAACTACAGCTATGCTTATTTTTTCTGTCTCGTATAATTCCAAAATCCATCTTTTTCCTTTACAGTACATTCATTTAAGAATTGGTATAAAGAAACAAAAAGCTCTGAAATAACTTCAGAGCTTTTAAACCTGAATTCGACCTAAGAACACTATTTTTTTTAAATACAAAGACCTATCTATTAAGCTCTTAATTTAAATAAGTGTATGTACTCTTAGAAGCCATGAAAATTTATTAATTTCTAGCTAAAAACCACTAAACACGCCATCTTCTTCCTTAAATTACAATAAACTAGCTGGCTAGTCTATCGTAATTATAAGTTGAATCTAGTATGTTTATTGACTTTTATCTATGATTCTTAAATCGAAATCAGGTTTTAAATTTATATGTATTTATTTTTAATCTCTTGACATGAATATTCTTAACACATACCAAAATAATAACATAAGAGAAGCAAATAAGCCTAATGCTGCTGGAATGTATTGATCACTTGAATATTTATGTACTAAATTAGATGTTTGGTATAATATAGAACCTCCTGCTAAAACACACATCCCTACTGAAAACCACAATCCTAAATTAAACCCAAATATAGTTCCTCCTATAATTAAACCAATAGCTATAAAAAATCCTATGGTTAAGGCTGACTTTAAAAACGAAAAATCTTTTTTAGTCATTAAAACAATAGCCGATAACCCTGTAAACAAAGATAAAGTTACTATAGCTGCTTGATTTAATACATCAAAACCATTTGTATAGGTTACAGCCATGTATATTAGCGGCACAAAAATAAAAGCCTCTGCTAGAATATAAATACCATAAGCCAAATATTGTTTGTTCTTGTCTGGTGTTTTTAACGTCATGCTTTCGGCGTAATTTGTGATAAACATAAAACCACCCAGCATAATTAACCATCTATAGCCTTCTAACATAGATAACATAAAGTTTACCACGGTCTCACTTTTAAGTAATAAATACTCAAATACTATAAATGCTAGTACACCTAAAGCAACGTGTGTATATGTTTTTTTGTAAAAGGCTACTCTATCAGTTTCATCTAACTGACTTACCATTAATTTATCTTGTATCATATTTTCCATAAAATTTTAACAAATATATTTTAAAAATTATCTTCTTCTTGATCCTCCAAATATTTTCATAGCCCAATACAATAGTGATGCTATTGCTCCTAAAGCAGCTACCAAATAGGTTCTTGCTGCCCATTTAAGTGCGTCTTCAGATCCCTTATATTCATCAGGGGTTACTATGTTCTTATTTTTAAGCCAAGCTAATGCTCTATTACTAGCATCATATTCTACAGGAAGTGTAACAACACTAAACAATGTAGCAAAACCCATCATAGCTAAACCTGCTATTGCTACCCAAACACCTTTAGCTCCAATAGCATTTGATGCCATTAAAGCAATACCTCCCATGACTACCCATTGAGACATATTAGACGTAATTTGTACTACGGGTACTAACTTAGAGCGCATGGTTAGGTACTGGTAAGCCGTTGCATGTTGTACAGCATGACCTACTTCGTGAGCCGAAACTGCTGCTGCAGCGGCATTACGTTGACTATAAACGACCTCGCTTAAATTAACCGTTTTGTTTTTTGGGTTATAATGATCTGTTAACTGCCCTCTGGTGGAAATCACTTGAACATCTGTAATACCGTGATCTGCCAACATTTTTTCGGCTATTTCTGCACCACTCATCCCATTGCGCAATTGTATTTGCGAGTATTTTTTAAATTTTCTTTTTAATTGATTACTCACTAACCAGCTTACTATAGATATAGCTCCCATGAGTATATAGAAACCTGTATGTCCTGACATCATCATAATTTTATAATTTTATTGCACCATAAAGATAGCAAAAAGTAAGCCAATTGTATATTATGAAAATTTGTCTGATTATAAAGTTTAATTTTTGGTAAAGGGTAAACTAAAAGCTTCGGCTATTTCTTTATATACTATTTTACCTTTAATAATATTAAGGCCTTTTGCTAAAGCCTTATTGTCGCCACAGGCTTTTTCCCATCCATCATTGGCAAGCTTAATTACATATGGTAAGGTTACATTTGTTAATCCCATAGTTGATGTATACGGTACTGCTCCGGGCATATTTGCTACGCAATAATGTACTACACCATCAATAATATATGTTGGATCTTCGTGCGTGGTTGGCTTAGTAGTTTCAAAACACCCGCCTTGATCTACCGCAACGTCAACTATAACTGTGCCATTACGCATCTCTTTTAACATATCTTTAGTTATTAATTTGGGGGCTTTTGCTCCTTTTATTAATACACCACCTATAATTAAGTCGGCATCTACTATATGTTTTCTTATATTATATTCACTGGAAAACTCACTAATCACGTTATTTGGCATAGAATCACTCACATAGCGTAATTGTTTCATGTTTATATCCATAATCACCACATGTGCACCTAAACCTGCTGCCATTTTTGCGGCTTGATAGCCAACGATACCTGCTCCTAATATTAATACTTTTGCTGGTGGAACACCTGGTATTCCTCCTAGCAAAATACCCCGCCCTTTAATTGGCTTTTCTAAATATTTTGCGCCTTGTTGGATAGACATACGTCCTGCTACTTCAGACATTGGTATCAATAATGGTAAAGCGCCATCATTATCTTCTACAGTTTCATAGGCTATACAAATAGCTTTGCTTTTAAGCATTGCTTTTGTTAGTTGTTCACTTGATGCAAAATGAAAATACGTGAATACAACCTGATCTTCTTTAATTAAATGATACTCCTTTTCAATAGGCTCTTTTACTTTTACAATCATATCTGCTTTAGCATATACTTCTTCTATCGCATCCAGTATAGTTGCTCCCGCTTTAATATAATCTTCATCTAAAAAGCCACTATTAAATCCTGCATTTTTTTGTACAAAAACAGCATGTCTTCTTTTCACTAATTCAAAAACACCAGAAGGTGTCATTCCTACTCTATTCTCATTATTTTTTATTTCTATAGGAACGCCTATTTTCATACGTTTAAATTTTAATAATTATTAGATAAAAAATTAATTATAAAATTGAGAACGCATGTAAGCACTACGCTCTCACATCAAAAATTTTAAACATTATCCTTTGTAAAGAAATTTTTAAAACTTATTAATGTTCGTTTCATACGATTTACGATTAAAATTTTCGCATATGTCAGTTCGAGTGTTTTTTATGAAGAGATAACGAAATAAAAAATGTATCTAGAACAGGTTTGCAGCTTCTTGATACATCACGCTAAGGCGTGGCACTCGAAGTGAAGGGACAAAAATATTTATACGAAATTAAATTACGTAAATGGTATCATATGTATTTAATTTTAAAAACTTTAGCAATATTAAAAATTTGAATTGAAAAAAAACACAAAACAATCACTTTCACTTTATTTTTAACATAAAAATTAACGTTTAACTAACAAAAATTCAAAAAAAGATATTCAAATTCTATCCTATTAGATATTTTCAAAATAAAATATCATGATTTTTAAGAGCTATTTTTTAGAATATTTTAATTTGAAGTAAAGCAAAAAAATGGTTGAAACAATGGTTATTGTATTAGCAAAAATCATGGGAGGGCTATCTTTTAAAACCCCATAAATTAGCCAAAGTAGTATCCCAATAAAAAACAAAATTAACATGGGAAGTGATAAACTGGAAACGTCTTTGGTTTTCCAGGTTTTATATACTTGAGGTAAAAATGCTACTGTTGTTAAAATTGCTGCAAGAAAACCTAAAATTTCGGTGTAGTTAGCACTCAAAAGAATCTCGCTTGTTTTAAATTAGTTAATAGCATCTCCACGTAATCTTCTATACTTTTTCCTAGCTTCTATATAGTAAATACTATCTGCAAAATTAAACACAATATCTTTATAAAGTGATTTTGCTTTTTCGGGCTGGTCTAATTGATTTAAATACAATTCTGCCAAACTATAGATTGCATTGTCTACTAAAATACCATTCCTATAATTTTCAATGACATGCTGGTAGTTAGCTTCGGCTTTTTCAAACTGTTTTTTTAACTCAAAAAGTTGACCTTGCTTATATAAAGCTTGTGGTATAATAGGCTCTGTTTTATGGTTTTTTAATACTGTATTTAATACATCAATAGCTTCTTCATTTCTATTTTGAAATGCTAATAAATCTGCTTTAGCGTATAATGTTAATGCCGTTTGGAGAGAGTCTTCGTATTTATTATCTGAAATTAAAAGTTTTAGATCTAATGCATCATTAGCTATAAGTTGAGACGTCGATGATTTTAAAATTTTAAGTTGTGATTCTGCCCATTTAAAATCACCTTTATAATAGCTTGTTTTCGCTACTTTGAAACGGGCTTTTTGAGAAATTGTACTGTTTTTTAAATTTCTCTGAATTTGTGTATAATAAATTAATGCTTTATTAAATTTTTCTTGAAGCACTAATATATCTCCCAACTCTAGCTTAACCTCAGCTTTTTTTATAGTTGATAGCGGTAACTCCAATGCTGTTTCTAAAAAAGTTGTTGCTTCCTTAGTTTTATTTTTATGAAATGCTAAAAAATGAGCATATAAAATCTGTAAGTCCAAGGTTTGCGTAAATTTACCATAGGTATCAAACAGTTCTAAAAATTTATTTTCTATGGCAGTATACGATTTATCATCAGCTTCAACTATTTGTAACTGTAATAAATCATAATTAGCTTGTAGTTTGTCTCCCAAATCCTGAGACTCGTCTATAACATATTGAAATATTTCTTTTGCTAGCTCATGTTCTTTTTCGGCTATTGCTATTTTGCCCAGTTCTATAATTCTATTTAAACCTTTTATTTCTCTTTTATAAATAGCTTTCTCCTGTACAAAAGCCTTGTTGAAATCTTTTTGTTGAATAAATAACCAACTTAACATTTCATTCCAGATTATATTAGGATCAAGCTGGATTTTTTTTATTAGTATTTTTTTTAATAGACTATTATTTTCATGCTTTCCATCTTCACTAATAAAGTCATCTATAGCTCTCTTTACATTACTAAGCGCATTAGGTTTTTCTGCTATAAAATCGACATAGTTAAGTAGCATTTTTTCTATTAACCCCTGTTCTCCATAAATTTTAGCCAGTTGAAGTTTAAAATTTAATTCAGGTCTAATTTCCATAGCCTTCTCATAAGTTGCTGCTGCTTGCTCCAATAACACATGATCTTGAAATGCTCTTGCAATGGCAATGGAATAATTAGCGTTTTCTAAAAGACTATTAATAGCTATATTATAATTCTCATTAGCTTTTTCTAAATTATTATTCAACTGAAAATTATATCCTAACTCCACATAAAGCCCTGGATAACTTTGCCTTAACAATACTTGCTGTATAAAGCTTTCGGCTTCTTTAAATTGTTGTAATTGTTGATACGAAGCTATGACTTGCTTGATATAATTAAAATTAGATGACGATTTTGCATGTAACTTTTTGTATTCATTTAAAGCTTTCTCATATTCGCCATTCTTATAATACTGCTTCGCCACAAAATCTCTTTGAGAAAACACAGATAAGCTTGTAAAGAGTAGAAAGAGTACTATAAATTTAAATCTCATAAAGTAAAGATAATAAAATGCGTATTATACCAATTCTTAAATGTATTGGTATAGAGAATTATTTAATACTAATTTAACACAAAAAATGCCCGAATGTTATTCGGGCATCAATCAAACCAACCAAAATAATATTTAATATTAATTTAGACTACCGCTTTAAAGCGGTACATTACTCGATTGGGGGACTATTATTAATATTGTGTTCTATATAAAACACATTATATTTCTAATACAAACTACAGTTTACAAATCTAGAACGCTAAACTTGAAAACATTATTTTAAATACCGTAAAATTATGAGTAATTTTAAGTAAAAAGACATCTTAATACTTTTCATAATACGTTGGCACAGCAATTTTTATTGTTTCTAAATTCTTAAATATATTGACAACCAACAAGTAAACCTTTGAATATTCGTTAAAAAGTAATAGGGATCAACGTTTTATCGATGTATTAACTGTTTTTTTGAGTAAAAGGTTATTTAATTATATCGAATCCTGTGTAAGAACGCAATACTTCAGGAATAACTATACCGTCTTGAGTTTGATAATTTTCAAGGATGCCTGCTAATACTCTTGGCAAAGCTAGAGAGCTCCCGTTAAGGGTATGCGCTAACTCGTTTTTACCATTAGCATTTTTAAACCTTAGTTTTAAGCGATTAGCCTGAAACGTTTCAAAATTTGAAACTGATGATATTTCTAACCAACGGTCTTGCGCCGTTGAAAACACTTCAAAATCGTAAGTTAAAGCAGAAGCAAAGGACGTATCTCCTCCACATAAACGCAAAATTCTATAGGGTAATTTTAATTCCTTTAAAATACTCTTTACGTGAGCTACCATACCATCTAAAGCCTCATAAGATTTTGATGGATGCTCTACTCTAATAATTTCAACTTTATCAAACTGGTGTAATCTATTTAACCCTCTTACATGAGCGCCATAGCTTCCTGCTTCACGACGAAAACATGGCGTATACCCTGTAATTCCAATTGGTAAGTCTGCTTCATTTAAAACGACATTTCTAAAAATATTTGTTCCTGGCACTTCGGCAGTTGGAATTAAATACAAATTATCCCCTGTAACATGATACATTTGCCCTTCTTTATCTGGCAATTGTCCCGTACCAAAACCGGAATCTTCATTAACCAAAAGCGGTAATTGGTATTCTGTATAACCTGCTTTGGTATTTTTATCTAAAAAATAAGCAATTAACGCGCGTTGTAATCTAGCACCTTGCCCTTTATAAACAGGAAACCCTGCTCCTGCTATTTTATTACCAAGCTCAAAATCTATAATGTCATATTTTTTTGCTAGTTCCCAGTGCGGTAATGCGCCCTCGTGCAATGTAGGTATATCACCTTCTCTATATAGTTCCTCATTGTCTTCTTCTGAATTTCCACTAGGCACAGATTCATGTGGTACATTTGGAATTTGAGCTAACAAATTATTTAAATTAGTTGCTGCGTTATTTAATTCCTCGGTAAGCGTTTTAGAACGTTCTTTTAGCACGCCTGTTTTAGCCTTTAATACGTTCGCTTCTTCTACTTTACCAGACTTGAACAACCCTCCTATTTCTTTTGAAATAGTATTAGACTCTGCTAAGGTGTTATCTAATTTGGTTTGTACTTGCCTTCTTTTTTCATCTAAAGCAATCACATCCTCTAACATTTGAGACGCATCAATATTACGCTTTGCTAAACGTTCAAGAATTAATGCTTTACTTTCTCTTATAACTGAAACTTGTAACATAGTCTAAAATTTAAGCGACAAATTTAATGAATTGCTATATGATTTAACCCTAAAAATTCATAGTTTTTCGTCATGAAAAGCCAGAATATAAAGCTATATGCGAAGCGCAGAGATTTTTTACTGAAAGAATTGTTGCTCAATTTCGAGGGAACAAAATTTTGAGTATTCCCATATAGTACAGGCAGTATGGGTTTGGGATAGACAAAGGATGAATTTTTAGGGTTAATTGGTTTTAGAAGGTAAAATCCATTGGGCATGTTTTAGTGCTTCCCAAGGCAAATTAGCAATATCTATATCTGGATTTATAAACTGCTGATATGGCTTCCCATTAACACTTAATTTACAATCTACGTAAACGGCTATATCTTTTCCTTGTTTTTTGTAATCACTTTTTAAATGTTGTGCAAATTGCCAAATTACATCTGGTTTTGCACTCGCGCCCCTTCGTTGTTTTTTTGTTAAGTAATCTTTTAATTTAACTACTGTTTTCTCTCCAGAGGCTTTATCTTTTACTGTATATGTAATTGAACCTCGCTTGGATCGTAACATCATACGCCATGACAAACGGTGGCCTTCTTCGGTCCATAATACATCATCTTTAAAAAAGTGATGGCGCAACGGCAACCCTATTTGGATTAAAAAATATATTGAAAACAACACAATATAAAAATTCTTGAACGAAGGATATTTTATTTCTCCTTCATTATAAAAAGGTCGTTTTTTTAGAAAAACACCACGTACTGTTGCTGGTGTAAAAAAGAACAAATAAAAGGCCAGTGCTAAATAAGGAAAAATACCTATTTGAAATACTATAGAATTAAATAAATGAAACCCTATAGAAATTATAAATGCCCATTTTCTTGTAGGCTTAAATAATAAAAGTGGTACTATTAAACCATCAAATAAAATACCGCCATATGCCAAAATGTAATGCATCCATTTTTGCTGAAGCAAATCTCCTACAACATAATAGTTTTTTTTACTTCTCATAAATAATTCAATAGCTGTAGTATCCAACCAATCTGGATATAATTTTGCTATTGAAGCATAGGTATACACAATAAATAATTGTAAAATAAAAGCCCATCGACACCAATTAGCCATAGCATTTGTTTTAATTGATGGGTTTTGTTTAGCATCTATTGAAATATCTCTGTTTGCTGGCATAAATACCATTATGGCACTAATAAGCATTAACAAATAATAGTGATTATTATAAGATGACTTTTGCATTAAGTATGTCCCAGACCACAGGAGTGTAAAACTTATCATACTTAATCTATACTTATACCCAAGCATAATGCTCAATCCAAAAAGGCTCATAATAAAGTAATAGATATACATTCCATTATCTGGTAATGGTTGTAACCACTCAAAACCTATAAAAGAGAATGTAAACTTAGGTTCGACCAATGTTTTTCTTACCCAACCTGTTAAAATAGCTCCAAAGGATTCTAAAAAGCACAATAACCCAAAAAAAATTCTAAAAACTACTAATGGAGAATTATCTATATACTTAAAAAGCCAGTTATTTAGCATAATGCATATTTATATAGTTAAGAGAAAACTGCTCATCGTTCTTTAATTGTTCTTTTAAAGCTTCAACAGATTTAAATTTTTGTTCATCTCTAATTCTGTGTAATAAATCAACTTGAATATTTTGATCGTAAATAGATGTGTTAAAATCAAAAAAATGGACTTCAATAGTTTCTTTATCCCCTTTTACCGTAGGGTTTACACCTATATTCATCATCCCAAAAACAACCTCGCCTTTAATCCTAGACTTAATTATGTAAGCACCTCGCCTAGGTATGAGCTTATACGTTTCAGTAATATCAATATTGGCTGTTGCATAACCTAATTGTCTACCAATACCTTTACCTCTTACAACACTTCCTGTTAACATAAACAAATATCCTAAATATTTATTCGCCTTTTCTATAGCGCCATCTGTAAGAGCTCGTCTTATTTTTGTTGAGCTTACTGCTACATCGTTAATATCCTGCATCGTAATTTCCTCAACTTCAAAACCATACTGATCTCCATATTTTTTTAGATCATTAATATCTGCATTTCGGTTCCTTCCAAATCTGTGATCATAGCCTATTATTACTTTTTTAGCATTTAATTGATCAACTAAAATTTCTTTTACAAATGTTTCTGCGTTAAGTCTAGAAAATTCTTTGGTAAACTTTTTAACTAGCAAGTAATTTAACCCCAAAGATTTAAGGATTTCACTTCTTTCATTAATAGTATTGATTAACTTAATACCTGCATCTTTTTGTAATACCATTCTTGGATGAGGGAAAAATGTAAGTATTATAGATTGTAAGCCTTCTTCTGCTCCTAATTTAACAAGACGTTTTACAATTTTTTGATGCCCAATATGAACCCCATCGAATGTACCGATAGTTACAACCGACGGTTTTACAGGTTTATAAGTCTCAATTCTCACAACTTTACCCATACACTAAATAATTGTTAATCTCGTTAAAATACTCTAGATTTGTTAATAAAAAGCCCTTATTTCGTTATGAAAGCAAAGCTACATTATGTTTTTACAATCACCATATTTTTGATTACATTTTCAACAATTGGACAAAATATTTTCTTTGAAAAGCTGAGCACTATAAATAAGGCAAGTACTACAAAAGGCTTCTCCAAAGAAACACCTACTTATCAATTTGATTATTATAAACTAAAAGCTCAATTAGCTAAATCTTCAAAAACAGCAAAAAATACTATTATTATTAGCTTTCCTAATTTGAATGGAGAATTTGAAAAATATAAGGTAGTAGAATCTTCGGTATTACATCCCGATTTACAAGCTAAATACCCAGAAATAAAATCTTATGTTGCGCGCAGTTTAAGTAATCCTTCTGCGCATTTAAGATTTAGCTTATCGCCTTATAAAGGGCTTTGTGGAATAGTAATTGGTAAAGATAAGATCGAATTTTTTGAGCCTGATCCTTTAAATATTAATCGAATTAAAGTTTTAAATAAATCACAACTTGAAGTTGAAGACACATTTAAATGTTTAACATCTGCTAAACATATTAACAAAACACTTAAATCTGCTAGTTCTAAAAATGCCGATGATAGTATTAAAAGAACCTATAGATTGGCCTTATCTGTTACTGGAGAATATGCCCAATTTCATGGCGGCACCTTAGCATCTGTCAATGCTGCATTAGTTGCTACCTTAACTAACATAAATGCTGTTTTTGAAAATGATTTTAATGTATCTTTAGAGTTAATAAGCAATAACGATGCTATTATTTTTCTTGACCCCAATACAGATCCTTACACTAATTTATTTAGTTACAATAGTCAACTTTCCAATACGCTTGGCACCACTATAGATGCCAGTAATTACGATATTGGGCACCTTCTAGGAGGTATAAATGATGACAATAATGACCCCACAGGAGATGCGGGTTGTATTGGTTGTGTTTGTAATGATTTTGGCAACATAAAAGGCTCTGGATTTTCTACAGGAGCTTCTCCCGATGGTTTTAATTTTGATATTAATTTTATTGCTCACGAAATAGGACATCAATTTGGAGCAACACATACATGGACACACGATGGGAATGAAGGTACTAATACACAAATAGAACCAGGAAGTGGCTCAACAATTATGGGGTATGCTGGTATTACTGGCTCTACTAATGTACAAACAGATAGTGATGCTTATTTTCATGCTATTTCTATAGAACAGATCACGAATTTTATTAAAACAACATCTTGCGCTATTGAAACAAATACGGGTAATACAACGCCTATTGTAGATGCTGGTGATGATCTAACTTTACCTATTGGCACCCCGTTTAAGTTAGAAGGTATTGGCTCTGATGCAGATGGAGATGCTATATCCTTTTGTTGGGAACAAATCAATGAGAATGATGCTCAAACCACATTTCCAGATCCCAACGCTTCAGATTCTAATTCGATATTGTTTAGATCTTACCCCCCAACTACAAACCCTGTAAGGTTTTTCCCTAATGAAATCGATCTAAAATTTGGCATTAATGCTACCGTATGGGAGAAATTACCCAATACGAGTAGAACAGCAGATTTTAGACTAACCGTTAGAGACAATAGACCAAATGGCGCTAATAATAGTCACGATGACATGCGTGTGACTTTTGATAATTCTTATGGTCCTTTTAGGATTACATCACAGAATGAAGACAAAATTTCGTGGAGAAGTGGTACAACCGAAACCATAACCTGGAATGTTAACAATACAAATAGTTTACCTGGAGCAGAAAACGTAAATATTTTACTTTCAACAGATGGTGGTGTTACTTATAATATTGTAGCTGATGATGTTCCAAATAATGGCAACTATTCTCTAACAGTACCTAATACTCCTGCTCCAGCATGTAGAATAAAAATTGAGCCTACAGACAATGTTTTTTTTGCAATAAATTCTCAAGACTTTGCTATCGATTTAAAGGTTAGCAAAGTATGTACTAAATTTGCATCTTCCTCTAATTTAAACCTAAACATTACAGATAATGGTGACGGTTTAACAGAGAGTCATACTATTAATATTCCAAATGATGTTACTATTGAAGATATTAATATTGGCGTAGACATATCACATTCATATATAGGCGATTTAAGTATTGCTATAGTTAGCCCTAATAATACAGAAATACTGCTTAAAACTAACAATGACTGTAATGATGAACAAAATTTGGTTGGTATTTTTGATGATGATGCTATTACTTATAATTGTGCTAATGCAGATAAAAACATAAATCAAAAGTCAATAAATGACTTATTATCTATATTTAATGATGAAAATATTTCTGGAGACTGGACTATTCGCTTAGGTGATGGACAACCCCAAGATACTGGAAAACTTAACTCATGGTTTATTGAGCTATGTGAAACTACACAAACACCAATAGACGAAGTTAACGAAATTGGTACTTTTAAAATATTTCCTAATCCAAGTAACGGGGAATTAAATATTGATTTAACCTCTCCAGATACTATAAATTCTTTAATTGAAGTTGAAGTATTTGATATAAGAGGTCGATTAATACACAAAAGAAGCTTTTTACCAAAATCTCAGTTTAATGAAACTTTAACACTAGACATTAAATCTGGGTTATACATTTTGAGTGTAAGCAATGGGTTTCAAAAATTTAAAAAGAAAATAATGATTAAATAGGTTATAATACCTTAAATTTTTACAAAAACTAAAAATCCTGAATAAACAGGATTTTTTTGATATATCTATATGTTTATATTTTCAATTTAGAATAACAACTTACACCAAACAATTCATATAATTACGTCAAAATACGTGTTCATTTTTAGCATAACTTTATAGTTTATTTGGTATTAGAAGAAGAATTAAACAACTTGATTTTGATTAGCTCTCATAGCAATACTTCCTTCGTTAACATTTAAAAACTCATTCATATACCTGTTTAGTTTTATTGTATTACCTATAATTTGCTTATGACTAACTAACAAGTTTTGCAAAGTTTTATCAAATTTAAAGTCTTTTAAAACTCTTTCGTAATAATCCAAGCATACACTATTTAGCCTATTAATTTCACTTAGCATCAATTTATAATTTCCTGCTCTAATGATTCTTTTAAAATCTGGAGTCTCAAATCTTAAATCAAGATCACTACTGTAAGTTATATTGCCTCCTAAATGCCTTATTTCAATTACCAAATCAGAACAAAACTCACTACATTGAAAGGCTCTAGCCCTAAACAACTTCTTCAAATCCAAATTCATAGAGGCATTAAATCCATCTAAATATGCCTTTTCAGCATTATCATTAATAATTAAAATTTTGTTTAAACCTTGGAGTTTTTCTTTGGGAGTTTTCATAAGATAATGTTTTAGTTTGGTTAAAATAGAAATAGATTGGTAATAAAACAGACAATTAATTTAGTAAAAAAAATCCTATAAAAAAAGCAATTCAAACATTTTATTTTTTTAATCCAAAATCTTAAAATCCTACAAATAAAACCTTTACAGCTAAAAACTATAATTACAATGTAATTCCATTTACAACTTGAAATCACCAAAATAAATTCATCTTTTTTCCTTTCTTCTTCTTTTAAAAATACCTGTATCTAAGGCTACACTTATTTTTTTTAAAATCAAGTTAAAGAAAAAAACATTATTTTCTTTTACAACAATTTCAAATCATAACTGGTATAAGTGCCAAAATTTAAGAGAAAACAAAATCTCAAAAATTATTTATTTCTATATTAGCCTACCATGTTTTCAGCGAAAAAAAGATTAGATAAAGCTTATAAAAATGCTAAAATTATCAATTTTGATAGTGACAGTAAGTTTATACTTTTTAGTGATTGCCATAGGGGAGACAATAGTTTTGCCGATGATTTTGCAAATAATAGAAACATCTATTTTCATGCGCTTAAGTACTATTATGCCGAAGGGTTTCAGTACTGTGAACTTGGTGATGGGGACGAACTATGGGAAAATCTATCATTTACAGCGATTCTAAACGCACATAAAAATGTATATATGCTCATGAAAGCTTTTCATAAAGCTGATAGATTACATATGATTTGGGGAAATCATGATATGGTGTATAGAAATCCAGATTATGTAAAAAAACATCTTTCAACTTTTTTTGATGCAAAAACAGGAGAAGATGTAGAGCTTTTTAAAGCTATTGTATATCACGAGGGTATTGTATTAAAACATACGAATACCAATCAAGAATTGTTTTTAACCCATGGTCATCAAGCAGATTGGTGGAACTACTTATTTTGGAAATGGAGTCGTTTTTTAGTACGTATTCTCTGGAAACCCTTAAACGTTATGGGTATTGCAGATCCTACTAGTCCCGCAAAAAACTATAAAGAATTGATTAAAGTAGAACGTAGAACTAAAAAGTGGATTGCAGAAAACAATAATCTTTTAACTATTACTGGACATACCCATCGCCCTCGCTTTCCTGAGCCTGGTGATATTGCTTTTTTTAATGATGGGAGCTGTGTGCATCCCAGAAGTATTACTGGTATTGAAATAGAGCGTGATGCCATATCTTTAATTAAATGGCATATTGCTACAAAAGATGATGGTACACTACAAATTGTGAGGACACTATTGGAAGGTCCTACAAAATTACAAGACTATCGAATAGTTTAAGTTCATGGTTTTACTATAAATAATGACAAATAAACTCCAAAAAAGATACAAAGGCTTTATACAAACACCCTTTTTATGGCATGGTAATTCTATAGAAAACTTACAACAATTTGAAATATTTTCTAAGACTGTTAAAATTGACATTTCAATAGATGAAAACCAACGTTTAGGAAAGTACGTTGAGCGTTTGGTAGCTTTTGAGTTAGCGCAGCACAAGCATCTATCTATTTTAGTAGAAAACCTCCAAATCCAAAAAAACAAAATAACTTTAGGTGAACTAGATTGTTTGTTACTAAAAGAGGGGACTCCTATTCATTTAGAAATTATATACAAATTCTATCTGTATGACGATTCGGTTGGAACTACAGAAATTGAACATTTTATTGGCCCTAACAGAAAAGATAGTTTAATTGAAAAATTAAATAAACTAAAGCATAAACAACTACCTCTACTCTATTCTAAAGCATGTCAACCCTATTTAGACACTTTAAATATCCAGAAAAAAGACGTATGCCAATATGTGTATTTTAAGGCACAATTGTTTTTACCTTTTCTTAACCAAAATATGCAACTTAACTTATTAAATAACGACTGCGTTACTGGTTTCTATATTACAAAAAATGAGATCAAAGAATTTAAAGATTGTAAATTCTACATCCCTAATAAAAAAGATTGGTTAGTACTTCGGATCAGTCTTAAAAGTTGTGGGTGAATTTAATTAGGAATGATATTTTTGCTCAAAAAAACACCTTTTGGATCC
>CANMLX010000040.1 GCA_947498845.1 uncultured Flavobacteriaceae bacterium | reverse complement strand
TTTGAGGTATCATAACCTTGAAAGGCATCAGACAAGATATCGGATATGGTTTTATCTAAATACGAATTATAATGTGGTCCATCATCACTTAATACCGTTGGGCTTTCTGCTGTAATGGTCACTATATGCTCGTTATTATAGCCTTTTTTATTGGCTACCGAGGTAACTACACCTTTAAATTCCAACGCTTTATACCCAGAATACTCACTTAACGAGGCGACCTGTACCGTTATGGTTTCACCCAGATAGTTCTTGGTTGTATTGGATAATTCGCCGCCTAAATTTTCTAATACATCGGTTCTACACTCCAAACTTAAAAAATGATGTGCATTTATGCCTTGATCTAATACAAAACGCTTGTACGATGTTATAGGTGTGTTGCCTATGTATATTTCGGTTTGTGATTGTAGTGCCATAGGTGTATTATTTTTTTATAAACCTGCCATTACTATAGAATAATGTTATTGTCTGTCTTGTTTCTCTTAAAAAACCTGTCTCTTCATCTTCCTTATATTCCAAATATGGAATCTATTTTTTTGTTTTTTAGTTAATATTTACAAACTTTCCTTTCTTATATATTAATTTCTTGTATTTACCAGTCGTTTTCTTAAATCCAGTATCTTCTCCCTCGTGTATTAACGGTATGCGTTCTGGGTAAAATAGTTCTTTGGTAGCCGTATCAAATTTTAAATGTATTGTGTCTCCTCTTGTTACACTAGTGTATAAACCATCGGAATTTTCGAAACAATCTGAACAAATCACTCCTGATTTATTATTAAATTGAATAACATTAGAAGATAAAAGTCTGCTAGCTCCACAAACTAATTGCGTATTAAGTGTTACATATGCATTATCATTTAGTTGATGTACTTTGTATGGGTAAGCGCCATTATCCTCAGAAAACTCAGTATTTTCTTTACCGACAAAGTAATTTACATATAAAATGTCTTTATCTTTATATCTATAAAAAGATTTGTATGAATGATGACAGCCATTATCTAATATCTCCCATGAAACTAAAATGAGCTTATCGTCTTCAGATGTAATTGTAAAAAAATCGTTTTCACTTAATGCTTTAAATAATTCTTTATTTAGGTACTGTGAATTTTCTAAAATTTCTTTTAATTTTTTTTCGAAAGCAAACAGCTTAAGGCCTCCTTCTTCATGTTGAGATCTCTTTTGCTTATAGTCGTCATGAAGTTTTCTTAGCACAAGAACATCTTCATTGGGGTTTAATTTAACAGGAAGTGTTACACTATTTTTTGTATCACAGAAATTTACACTGGTAAAAAGTATGATAAATAATGTAAGTACAGTTTTCATCTTGAAAAAATATTATAATGTTGAATATACCTCCAAGCGGCTACTCTTTCTAAACATTTAGTTCTTATTTTTTTTCTATTGGATGTTTTTAAAAAGAACATATCATAACTTTTTAACTCTTTTATTCTTTGAAATGCTAGTTCAGGTCTTTGATAATAAAAATAGGTCCAAAACGCCCACTCATCCTCTGTTGGTTTTATATATTTCAATGTTTTCCAATCTCTTTCAAACCGATCTGCTCTTTGCTTTAAAACTGCAGCCATGGCCCATATAGCACTTTCTAAGTCTTTAAAATTTGCACTATAAACTGTTTCTGCTCCATAAGCTTCGTCACGTATTTCTGCAACGCTTTCAAATTCATCACCTTCATTGTACGTTTTAGGTAAATATCTTTTTAAGTTTGGCCATTCTTTAGGGTCGCCAAAAAAATCTAAACCAAAATTTTCAAACCCACTTAGCTTTTTATCAGTAATTACTTTTCCGTTTTTATAGTTTCCTATTTTACTTAAATAAATCCAGCCTAAACCTTCTCCAATAGCTATAGTATATAAATATGAAGGCGGTAAATCTACTTCCTTTGCTATTTTTTCTATAATCTCAACTACGGGTGCTTCCTTAGGTTCATCTGCATAACCTCCCCAAGCATTAACGTAAACATCATACATCTCTTGTATTTCCTTTTTACGCTCAAGTTTAGACTTTACCTTACCCATATTACTATAATTTTAAGCTTTCTGTGGCCAGTTATTTGTATACTTAGTGCCTTTTATTGTTATCTCCTTAGCAGAAATAACCAATTGGGTTTTCATAGCCTGATCATCTACTGCATTAAAATGTTCTTTGTAAAATAAACAATAGGCACCCTTAAATTCTACTTTTTTTAGACTTGCCATGTTTTCTCTTCTATAAAACGTGATAACACCGTTTTTAATCATGTCTGGCGATATGGCCCAGTCTAAAAAATCGGTTTTAGAGGTTGATTCTATTAATAATTTTACTTGACCTCCTCTTGGGTTTTCTGCTGGTCTCCCGTTATAATCTGCTCCTTGTGAAAATTCGAATGAACAATCTAGTACATTCATTTCATCACCTTCAAGGTTTAATTTAGATAAAAATGACATAGTCTATTATGGTTTAATTTTTAAAATTCAATACTACTTTATACTAATTCCCGAATGAATTTACGCAATCAATATTATGTTGTTGGTACAACCCGTTCTACTAAAATATCGTTACCTTCTCTAATACCATTCCACTCTACTGTTTTGTTGGCATCTATATAACGTACAGCATTCCACCAATACGGCTTAAAATAAAAATTCCATCCAGGGAATTCTCCGTTTGATTGCGCAATTTCTATTTGAGTTTCTGGATGTAATGCATTATAATCGTCTACAAAAAAGTAGAAAAACCTACCAAATTCCATATGTTCTGGAGCTTTAACTGTAAAACGACTTACTTCTTTATCACTCTGCCGTTTCTTAAATGCAAAATTTATAACAATAGGGTTACTTAACTCGTTATTTGTTGGTTCTTTTATATTATTTCCTAGAGGAAAAAACCACTCTTTATATACAGGTACTGGTATTAATGATGCAAACTCATATAATTTTAATACCAATAGTGGAATTATAAATGCTATTCCCGCACTTAAGTATACCAGTGAAAAAGGTGCTCTAAAACGGCTTACTATTTGCACCAAGGCTAAAAGCCCGATACCCAAAAAGGCCATAGTAAAAATTAATTCTCCAAAAAGCTCAGACTTATCTTCAGATAACTCTTTAAAATAACTACGCAAAACAAAAATATGCCCTATTCCTAATATAAATAGTACAGTTTCTATACTTACATAGCTTATTGTTGGCGAATCGTTTAATATTTTATAATAGCTTAATAAACCTGTTAATCCAAAAAGTAACATTAATACTATGGCATAAACAATAGCTTGCATTTTGTTTTTAGTGAACATCTTACGCACCTTCGTTACTAAAACCATTAGTAAAGAGCTTACAAAAAACAGAATAATACTTATTTTAAAAACATTACCATTTAATAAACTTGTCATCATAAATTATCTTTTATGTTTTATACTCGTGTAGAGATTCCTAAAAATGCACCTATTTCATCAAGTATAAAGCCTTCTCTTTGTTTAACTTCTACGTTTGTTTCTATTTTATATTCTATAGGAATAAAAAACTTATAAAAAACCGATACAAAACTGAGAATACCTTTTTCTTTTAAAAATCCTATTACTTCACTTTTGTTATCAGGAAATATAGTGACACTCAACAAAGGTTGTTGTACTCTTAATGTTTCTTGATGCAACACAAAATCAACCCCTAATCTTTGCTCGACTTGACCTAATACGGCTACCTCCCTTGTATCGAATGTTTTTTTAAAGCTAACATCTACCCCTAATATTTTTTTTAGGCTTAAAAATGTTAATTCCAAATTCCCTGAAATTTGATGCGCATAAGGCAATAGGCGTACCAACTTAATAGCGTATTTTCTGGGTATAGATTTATCTATTTTCCAAAAATCGATTAGAAAATCGTCTTGCAAATTAGAAAACTCTCTAACTATTTTTTTTCCTTTTTTTTCAATAGCGACACGTTTCCTAAATAGTTCGTTTTCTATAGGAGCCAATAATAACCTCGCATCTGCCTCTTCTCGCTTTTGTTGTTTTCTGTAAGACGAAAAAGACAACGTTTTGCTTTTATTTGAAGCATTATGAAAAACGCCTTCTGGTAAGAGATCATAAATACTATTCCTTGCTAAATCCAGCTGAATGACCTCTTTATTTTGAAGTTCTAATAACTTTACTCCTGTTAGGTCTCTATTGTAAGATCTACTAAACGCACTTTGATTGGAAACAACGATATCTTCCTCTACAATAGAGGATTTCTCTTCAATTTCAGATACCAAAACTTCTGCTTTCAAATTAAGAAAGGTTTCTTCTAGTTCCTGGTATATATTTTGAAGTTCGTTATTCATTTGGGGTATTGATTACTAATTCTTTACATAATATACTAGAGATCGGTGCGTTTACCGCCTGCTACAAATCGTTTTTGCCAAAAAGCATCTCTTATATCACTTATTTTAACGCCTCCAGCACCACTTTTTCCTCTATGTGATGTGGAGTGCACAAATTTGTTATTTTTAAGATAAACGCCTACATGACTAATGATTTGTTCATCTAATTTTTGAAAAAATATAAAGTCACCTTCTTTTAAAAACTCCTGGCCTCTAAATTTATTCATGTTCTCCGATTCAAACTGTTTTTCTGCTGTACGCTCTATATACAAATCGTAAACCTGAGTATACATTAATTGTGTAAATGAAGAACAATCTATACCTTCTTTTGTTTCACCTCCTAAGATATATGGTGTATTCATCCACTTATCTATAAACTTATACAACTTTACATTTTGAAGAGAATCTGGTTTAGTGTTTAATAGCTTCGCATATTTAGCTTGGATAGGTAAATATGCTGTTTTAGGCGCTATAGAATCGTAAGTAACAACGATATCATCATTAGTAGCTGCTTTTGCTCCTTTACAGTTTGCGAACATAAGTAACACAACAAAAGTTATGCCTATCTTTAAAACATTTTTAATCATGCAATTTACAATCTTGTTATTAAATAAAACCCTCATTTATATTATACGTATTTATCATTAGTACAGACTATCTTCTTCCTATTAATTTCGATTAAAAACATATTATAATCTTTTAACAGTAATAAAACGGTCAATTAGCTATATCTACTAATGAAAACAATTTTTTAATTGTAGTAAAAATAACTAATTAAGTAGACGAATAAAAATATTTAACTTTTTTTAAATTCCTACAAAAAATAAACTTAAAACACTGAAAATCAGAAACAAAAATCAAAAAAACAAACCTCTATCAAAGCTTTTATTTTTTATTTAACATTTTAGTTACCTACATTTTACAACTAAATTTAGTGTTAGTAATATTACTTTCGAACAAGCACTCATTTTGCCGACAAAACGACACTTTTACTCAAAACCTAGACCGTCTAGAAGAGAAAATTACACTACACAGATAAAAAGCAAACTATTATCGATAATTACTTAATAATTAACACATTAAAAATGAAACTATCTATTCTTACGAGATGCAGAAAGTCTTAATATATCTAAATCTCTTTTTGTTTGATCTAATTCTGCTCTTGTTTTCTCTAAGGTCTCTTCATATTCTTCGATGCGTTTTTTAGCATTATCTAAACTTTTCAACTCTTTTTTAGTCTCTTGCAAATCTGAAAATGTCTCTATAATCCCCGTATACATATCATAACGGTATGTAGAATCTTTACGTGGTATTGAACTTTGCATTTCGGCTAATTTACCTCCAATTAACTCGTTAAGAAAAGATACATTTTGACCTGGTAAATCTAAAGAATCTATCATGCCTTGTAATACCTTAACTTCATTAGCAAATCCTTTTTGAAATCTCATCTCCCGCTCTACATTTTTTGCGCGTTCTTTTAATAGTTCGTTTTCCTTTTGTGGCACTCTAAAATTAAAGAACACAGCAGCCATAATTGTAGCTGTTGTTAGTATAAATAACAATAAAAATTTAATAAAACTTGATTTGCGCTCTTTTGTATTTTTTGGCTTCATATAAATTTAATTTCATATACATATTTTACGATAACAATGGTAGTTATTACCACCTTTACTATATTTTATATAGCTTACTCCATGAAAAAACGACGTCGTTTTTTAACTTGATCTTCTACAATAACATCTTCCTTAACAAAGATATTAGAATCGGATTTTTTACCAATATATTCTAACTCATTTAGTTTTTTAAATAAGGTATTCATTAGTATAGTAAACTCTGAGGCTTTTTGTAAAGATGCATTAATATCTGTATGTAAATATTCCAAACCAATAGTTTCTTCCATTACATTTTCAAAAGCGCCTTGATTTACATCACACCAATCTGTAAGGTAATTAAGTAATTCTTCTTTTCCTGTACCCACATAAACATCCAAACTTCCTTTAATTGTCCTTGCCAAATTAATAAGTTTAATAATCATCTCTACTGGCGGTGCATATTTATCTTTAATACGGTAACTCGCCATAATACCTCTAAGATATATTAACATATCATTAGACAAGGTGAGCACCATTTTTGCCAAATCGTTTGTTTGCTTTTTTTGATGTATTTTTTGAATAACTTGAGTTGCATACAACTCTATCGCGTTAAAAAAAGCTCCCACTTCTCCAAATGTATATTTTAAATCTGGATGACTTTGTATGGATGTACATGACGGTATAAAATCGTCTAATAATACTGGCTTATCACCATCCATTATTATCTTACCTATAATAATACTGTTTAAGCCTACTTCGTTTGCATTGGTAGCGTTATCTGGTAACAGAGACAATGAGTAAGCACTAATTACAAAGGGTTTTCTTGCAGGCTCTTCATCTGGGTCTGAAAATCCAATTGGAATTCTTTTAAATGGGTTTACAGACAAAACAACACTCCAAGCATCTGCATCTGCATCTGCATTAATCTCGAATTGATTTTGTATGAGGTGTCCCGATTGTTCAAGATACGCATTTACAGCATCGTTAATAATTATTTGGTTTCCTCCCAAAGTTACTGCTAGGCATTTATCTACTTTTACAACTATATTTTCTTGACCATCCATAGAAACCGACATGCGTACTGGCTGTGCACTATTGCCTGGGTCTGGTAATAAGCCGTAATTATTCTGATGCACATAATTACTATTCATCATCATAAATTGCTGAATCATAGCGTCTTCAAAATCAATAAAATGATCTTTATTGATTTTCATTCCATCTGCCCAATTTACTCTATACTTATAATTAGCTTCCATAACACACTACTTATTAAAAATAAATTCTCTTGTACTCAATATCCATATTTTTTATGCAATTAGAACCATCATTTCTAAAAATAGTTAATCGCTTAATATTAATTTTCTTGCCTCTAATTTTATGACAGAACTCTAAAAATGTCATGTTTTTACCGTTTACTACTACAGTTTTGTTAATATCGCCACAGAAATAATCTGCAAACTGTTTAGCTGTGGTTTTCTTTTCGGCTATACGCGTTAGTTTTTTCTCAAAAGCGGGCTCACTAATATAAGGAACCTCCTTCTCTTCCTTATCTTCTTTGTCTTTTGCATCGGGTTCGTATGGTATATCCCATCCTAATTCTTTTTCTGCTTCTTTTATTCTTTTTATTGGATCTTCTTTTTGTTGTTTTGGATATACTTTAACAACTTTTTTACTCATATGTTTAATATCCCCGTTGACTACTAAAGTAATTGTTTTTAAACCAGACTCCTTATATACATAAGTAGCTGTTTTTGTAGTTGCATTAGCTTTTGCAGTTTCTCCAAAACGCCATTCCCAGCTATATGCTTCTTTGGTATTATCTACTATTTTAAACGGCTCTCCTACTGTAATACTATCTGGAACAATAAACTTAGGTACTTTATTGGGATCTAGCACAAACTTTTTCTCTTTTATTGTGATGGTTTCTGTCCTCTCACAACTATTGTTTACTTTAAGAGTTACACTATAATCTCCTGGCTTTTTATATATGTGAAACGCTTCTCTTCCAGTAGAAACGGCTGTACTGTCTCCAAAATCCCAACGCCACTTTTTACCTTGTTCTGTTAAGTCTGTAAACTTTATCAATTCACCTACTCTATAGGTTTTACCCTTGATATCCATGTTAACAACATCACAAGGGAAATCATTATAAAATCTATACGCTAGTGCTGATGCCGATATTAAAAACACACTTAACATTAAATAAGTAACATTTTTATCCAGATATTTCGACAAATTTTTGTTTTGCTTCATGATGCTACATTTTTTCTAATCTATAATAGTTATCTTATATGGAAAAATATTTACTGCTTGTTTTTTAAGTACAGATAGCAAATTTTCGTTTAAATAGTCCCACTCGTACGACTGTAAAGTTACATTTTTACCACGTGTCATAATAATTTCTATACATTGAATCACTCCCTTATTTATAGATAAATCTGTTGTAAACCCCTTCTTTACTTCGATTTTAGAAATATTATCTCCATATAACTCATAACAAACCGCTTTTAAATCCTCTTCGGTTATCACTCTATTATTGGTTAAAGAAACACGTCTGTAAGCTCTTAGACGCTGTTTCATTGTAAGACCATCACTACCTCCAAAAACTGGTCTTAAAAAATAACAACTTTTGGGCTGTAAGTTTGCTCCTTTATACACTTCAAGAGTTCTTCCTGATTTTATATGATTTGCATCTACACCATTTGTTGTCCAATAACTTACAGTTATATTTTCGTTATTAGAATATGGCGATAAATACACATAATTTGTATAAGATGTGTTACTAGCTACCTCTTCTACTTTTTTCTCTATTAGCGCTATGGTTTGATTTAATGTACTTAAATTATTTTGCAAAAACTCATGATTTAAAAAAGTAAATGCTGCACTTTCATCTTTTAATAATTCTAGCAAATGAACAATATATTCTTTTGCTTTTCTAGAATCTAATTTCCCTACATTCGAGCTTCTTACAAAATACCCTCCCTTAAGAGAACTATCCATAGCTGTTCGCTCTAACTTATACATTTTACCATTAGAATTTTTTATGGACTTTATATCTAAAAAAGGATCTTCTGATAATACTGGTATGATATCTACAAAGCTTTTCATTTGATAGGAAAAGTAATTTTCCTTTCTATTTAATACAGGAAAAGAGTTAATAGAGCAATACAACTGTTCTAAAAATTTTGCCCCTATAACACTTGAAAACTCCACCTTAATCCATAATAATTTTTGCTTTGAGGGATCCAACTTTTCTAACTCTGGATAATGCGGAAATCTATCTACTTTTTTACTTGTTTTTAAGGTCACAAAATGTTTTTGATAGAAACTATTCACCTCTCTAGATATCGTGTGTATTTTACTCGCTATACCATTAAATATAGCATCCAAATCAATACTATCTACTTCGTTGCTATTATAATATCCTTGAATGGTGTTTATTTTTTCTTCTCCAATATACCAAGACGCATTATGTAAATGATGATAAAAAAGTTCACTTTCTGCAACACCTAGATGCTCAAAATAAAATGACACATCGTTAAGATTTAAACTAATTTGATCACTCTCTATTCCTAAAAACAAAACGCTTTTATCTGAAGTTTCTTTGCTTAAAACATCTGTTAACTCTTTTTGTTTTTGCTCTGAAAATGTAAATAGCTTATTCCCTGTAAATAGATATTTTAATCTTGCATCTAAAAGCTTTGTTTTTTGTGTTGGTGAAAAAAATATATCCTGATATTCTTTTGAAACACTACCTGAGTCTGGTTTCTTTTTGTAATATAATTGATGTTCGGGCGTAATTATTGTCTCTGCTTCTATGGACTCACAGTTTACAACACTATGCGCAGGTTTAGTATCAAAAACAGAAAGGGGGGTCATTAATTGAATTAGTCGTTCTGTTATCCGCACATGAGAATCATCAATATCTGCTGAAAGCTTTTCTAGTTCAGAAGCACAAGCAGTAAGTAATAATGAAATTACGGGATCAAAGGAATCGCCTATTTCGTTAACGGGCACATCCCAAAGGCTTGCTGCCTTTTTTATCATTCTATTTCTTATCTGCTCTTTTGTATTCTCTTTCATAAGTTAATATGATAAAGGGGCAATATAAAAATGCTCTTTATAGTTAAAATCCTCGTTAGTTTTTTTTATCACACCATCAACTAATATGTATATTCGTTTTTTTATTCTGCTCTTCTTTTTATTTTTATCTATTTCTTCTTGTTTTATTTCTACGTCTACCTCTAAATTAAACAATCGCTTTTCATGTGTTCTTAATGATTTTAATAAAGACTCTGCAACAATAGTTCTCAATTTATTATCGGATGATATATTATTAAAATCAATATTCCACACGGCACACCCCAAAGAATCATCAAAACTACATTCTCCAAAACGAGTAATCATAACAAGATGAATATAATTTGCGATGGATTCCTGAATGTTACATACATTTATAGGTTTATTCTTAATAAACGAAGTCGCATTTAATGGAAGCTTGTAATATTTATATCGCATTTTATAATATCTTATAGTATTCTATCTGTGTTCAGAATATTTTATAAAAGCAAGATAAAATTATTTTTCATATTGCTTTTACAAACTCGATATATCTTATTGTTAAAAATGATTAAAACATAGGTTTATCTTACTGTTTCAAAAATAAATCTATTAAAACGATATTCAACTAGAGGACTTAGATTCGTTAAACATTAACAAATATTTGTTTTTAATAGCAAAAAAAACTGCCTGAAAATTAATTTCAAACAGTTTATATTAGTGTCGTATTGTATACTCTTCTATTGCTCCTCGTAATCGGTATCCCATTCAGTACCTTCATCTCCTTTCTGACCATCCATAGTGATCAAGAAATTTTTAGCCGGAAAATATGGTTTTAAACGAATATCTATATTTATTTTATCTTTTTGATTTCTATCTTGTTCAAACTTTTTAACATCAAAGTTTTCTATTAATTTACCTGGACCAGTAACACTGTCTAAAAATTTAACAATTTGTTTTAAGATTTCATTTCTAGTCTTCGTATTAAAATTTTCAAAAGCGCGACGGTTTAGAAAGTCCATCAACACCTTAGATATATAATCAAATACACGAACTACAGAATAGGTTTGTAATCCTATATTATCTCCATTAAATAGTGTTTTTGCTGAAAATGCCATTACCTTTCCATACTCATTTACCATAGGCACCAATCCTAAATTTTCTAAAGTAGCAATTTCACTTTTTCTTAAATCGAAACTTACAGCTTCTACTTCACTTAAACCCCCATGTTTTTTACCAGCTGTAACCTGAGACATCAATGTCTTATACATCGTTCCTGCTAAAGCTCCAGATGGTGGCACATAAAGATCATCTTCTTCACCTAAATCTTCTTCTTTCTTTCTCCCTACTAACCAGTTACACGTCATAATAGTATTAGATAAATAAGCATCTCCACTAGCTAAACTTGCGCTTTCAAACAATTCCATAACATCGTCTGGCTCATCTAAATGTGCAAAGTCGGTAACCAATGTTACTTTGTTTTTATGTGCCATTTTTGCCCATTTATCCACCACAGATTTAGAACCTAAATAGCCCGGCAATACCAATAACCCATAGTTATCTCTTAAATCTAATCGGTCGTAACTAGATACGATTTCATCTTGGATATAATCAAAAAATCGTGTATTATCCAGATCCGTTAATTGCTCTAATTCTGCATTTACAATCGTGGCATTCTTGATGGCTGCCTCATCTGTATTTTTATAGAATAAAGCTACCGATCGGTAAGAGGCTTCTAGCTCTTGAGTTTCATCTAAAGCTGTTTTGAGGTTCTTTTTCAATACCTTTTTAGAAGCTTCAGACTTTTCTCCCGCCTTATCTATTAAATCAACAATGTCACCATCAGATTTTAAGGTTTCAGACCATAAGGTCAACACCTTAAGTAAATCTTTACGTTCTTGTTTTTTGTTGTTTTCTGTTAAGAATATTTTTCGTCTTGCTTTTCGCTCAGGATTTAAGTTTTGTACATCGTCTATTGCAGATTCTAAAAGGTCAAAACCTCCGTATTTTGCTAATGCATCCGATTTTTCACGAATTTGCTCTAAATACGACCTTTCTTGTAAATTCCCTTGACTTTCTTTATTTGCCATATAACTATCAGTTCAAAATTATTTTGCAGCATTTAGCTCTGCGATCAACGTATCTAATGCTGTGATTAAAGATGCTTTTGCATCTGTATCTAGTAATGCCTGCTTAAGAATTTTATTCGTTTTAAGCTGCTTTATTATTTTCTTATATTGTTCGCTCTCTATCTCTAGGCCTTTTAAGAAATCACTATTTTGAGTAATTCCTTTTTTTCCAAAATCTCCTAGGTTACTGAATTTTAAAGATTCGTTTACTGTACCCCCTTCACTATCTTCAAAACCAATAGTCATTTCTGGTGAAAAATGATTAAAAACCTCATCTATAGTTCTTAGCCCTTCAACAGTTTTGGGTTTAATAGGTGTATTGGGCGTTAATTTTCCTGCAATAAGTGTTCTATTCTGTGGGATTTCATTTAATGCTTCTCCTGCATCAACATCTACCACGTTACCACCAAGTCCAACATTATTTGATGCCATATTGTATGTGTTTTAAAAATTCAACTTCTATCTCGCTAATATAAGTAACTTATTCTTAATTATAAAAAAAACAAAAAAGAGGGTAATTGAAAAAACAACCCCCTCTCTTTTAATATCATTTATTTAGTTATCTATGTAATCAAGATATTTAAAATGATTTTTTAATCTTGACTACATAGCCCATTGGTTAGTAAAAACACCACTTCCGCTTGTCATTTCTTCTGCAGATAATGTGAATGTTATTCTTAATGGTGTAGCGCCTTCAAAATTAAATTCTTCTTTGAAATTCACCATATAAGCTGTTTTAAAATCAACTTGCTTAAGCTTAGCATCTGTGTCTCTTTTAAAAAAAGTAAGACTTGCATCTTTGTGATCGAAGCTACTACATTGCCACTCGTATAGAGCTGTTGAGTCTGTTGACTCTACTGTAACAGTAACCATTCCTCCTCTAGTTACAGAAGATGGTCTACCTGTTGCATCTGTTTCTTGTTTAAGAGCATAATTACAACCTAATACATTGTACTCTTCTCCTCCAACTTTAAATGTTGCTTTAAAAGACATAATAATTTGTTTTTGTGGTAAATATTACCTGATTAAAATTTATATAACGGCATAAAACGCCACAGCAAACATATCTAAAAAAAAATCACTTTACAAAATCATTGCAGGAATTTTACGAAAATTTAAGACTATTTTAGCCAAAAACTAACAAATCATAGACGAAACACCACCACTATACCTTAATAAATTCCTACATATTCTCATAATCTAATACTTTAACATTTTTTTTTAATTCTTACTTTTCAAAATAATATTACTTTTGAATGCAACATGAAAAATAAAATTGTTTAACCCTTCTCCTAATATAAAAAGCTCATGCAACATATTGATAAAGTAATGCATATTGCGACACAAATAGCAAACGAATACCAACATGAAAGTTATGGCCCTGCGCACCTTATAAAAGCAACGCTACATAAAGACTTTCCTTTAATGCGTTTACTCTTTAATAGTGACATTGACGTTTATTTTATAGATGAATGGGCCGATGTGCATTTGGAAACCTACCCAAAAAGGTCACACCATCATAAAGATATTTCGGCAGATAATAATGCGCAAACCATACTGGAAGAAGCCGAAGACATAAAAGCAAAGCTTAATTTGGATGTAGCCGATTTACTAAGTGTATTTATTTCGGCAATAACACCAGGAGTTGGATTTAGCTTTGATCAATTAAAATCATTACCTGTAACCCATACGCAGCTAATAAGTACGTTTAGTACAAAAACAGCAAATACAGTTAACAATTCGACTAATACTACGACATCCACTATTTCCAACAATCAGGATAATCTAAATAAATATGCCATTAATAAAGTTTTGATGGCCAGCGAAGGTAAATACGACCATATTATTGGAAGAGACAAGGAACTAAAGAAAATCTCTGAAATTCTAAATAGAAAATCGAAACCTCACGTAGTAATCTTAGGAGAATCTGGCGTGGGAAAAACAGCTTTAGTAGAATACTTTGCTGCTGCGATACACCACCAAAGCATTGTAAATAGTCTTAAAGATGCTACGCTTTTAGAAATAAACCCGGCAGCGCTACTTTCTGGAGCGTCTTACAAAGGTGAAATTGAAGATCGCTTACAAAACCTATTTAAAGAAGCCAGAAGTTTTGACAAACCTATTTTGTTTATTGACGATTTCCATACACTCTTAGAAGACAAAGCATCTAACAAAAGCATCGCAAATAGTATAAAATCTGAACTAAATGCTGGAGGCGTCACACTAATTGCTGCTACAACTTCAGAAAACTACAGAAAATTAATTGCTGTTGATGAAGCACTAGAACGACGAATGGAAGCATTACACATTGATGAACCCGATAATGAGCTCGCCTTTAGAATTCTAAAAAATAATGCTAAAATATATACCGAGCATCATGAGTTAGCTATTTCTGAAAGCGCGATTAAAGAAACCATAAGATTAGCAAAACGCTATTTAAAAGAAAAGAGCTTACCAGATTCTGCTATAGATTTAATAGACAGAACCATGTCTGCCATTAAAGTCTCACAACAATCGTTACCTAATGATATTGAAGCGCTTAAAAAAGCCTATACTAAGTTACAAGAAACTACAAAAGACGCTACTCAAGAAAAACTTCTTGAAGAATTAGATTGGTTTTATGTATCGTTAACCAATAAAATAAGCACCATAGTTTTAGACCAATATTTGGACGAAAACCCATTAGATCTAAAAACTGTAGAAGAAAAAAAGGCATGTATTATCACCCTATTACAACATATAAAAGCTCACGCCGAAAAAGATAAAAACGAGGTTACCGAAGAAGATCTTGCTACAGTAGTCTCTAGCATTACAGGGATACCTGCCGGCAAAGTACAGACACAGGAAAAAGAGCGCTTACTGGAGATGGAAGACACCTTAAGAAAACGTGTTATAGGCCAAGACATTGCCATTAAAACAGTTGCCGATGCTATTGTAGAATCACGATCTGGACTGTCTAAACCAGGGCAACCTATTGGCTCTTTCTTTTTCTCTGGACCTACCGGAACAGGAAAAACGGAGCTTGCTAAATCGTTAGCCGAATTCTTATTTAACGACGAGCATGCCTTTATTCGTTTTGATATGTCTGAGTTTAAAGAAGAACATTCTGCTGCACTATTATACGGAGCGCCTCCAGGCTATGTTGGTTATGAAGAAGGCGGCGTACTTGTTAATAAAATTAGAGAAAAACCCTATTCCATTGTGCTTTTTGATGAAATTGAAAAAGCGCATCAGTCTGTTTTTGATGTTTTTCTACAAATTCTAGACGAAGGTAAATTACATGATCGCTTAGGTAAAGAAGGTGATTTTTCTAACGCAGTTATCTTATTCACCTCAAACATAGGATCAGAATTTATATCTAAAACAATGGCAAAAGGTGAAGTGCCAACGTCCAATGAACTCACCGATATTATGTCGGATTATTTTCGTCCAGAATTTTTAGGGCGTATCACAGAAATTGTTCCTTTTTCGCCTATTACAGAAAATATTGCAGTTTCTATATTCAACCTTCATCTAAAAAAGGAATTACTTAGTATGGCCGAACGTTTAGGCATTACGCTGGAAATTGATGAGGATACTAGAAAACACCTTGCTTTAAATGGATTTTCACCAACTTATGGTGTTCGTCCGTTAAAAGGTGTTATTCGCAATCAATTAAAAAGGCCTTTATCTAAAATGATCATTTCCGATGAAATAAAGCCGCCACAAATAGTTCAAATTAAGCTTGAGGATGGAAAAGTAACATTTAACCCAGTAGAAAATTCTGTAACTACAGTGTAATATTCTAACACATTAACTTAAAAATACATGCTTACAACCAACTTTATAAAGCACGTATAGATCAAATTTATATATTAGCCGCCATTTAAAATAAAAAAATACCCACATATGGTAGAGGTAACTGTTTACATTTTTGTAACATACTTTATTAAAATGATACAAAATAGAATAAGTAGTTTGCACTAATTTTAAAATTAATGCTGATATTTTAATAAAACAGTAAAAGCAACCGCTTTAGTAATCTATTTTGAATGGTTAAATCGTATAATTAAAAAATAATTGAATGATAAGATTTTTTTACGCCCTATTTTTTTCATGTTTATTTCTCTCAAGTTGGGCTCAAGAAGCTGTTGTTAAAGGCAACATAATTGATAGCGAAACTCAAAAACCTGTAAAGGACGCGCTTGTACAAATTGAAAACACAAAAAATGTTCAAAGAACCAATGAATTAGGAGGCTTTATATTTAATGAAGATGTCCCTATAGGTGAAATAGCCATCGCTATAAGTAAAGACGGTTATGCCTACAGAAGATTTAAAATTACTACCGTAGAAAACAAAACAGCAACAATTAAAGATATTAATCTTTACCCAGAAGATGCCGAAGATAAACCCAGGAAAGAAAAGATAGAACTTACAGGAACATCGCTTACTGGAATTGTTACAGATAAACAAACTAAAGAGATTATTACGGGCGCTCGAGTTACTATTGTTGGTTCGTTTATGACTACTGAAACAGATAGTGATGGTCGATTTGTGTTTAATGGAAACGTCCCTGAAGGTCCCATTGTTATCAAAGTAGATAAAGAAGGTTACGGCGTAAAAAAGTATGACATCTTTATAAGTTTTGGTAAAATAGCCAATGTGGATGGTATTACCTTAGGTAACGATCTATACGATATCGAAAACAGACAAATAAATACCTATGCCGAGGATCAATTATTTGATGGTAATACTACCGTTACTAATTTCTCGCGTTTCTATCAGTCGTCTAATAACGTATTTTTAAATATCGCAGCTTACCAGTTTAGTCCTTCGTTTTTTAAGGCTCGTGGTCAAGATGCCGCTTCAGGAAATGTTATGATTAATGGCGTTTCTATTAACACGCCTACTAATGGTGCAGCAGATTGGAATACTATTGGAGGTTTAGAAGAAGTGATGCAAAATAACTTTTTAGACTATGGACTTAAACCTTCCAAATATGCTGTTGGAGGCACTTTAGGAAACCTAAGTATTAACACCAGAGCATCAGAATATCGTAAAGGCGGTAAAGTATCGTATCTTTCATCCAACAGACGTTTTTCTCATGGCTTAAACGCTACTTATGCTTCTGGAATGTCTACAAACGGATTCGCAATTGCTCTTTCAGCAACGAAACGATTAGCCATAGACGAAGGCTATTTTGATGGGACACCATACGACTCCAATGCATTCTTTATTAGTGCAGAAGCAAGATTAAGTGGTAATAGCACCCTTAATTTCACGGCCTATGCCACAGCTACAGAACGTGCTGGAAGATCTGCAAACACAGAAGAAGTTTTTAGCTTAAAAGATAACAAATACAATAGTTTTTGGGGACTACAAAGTGAAGACATTAGAAATTCAAGAAAGCAAAATGTATCGCAGCCCTTTTTTATGTTAAGTCATTATCTTAACTTAGGGTCTAATATAAAATTACAAACTAACTTAGCCTATAGTTTTGGTTCTAATACCAGAAGCAATATTGATTTTAGAGGCACTAACTTTAATGGATTTAGCGGTGTTACGCCTTCTCCCGGTATTAATCCCGATCCTACTCTGGCTTCTAAACTACCAAGTGCATTTCTAAGCGATGCCGACAACCCAGATTATGATGGTGCATTTCTGGCGGAGGAAGCCTTTAGAAACAATGGTCAAATTAACTGGTTTGATTTTTTTGATGCTAATATAAATAGTGGATTAGATAACGCTATATATGCACTATATGAAGATGTTATAGAAGACTCAAACTTTACATTTAACAGTATTGCTACTATAAATATTAACCCCACATTTAATGTTAATGCTTCTTTAGGTTATACAAGTTATACGTCTAAAAACTTTGCAAGACTAAAAAATCTTTTGGGAGCTCAAGGCTATCTGGATGTAAGTGCATTAGAGGGCACTGGAGATGCCATACAATCAAACCTTTTAAATCCAAACAGGATCGTTTCTACAGACGAGACGTTTAGATACAATTACAATTTAAACAAAACTTCGATTAACGCTTTTTTACAAGGGGTTTATAAAATGGACCAATTTAGTGCCTTTATTGGGGGTAGTGTAGCATACAACACCAATTGGAGAGAAGGCAATTACCTCTCTGGAAGTTCACCAAATATTTCATTAGGAGAAGGTAGAAAGCATACCTTTTTAGACTATACAGTAAAAGGAGGTTTAGGCTATGCAATAGATGCTAAAAATCAAATTAATATTAGAGGCGCTTATGGTGTGCAAGCCCCACATCTTAATACACTTTTTGTTAACGCCAGAGAAAGTGATAATCCCAGAGCTATAGAAACTGGATTAACCGATGAAGAAAGTTTAGAACAAGCCGAGGACCTTATTCCTGTAGAACAAGCTACAACCCTTTCGGCCGAATTAAATTACACCTACAAAAGCGCTAAGCTTAAAGCAAGTATTTCTGGATTTTATAACAAAGTATCGGATGCCAGTTCTAATACTACCTTTTTAGGTACAAGTGTTAGTACAGAAACATCATCTACAATCCAAGAAGTACTTACTGGTGTAGATAAACAATATATGGGGTTAGAATTTGGAATGTCTTACGATATACTAAACGTATTAACGTTAAAAGGTGCTGCGGCTTATGGTAACTATACATATGCCAACAACCCCAACTTACAGTATGTAATTTCCGAAGCTAATGTTGTAGACCTGGGCGAGGTATTTTTACAAGACTATAAACTATCTGCCGGACCTTTAAATATGTATTCATTAGGTTTTGAATATCGCGATCCTACAAATTGGTGGTTCGAGGCTATGGGGAATTACACAGCCAACCAGTACCTTGCTGTAAATCCCTATTTAAGAACTCGCGAGTTCTTTTTAGATACAGATGGCGCACCTTTTGAAAATTTTAATATGCAAGATGCTGCTTCACTCTTAAAACAAGAAAAATTAGACGATTACTTAACAGTTAACATCTCTGGAGGTAAATTTTGGGAATTAAAAAACAACTATATTGGTGTTAAAGCAGGTATTAATAATGTATTAGGGCAAACTCACGATGTTGGAGGTTACGAAACACAAGGTCATTTAAAATACGATATACTTTTAGAAGACGCGCAACGCACACGACCTTTATATGGGAATCGTTACTGGAGAGGTTACGGTGCTACATATTTTGTTAACGTTTATTATAGATTTTAAAATACTAACTCACAAAAGACAAACAATAATTCACTATGAAAAACATTTTTTTAAAACCAATAATTGCACTTACTATAGTTGCAATCACCTTATTTTCTTGTAAGAGTGACGACGATGTTACTGTTCCTGATGTAGGCATAGACAATCCAGATAATCTCGAAGCAAACGTAGACCTTTCTTTTGTTGAAGATCTTTATGAAGGCACTATTGTAGAATTTGACAAAGTACAAAACGGAGGCGAATTAATCACCTCTGGTTTAATAATATCTAGTGACGATCAAGGTAATATTAACCAAGAAATATACATTCAAGATAAAGCAGAAGATGCAGAAAGTGGTGTTATAATAGATGTAGCTGTAGACAATATTTTTGTAACTCATGGCGTAGGAAGAGAAGTTTTAGTAAAACTTAATGGCCTTGGGATGCAAAAAGTTGGTAACGCGTTACACATAGGTACATTTAATAATGGTACTATAACACCAATTTCTAGTGATGATTTTAAAACCTTTGTTATTAGAACAAATACTAAAACAACTATTGTACCTAAAAAATTAACCATTGGTGAAATTATAGAAGCTGCAGAATCTGATAAACCAGAAGATGCACTACCTACTATACTAGTAAGTTTAGAAGACGTACAGGTTATAGACGGGGAATTAAGCACCTCTTATGCTAATGCAGATAACAACGAGAATGTAAACAAAACACTTATTGGGTGTACAGGGAGTAAAACCATAGCATTACATAATAGTGGTTTATCTAAATTTAAAGCATTACCATTCCCTACAGGTAATGGTAGCATTACAGCCATATTAACAAAAGATGTATTAACCATAAGAAGCCCTAAGGATATTGATTTCTCTGGAGATCGTTGTGGTACAGGTATAGAAACAGGTACTAATATTACTATTGCCGATGTAGTAGCCAAAGCCGATGGAGCTAACTTAGTGAAGTTTAATGATGTTACATTTACAAATGTGCCTTCAGGTGCCGACCCTATATTTACAGGATACACCATTTCCAGCGATGAGCAAAAGAATATTAATAATGAGCTATATTTACAATCAAGCCCTGAAAATCCAAATGCTGGTATAATTATAGATTTTGAGCTATCTAATCTTTACAACACATACGCTATAGGACAAAAAGTAAGTGTAAACTTAAATGGTTTAGCCATGCAAGTTATTGATGGGAACTTACATATAGGCGCTTTAAATACTGCTGAAGATGCAATTCAACCTATACAAGTTTCTGCATCTGTATTCGATGATGTTATTGTACCATCCAGTGATCCTTTAGAAACTATTGTTCCTACTGTAACTACTATAGAAGATATTCAAGCTGGTACAATAGTCCCTCTTACTATGATACAACTAGAAAATGTACAGCTTAGTGATGAAAATCAAGGACAAGCCTACGGAGACCCAACCAATAAACAATTATTTAATTGTGATACCAAAGCAAAAATTGCATTTAAAAATAGTGCTGATGCCACTTTTGCGGCTGAAACAGTTTCGGTAAACAATGGTAACATAACAGCTATTTTAGCACACGATGGCACTGCTAATTTCCTTACAATTAATGCACTGGAAGATATTAATTTTACAGAAATTGCTTGTGATGAAAAAGAAGTGTTGTTAGATGAAGATTTTGAGAGTATTACCTCTGTAGGATTTAATATTGCTCTATCTGGATGGGAAAATATTAATAATAGTGTTAATATTAAATGGAATAGTGATGAGTCCAATAGTAATATCTTTGCCGAAATTAAAAATGGTGGTCCTAGTGACCAATATGATGCTTGGTTAATTACTGAAGAAATGCAAATAATCAACACGCGAACATTAAACTTCTCAATGGATATTAATGTGAGCGAGAGAGACGGTGATTATCTGGAAATATTTATACTTAATATGGTTGGTAATGATTTTATTATTGGAGATCGTATTAATATGTCCGGTACGTCAAATAATATCGTTCCGCAAGCCGACACAACTGAATTAACTCCAGTAAGCACAACTATTAATGTACCAAATAATCAAGATGCGTTTCATATAGGATTTAGATATCGTAAACAAACCGGCCCTGCTTCCACAGATTATCAAATAGATAACATAAAAGTTGTAGAAGAATAAATGCTAAAAAAATCCCTTATCTGTAAAGATCAAGGGATTTTTTTTATCTTGTTTGTGTCTTTGAAGACAGAAGACCGATGACTGATGACTGATGACTGATGACTGATGACTGATGACTGATGACTGATGACTGATGACTGAGTAAGTAAAACTAAAAACCATTAACTACCAACTATTAACCAACAACTACCAACCAATAACCCAAAAACCATCAACTAAAATTAGATGTCATTTAAAGCAAAACTATGCATAGAAGGGGAAGAACGTAATTTATTGGATGCCGAATTGGTATTTTCGCAGTTAGCCGATTATAATGGCAGACCCTCACAATTACCTGTTGGCGCCCCACTAAACCTAACTTTCGAGTCCACACGAAACGATGCGTTATTTTACAGTTATATGTTTCACCCAGACCGTATGTTTAAAGGGTATATTCGGTTTTTTAAACGCGATGGCTTACAAAAGTATTTTGATATTGAGTTTGCAAATGCACATATTATAAGGTTACATGAGCGCTTTTCATCAACTGGAGAAACCCCCATGTATATAGGCCTTACTATTTCTTATGGTATTAGCCGTATTAGAGATGTTATACATGAAAAAAAATGGAATCCAAGTAATCCTTTTGCTATCAATAATAATCAAGTAACAGAACAAGAAGAGGAATTAGAACCTTTGTTATTAGATTACCATATAGAGGATTTAAATAATAATAAAATAGAAGAAACTATAATTAAAGAAAATCAAGAAATTTATCTAGTTATAAATTCTCAAAACACAGATGGTCAAGTTGCAGATATTGACCTAGAAAATAAATCTATAGATTTTGAATATAAAGGAAAATGGATGAAAGATGATATCATAAGTGATATTGTTCTTAACGATACTCTTACTAAAGTGAAATTAAAAGCTGTAAAACAAAAAAATAATTAATATGGGAAGAGTAACCTTAAGAAACTATCCAAATCAAATTCTTCACTTTAATCTTCCAGAAATTGAAAGTGATCCTGTAAAAATTAAAATTCATATGGTTAGGGTTTATAATGATGGTGAAACTATTATAAGTATATTATGTCTAAGAATTGAAGGCGCAAATCACTATTATGCCACAGTTACAAATGAAACTACATCACCTGCCAGAGAAGGAGAATATCTAGGGTATTTAATTAGAAGAAATGATAGTGATGATGAAGATGACGTGAATCACCCAGATAGTCAAAAAAACAAACAACGTATAGAAAATATCTTTGAAAAACTAAATAAGTTTGATGAAAGACTTCCTAAAGAATATCAAAACGGGAAACAAAACTATAATTATGGAGGTCATAATGGGTTAAGAATTTTCCAACATAATATGCCATTTAAAAAGTTCACCAATTGGACTAGAATAAATGGTGGTAATAGATTTTTTCATGTTGCTAACTATGCTTCGAGTGTTATTGGTTGTGAAGGAGTTGGCTTTTATGCTAAAATGGATGATGAATATTCGGAATATGCAGTATGGGAATCGGTAAAAGCTACAGGTGACTTTTTAAATAATATAATTGAGACGTATGAGGAGAATATAACTAAAAAAGAGCAGTCCACTATTGAAATAGATATTGAAGTAGAAGACAATATTCAAAAAAACATGAAAAAGGGAGATCGAATTACTCCTGAGAATCTATATAATAAACTTTATCCTCCCCGAGAAAAAGTAAAAGCTATAGAAATTAAACCTCATGGAATTAAACTATAAAATAATGAAATTACCTTTATTTTTTTTCATCACTATTATTTATTGCCTAAACTGTTATAGCCAAAGAATTTGTGAATATGGGGAATACGATTTTGTATTCAACAAAATTAAGGGAATTAATAAAACAAAATTTTCTAAAATTAAATTTTTAAATAAAAATGAAAAAGAACCTTTCTATGTATATAAATACGACTCTTTAGCTCGCTTAATAGAAGCTAAATTTATTGGAGGTGGAATGCTATTTAACGAGAGAGTAAAAAGTTCTTGCTATGGTATAAATAATTCGTATTATGAATATAATACAAAAGAAAAAAGACCAAATAAGATAAAAGTAACCGATAATAATGTAATTCATGCACCAATATTTATTTATAATACCAATGGAAGTATAAAACAGATTAAATACAACAACTTAACCATTGATTATAAACATAATACAAAGAATCAAATAAAGAGTATAACAAAAGGGCAAAAAGTTTACAACTACTTTTGGAATAAAAATGCTCAAATAGAAAAAATAGACATTCTCTTTTTAAAAGACAAAACAAAGCAAGAGATTACTTTCTATTATAACAAAGAAAAACTAAAAAAAGTGTCCCACACTCAAACAAGACAGGGGTTTCTGCAAATTAATAACATATATACCTATAAGTATAAAAATAATCGTGTTTGTAGAATTACGAAATTTAAAAAGAAAAAAGTAAAAAACGCTTCAAAAAGCACAATTTATTATGATTATAACTATAATTATAACGATAAATTAATTATCACCAGAAAAAACTCAAAGAAAAAATACCTAAACCATTATGAGTGTTATTATCAATAATACAACACAATTAAAAGCATATTTTGAATAAAAAAGTAAAATATCATACCAAATAGATAACATAAAAGTTGTAGAAGAATAAATGCTAAAAAAATCCCTTATCTGTAAAGATCAAGAGATTTTTTTTATCTTGTTTGTGTTTTGAAGACAGAAGACAGAAGACTGGTAACTGATGACTGATGACTGATGACTGATGACTGAGTAAGTAAAACTAAAAACCATCAACTACCAACTATTAACCATTAACTACCAACCAATAACCCAAAAACCATCAACTAAAATTAGATGTCATTTAAAGCAAAACTATACATAGAAGGGGAAGAACGTAATTTATTGGATGCCGAATTGGTATTTTCGCAGGTAGCCGATTATAATGGCAGACCCTCACAATTACCTGTTGGCGCCCCGCTAAACCTAGCTTTCGAGTCCACACGAAACGATGAGTTGTTTTACAGTTATATGTTTCACCCGGACCGTATGTTTAAAGGATATATTCGGTTTTTTAAACGCGATGGCTTACAAAAGTATTTTGATATTGAGTTTGCAAATGCACATATTATAAGGTTACATGAGCGCTTTTCATCAACTGGAGAAACCCCCATGTATATAGGCCTTACTATTTCTTATGGTATTAGCCGTATTAGAGATGTTATACATGAAAAAAAGTGGAATCCTAGTAATCCATTTGCTAATAATAGCACAGAAACAACTGAGCAGGAAGAAGAGGGTAGCATAGTAGATATCTATTACGAAAATGAAAACGGAGAAAAAATTTCTAAACTTCGTAAAAATAAAACCATATTTCTTACCGTTCAAACAAATAACATGGTAGGAAAAACTATCGATATAGACTTAAACGATAGCGATTTTGACTTTGAATATGATGGTGCATTGCTAGATAACAATCAATTACCAGATCAAGAGGTTACTAGTGAAACAATAAAACTCGAATTAATAACCAGAAAAAAACAAAACTAACATGCCTACAGTATCGCAATCAGATAATCCAAATGTTACAAAGACGTCTCCTGGTTTAATGATGGATGAGTTTATACCACTTGTTTCCTTTGAAAAAGATGGCTTAAAAGTTATTAATCCTGCTAAATTAATTTTTGAACATGAGGAAGAAGAAATCGCGTACAATGATAAGGAAGATCACGAATTATCAGAGCATATAGACAACGAACACAAACGTATCTATAGAGTCTATCAACGTACCACTTCCGAAAAAGAAAAAATAAGTTTCCCTTTTTCTATTACAAAAGGGAATAAAGATAGTGATGATGATGATGGCATAATCACAGTCCGCTTATCTGAAGAAATAGAAGGTGTAACTATTACAAGTGAACAGGAATTTACAGCTACTTACGATAGTAAATACAATTTAGAGTTAGAATTAAAACTTGAGGAGCCTAAAGAATTCTATATTGATTTTTATGCTAAAGATGATGAAGATGATGAATGGAATATAGGCGAGTTAAAAAATGTGCATTGTGGGAGGGTGAAGATTGTTGTTCATTATAAAAATGAATGGGAATTTGACAAAACACAAATTGCTAAAATTAGAAAATATGCAATTGCTAACAATCTAAAATATAATGGTCCAGGTGATCAAAATAGATATCACCATTGTACAGATACTCACAAACATATAATATACAAATTACTTGATAAACCATCTGGTTTAGATTTAGGTAAAGATCAAAATCATGAGGCGGTAAGATTAGTCCCTAAAGATTTTGAAAAAGCAGGAGAATCAACTACCGATGGAGTTCGTAGTAAATTAATATCATCAACTTATGCCGAAACATCCAAAACATTTACCGTTATGGATACTGATAATAATGAAGTAATATATAATGGCAAAGCTGGTAATACAGATAAAGATTTGATTGGTTTTAAGGAAAGTCCAATTGAATATATGAAAAGTAAGTGCCCTGATGATGGCTTTTACTGTTTTATAGGTGCATACAACGCAGACTACCATTCTTTCACTATAATTGTTAATAAAAGTGGTAGTAAATTTAGCTTTGAATTTATTGACCAAATATTTGGCGTTTCATCAAAAAAAGGCGCAGAACTAGAGGATTTCTTTTTAACTTATATTCAAGCTTGGAAATCAAATTTCCCTATGAAGTTAGAGTTATATCAGTTAAGAAACAAAAAGAAATAATTATGAAAAACAACATTTTTATAATACTATTAACACTTTCTCTCTATTGTTGTAAAAAAAATATTAGTCAAGATATAAACACTTCAACTCATAGCTCCATTGATTCGACCTATTTAAAAACAAAAAAAGTCATATCTCACGAAAACCAAAAAAAGACACTACAAACTGTTTCTGATTTTGAAAACGTATTAAGTAATATAAGAAATATAAAACACACAAAAAACAAATATTCTGACGAATTAAGCAATAGCAGTTTTAATTTCATAAATGAAATATTTGGACTTAAATCCAAAGAACTTTCAGTAAAAACCACTAGCTATACTTATAAAAAAAATTGTATTTTTTTTATACATAAGATCAATTGTATAAATGACTCTTTATCAATTAAGCCCTATTTAGAAAGTGCTCAAGGAAAAACAACCAAGGGATATCTTGGTGTTCGTGTTTTAATTTTCTCAATGAAAAATAAAAAAACTGCAAATTATATTGACATTCCTCCTAATTACGGATATTCTAATTTAAGAACTGAACTCATTAAAAAATTATATAACACAATTGATTTCGATATAATAGCTTGTGACACAACTAAAGTATGCACCTATAAAGATTTACGAAAAAAGCAATAAATTTATTCTTAAACTCATGAAATTCAACAGTCAAAAATAAGGTTTATATTTTTTTTGACTGTTATATAGCCATTTGTTGTGCTTTTCAAACCGCATACCAAAATTTTTAAAATACAAATAGTCTTGAGTGCAAATTCTTAACATATAGTAACTGGAGTAAGGATATTTATGAGAACTTTAAAAACTGTAAAGCCATTAATACCAGTATATATAAACATTTGATGTTTTATAGCTGAAATAATAATATCACAAATTAGAAAATCCAAAAAATTGTAAGATGAAAACTAAACTATTTTTTGTATTAACATTTTTAATTTTACTCTCGTGTAAAGAAAATTTAAAAACACAAAAAGTAAAAAGTTTTTTTCCTTATTCCCTGCAGTTTAATAATGAGAGCACCTTTGCATGCAAAAAAAAGGGAGAAATTATTTTTTATTTGAAACAGTTAAAAATGCTGACTCTTCTAATATTCATTTTTTAAAATTTAAAGAGGATAGTTTATTAATAAAAAAAAATAAAAGACCTTAATTCTTTTGTACTAAAATTAAATGATGAGGAACTATAATCTAAAGAAAACGATAACAGTTTTTATTATAAGTATTTAACACCTTTTTAATTCGTTTTATGAAATTTATAATACTTACATACTTATGTCTTCAATCATTTATGATTACATCTCAAAATCAATTAAAAGCAAATAGTATAGAGAATAAACTTAAAAAATGTAGCAACTGTAATAAGGCTAATCATAAAAAGTTCAACTCCTGCGAGGCAATTAATAAACTAGTAGATATAGAAAACGATCATCTTATACGCTTTAATTTAGGGCTGCCAAGTAAATATTATGGTACCGTTTGGAGAGAACATGCAGAAGTTAAAACTACTCAAAACTACATAAGCCAATACAAATCCTATTTAAAAGATTTAGAACCGTACTTTAATAAACCCGACAGTATGCATTGTACAATTTATGCTTACAAAGGGCTTAAAGAAGGGTTTACAACTCAAGACTTAAATACTTTAGAAAAAACACATCGCAATATTTGGAAATCACGTGAAGTAGCAGGTTGGAGTATTGGTTATATTCTAGTAAAATATTTTAACTGGAAAGCCTATTTAATTATTAACAAAAACTCAAAAGAATACCATCATTGTTTAGCAGCTTACAATAAAACCAAATCCTATCCTGTTTGGAAACAACCTAATATACCTCTAGAAACTATCTATACTATTGGTGAAGATGATACAAAAATTAATAATCTATTGCTACAGCACGAATTTGGATGGGGATTTAGTGAACAAGGTATACATACATGGGTGACTAGATACAATGTATTAAAAGAATGTAATTGGTTAGGAGCGCCATCTAAAAAATATCAGGAAACAGCATACGAAAAGCCTCTTTTCATTTCAACAAATTTTGAGGCTTATACAGATTATAATTCACATGTCATTGTTTTTCCTCCAAAGGAATAACGCTAACATGATATCAAACAAAGATGTTCAAAAGTGATTTTTTAATATTAATTATTCAAATTCTTAAATAGCATTTAAATATTAATCTATTATATAACTAACTTATAAAAAATGAACAAACTAATAATAACTAAACTTAATTATTACTTCTTGACCATAATTTTGTTGTCTATATGTTCAAGCTATGCTCAAAATAAATTACATCTAATATATCACAATTATAAAGTTTTAAAAAATCAAAACAATCACACTTTTCAAATAACAAATAATGGTAAAGTAGTTTATGATAAGCTAAAATTTGTAGCTTATGCAGAAAACGCATTACAAGTTTTAGATTATAAAAATGAAATGTTTTATCTGGACAAAAAACTTAAAATCATTGATTACCCTAAAAAAGCTGAAATGTATTATTGCGGTACTGTAGATGATTTTTTCGTTAAAATAATTCAACAGGAAAATAATTATCTAATAGAAAGAACCACAAAATCTATTAGTGGTCATCAATTTGATAAAAAAGAAATTATAGATACTATACCTAAATCAGGTATTAAAAGTATTTGTTTTTTAAATAAGAGTGGTACTATCGAATATGATGAGAATTTCTTCTTCCCCGAAACTTTAATTATAGAAACTACAGATAATAGGGTTGGTTTAAGAGAAAATGGAAAAACAAAGTTTTACGACACTATAGATTGTTCTAATCTATATAGTGTTAAGGTGGAAAAAAATAACCTTTTCGGTTATTACAACATTACAAAATTGAAGTATGCGAAACTCAATGCGTATGTTTTTAATCTTGCGAGTTTTGAATTAAAAAATGGCAAAAAAGGATATATCGATATAGAAGGAAATGAATACCACTAACCAATTATTCATAAGATTTTAAACAAAAAACAACACTTGTCTTCATTTTTTGGTTTATAATGAATCTATTTAAAAGCTCAGTCTTCTTTTTTAGATGATCTTTTTTATACTATATAATACCAAACAAACTTTTTATTTACATTAAAATGATTAAATTTTCACATGGGAATGGAAATCGACATTAATCATTAAGTAGAGTGAGCAAAAACTACTTTTTTTTGCTCAAAAAGTAGAAGAGCCCTAAAAATCATCAAAAAGCTTAATTCTTTATTACACTTAAAGCGGAGTACATTTAGCAAGTTGGATGATCTGGCCAAATCACAATCTACTAATTCCTATGCGCTAGACAAATGGATAAAACTCTATCGGGACCAAGGCCTCGATGCTCTTTTAGCTCCTATCCAAGGAAAGCGCACCTCAAATATTATTACTGCTGAGATTTCATCAAGGGCTCAAAGAGCGTTTAGAGAGCAGGGATAATTCCTTTTTAGGTTATTGGGATGCACAAGGTTAGATATTATAGACCTATGGTGTAGAGATAGAATATCAATGGTTGTGGAAATATATGAATACTAAGTTAAATGCCAAATTTAAAATTCCCCGTCGCAGTAATATCAAAAAAGACAAAGAGTCTAAAAATGCCTTTTTAAAAACTGCCCAATACATTAAACCAAATTAGAGAAAGTCTAAATAAAGGTAATCAAATATACGATTCGGCAAATCTCTATTTTCAGGACGAGAGTAGGCATGGATTAAAGACACACGTAGAACACTACTTATCTATGCCAGGGGTACGACCAATAGCAAACTATCAATATAAATTTACAAACACTTATACCAAATAAACTATAAAGTTATGCTAAAAATGTACAGTTGCTTTTTTCTCTTTTGAAGCTGTGGAATGTTTGCATAGCATAGCTATGTAAGCATTACCACAATAAAGAAAGAGGAAAAATGAACACGTATTTTGGCGTAATTATATGGATTATTTGGTATTATTTATGGGGCAGCTATTCCCACATTACAGGAGATAGCTTTGTATGAGAAATAAATGAAGTAGATCACAAGATATTTGAACAATATCTAAAAGAATTTTCTAAAAATAAACCCAGAAAATATAAAATAGTGGTCATAGATAATGCTGCTTTCCTCTCAACAAATAATATCAATGTGCCTGATAATATCTATCTGTTAAGGATACCCCTTATTGTTCTGACCTAAATTCTTGTGAACAAATATGGCAATACATCAAGCAACGCTTCAAAAACAAACAATTTGATACTATGGAACAACTCAAAAATTGGCTATGGATATCAGTTAATGATATGAACAAGGAAATTATAAAATCGATTACTTCTAACCATCATTACTTAAATGCTCTTTTGGCGTATTTTAAAAGCTTAAATGGTACTACTTCTAAAGTAAATTCGAATATATTTTTACGTTCAAATAAATACATATATTGCCCATTAAGGAACATATATACACCAACCACTTCTTAATTTTAGCTAAATTCGCATTACTATTATTAAAAAAAACGTTATGTTAAAAAAAATAATTACTACCCTAATACGCCCATTTCTAGCCTTAGTTTTAGTTGCCTGCGGAAGCAGTAGTGATAACACAGATGATAAAATAATTGAAGATAATGAGAAACCAAAAATAGAATGTCTGGATGATATCACAATAAACATTGCTGTCACAGAAGATAACGCTGTAGTTACCTACACGGCACCAAAAGGAACAGATAATTTAAGCGCTACAACAACACTAACAGAAGGTTTAGCATCTGGAGAAACTTTTCCAGTAGGAACAACAACTAATACATTTACAGCAATAGATGCAGCTGGAAACAAATCTTCATGTAGTTTTAATGTTATCATTAACAGAGTTGAACCTACATTGGATGCACCATATTTTATTGAAGATGTCTCTATTACTAGCGGAAAAACATGGGAAGCAATATCTGAATTAACAGATGAGTTTGATGGCCCTGAAATAGATGAAAAATGGCATACTAATCCAGCTACGCACTCTCATTTAAAATGGGTTGGAAGAGAACCTGCTATGTTTCAAGAAAAAAATCTTAAAATTCAAGATGGAAAAATGACTATTGAAGTAGGGAAGTTACCAGAACCAGTTACTGCTTCTGGTTGGGGGTTAAATGGAGCCCTCCAAACTTACACATTTTATGGAGGTGTTTTTAGATCCAAGATCACCACAAATGTAGGCAACTATTATGAATGTAAAATGAAAATGAGTAAGACAGAAATGGGAGGCGGCTTCTGGTTAATGGGTTTTAATAACACATGCGACAAAAAACATGAAATTGATATTACTGAATCTGTAGGGCTTCTTACAGAAAACACACATCAATGGGCAAAAAATCAAAAATGGGATGAAATTTATCACTCTAACGCTATTAGAAGAGAAGATTCTTGTGATTCGGGACAAGATAGAGACAGTGAACACATAACTACCCCAACTAAAAATCACGAAAGATATTATATTTATGGGTTATGGCGAAAAAGTGCTACAGAATTATTATTCTATCTTGATGGTAAATATCAATATACTTTAAATCCACCTGTACCTTTTGATCAAGATATGTATTTACAATTTTCTATAGAAAGCTATAATTGGAATCCTATTGCAGAGAATGGTAGTCAAGTTGAACTAGCATCTCTTGAAGATAGGATCTGTTATGTAGATTACATAAGATCTTTTAAATTAGTAGATGAGACTAATTAATTTAAAAAACATAGTTTTAATTAAAAAAAGATCGTTCAAAATAAGGACGATCTTTTTTATTAAAGAACTGTTTTTGTCCTGAAATAGTTTTACACTTAATCAACCCGTGGTGTATTTATAAACCTAATTTCGATTTAAGAATCATAGCCTCTAAGAGTGACATAATACACTTATTTAAATTAAGTGATTAATAGAGAGGTCTTTGTATTTAATAACAAAAGATTTCAAGATAAAAACAGTTCATCTAATTTTTTAGAGCAATTTTCCCAAGTATAAGGCATTACTGTTTCCCTTACATTAGTTTTAAGCTCATAAGCTTCTTCAATTAACGGAATTACATCCTCATGTGTCGCATCCAAATCAAATAAATAACCATTTACGCCATGTTGAATTATATCTGGACAAAACCCTGTTTTTGAAGCTACTGGAACACAATTAGACATCATTGCCTCAAGTACTGGCACAGGACCACCCTCTAAAAGTGAAGGAGACACAAAAACATCTAATTTATTATAAAGCTCTGGGTAGGATTCGTATGGTTTATTATTATGATATATAAAATTAGGAAGTGCTTCTAACGCGTTAAACTTATCGAAATTCTCCCAATTACGCCCAATAAGATGAAACATCCTATTAGGCATATTTTTTATTATGTTATATACTAAATCTGGATTCTTTCTCGGTCCATAGCTTGAACAGAACCCTACACCTCCAACGCCTCTTGTATGCCTATAGAAAAAACTGGAAGAAGTCCCTATGTGAAGTACTTTAAGAAGTTCTGGTTTTACCCCCAAACTAATTAAATTAGCTTTCATAGCTGAATTTAAACATATAATATAACTTGCTTTATTAAGACACCAAACCACATGCGTTCTAGAATATTTTCTTGACCAGCTTGGATGTGTAAACATGACTATATTCTTCTTTTTTAAAATACTAGGCGTACTACGTATGCATCTACAAAAGTAATTTTGATAGATATAGAAATACCCATCTACATCTGGTAAATCACGCAATTTATTATGATAATGAGGCGCAGCATCTAAACTAGAATATTTTGAAAGTCGCCTTACTTTTGCACCAAAAATCCAATCCTTATCTTTAACTCTAGCTATAAAAGCTGTTTTTTTAACTGTTTTACTTATTGGTTTTGAATAAAATCTAGACCAAAACATAGCCCACAGATATTTCCACTTATGAACTATCATAAAGTAAAGTCTTTCTTTTATGTTACCTGTTGGCATAAATTAAATTATTAATTGGTTATTAATTAAATAGGAGAATTAAACGTTTTATTTTTGTATTTTTTTTTCCAAAAAAACAAGCGCTTTTTTATGCGCTTCTTTCTATAAAAACGATGTTGAAACGCCTTAGTGTATTGCCAAATAGAGTTAAAAATTTTACTTTCATTTTCTCCCGAACATTTAGCATATTCATTACTCATCACTTCTATCATAGATTTATGAATGGTAAGTCTTGCAAAGTTTTTCATTCTAGTCTCAAAATCCATAACACCAAATTCCATTCTATTTAGGTCTACTAAATAAAACTCATAAGTATTATCTATCCTATTAATTAGTGTATTACCAGGAGAGTGATCTAAAAAATGCACGTCTTTTTCATGAAGTTTATATGTAAACCTGGTAAATGCTCTAAGAATAGCTTCGTGGTCTTTAATATTAAAATCCAGGGTTAATTCTCTATAAGTAAGATCACAATCTAAAAACTCACTTATATAAAAACTTTTTTTGAATAAAAAAGATACATTTTGAGTGCTGTAAGCTACTGGGTGAGGTGTTCCAATACCTAAATTTATTAGATTATTTGCGTATTTATATGACCTTTCTGCTTTTGACTTTCTAAAAAATCGATATACAACTTGATTTATAATGTTAGGAACTTTAAACGATTTTATAGTATATAAAGCTCCTTCGATTTCAACATTTTTTATAACATTTCGTTCGGCTTTTCCTAAAATCTCGTTATGATCTTCAAAATTAGATATCGCTTTATTTATATCATCTTTTATTGCGTCGAATTTAGAATGAATAATGACTTTTTGTGACATTAACTAAGTTATTAAAATACGATTACCTGTTTTTGCAAATATATTTAAATAAACGGTCTAAAGTATTAACCTGATTTCGATTAATATTATTTTCACAGAAAGGTTAGCATTGTCTTGGGTTTGTTCTAGAAATACTGAAAGAATATCGAGATATTCCAAAGGGTTTCCAGTGCAAATACGAAGTGATACTAGCTTTTGTTTTAAAGACTTGCTTCTTTTTGCCGTAAATTCCCCAAAATCTCCTCAAAAGATCTCGATATTACTCGAAAATTTTAGAAAATTTCTGATCAAAGATAAGCAAAGCTGTGTTTACACTATTAATCGAAGTCAGGTTATGAGACAAAATAGAAACCTATTAAACTGCTGTTTTATAAATTATTTTTCCATAAACATTTCTATGGTTTCTTTAATCTTAAACCCATTAAAACATGTCTCAAAATCTTTTTCAACTGCTATAAAGGAAACTACCACATCACCAATTCCGTTTGAGTAAATTTTATACTTAGCAGATACTGGAAACTTACTGGTTAAATCGCCCTTTGACATGGTTATTTCTTTCTCTATCGTACGGTTTTCTCCTTTTGCATCATTTACTTCAATCTTAAGAATACCTGCCTTTTTTTTCTTTGAAATACTATTGTGATGCCAAGTTTCTAGCTCATAAATGCCTTTAGGCAAACCTGTAATAGATAGTTTTAATGGTGATTCAGACTTTAATTTTACGCCGTCTATTGCTAAATAAGGTAAGTTTCCCGATTGCCCCCATGAGGAAAACCATTGTAATGTATCTTTAGCTGTTATTTTATACGAACAATCTTTAAAAATACCAGATTTAAAAGTTTCTTTTAATGCTGAAGTTCCTACCCACGATGTCCAGCCAAATTGGGTATATTCACTATAAATCACATCAGCTTTATGCTTTCCAAATTCAAAAGTACGCGCTGTTCCTCTATTAACTCCTTCCATTCCAGATGAAATATCGATCTTCTCTGCTTTTAGATCGTATATTGGTTTAGCTTCTGCCTTGATTCTATTGTATTTAAATGGAATAGTAACAACTTGATCACTTGTCGATTTCCTAATACCTTCTGCTTTGGCTATTACTTTTAAAAAACCTGCATTTACAGAAGAACGCACATAAGCTGTAGCAACGCCAAGAAATGGTGTTCTAGGGTTGGCATCAATATCGGGATGTTCAATAAGCTCCCCTTCTCCTTCTACAATAAAAGTGACTTTGTTTTTTGCATCTATCACACGCGCTCCATTTTTATCCAAAATATAACATTGAACCGTTTTAATATCTGAACCATTCGCTGAGAACGCTTTATTATCTAGTTCTATTTTAACCTTCAACTTATATGGATCTTCAGGAATTGTTCTTGAATCTGTAGCCACCAACTTATTGTCTACATAACCTTTAGCTATTAGTTTACCACGCTTCCATTTATAATTAAATATAAAATTTGGACTGTTAACATATAATGACGTATTATTTTTATCAGGGAAACGACGTTCTATTAATTGATTGTCATTATACAAATCAACTCTTTGACAGTTACTAAACACCACAATTTTATCTTCAGTAGATACAATTCTATCTGTAAGATATACCATTGGGACTTTAGATGTTTCTGTTTGATACCAATAAAATGAAGGGTTAGGCACTCTATCTATAGAAAATATACGCTTTGGGTTTCCAATAGTTTTTGGTTTAAAGGTTTGATAATCATGTGCAGTCCAATAAGCAGCCCCAATTACATTTGCCATTTGTTTGGATCTGCTCACATAGTTTTGATTTCGAGTTGCATCTGTAGAGCCTCCATGTTCACATAAATAAGTGAATTCATGTTCATCTATTTTAATATGGTTATAATCCATAGGCGTATAAATATCTGTAATACCTGAATGTTGTTGACCTGTCCACTTAGCCCCATTTGATGCGGTAAAGCGTGTTGGATCTTCTTCTTTACACGCATAGTGTAATCGTTCTACAGGTCCTCTGTGGTTAATAGCTGCCCCCCACATAACTATTGATGGATGATTTCTGTGATTTCTAACCATTATGCGAGCTGCTTTCTCAAGGTTATCCATCCATTTGTCTCCTCCAATGCCAATCCAGGTAGGTGGTTCTTCATACAATAGTATGCCCAATTCATCACAAGCTTCAATAAACGCATTATCATGGGGATAATGTGCTAGCCTTAAAGAATTACAGCCAGATTGTTTTAATTGCCAAGCATCTTTCCATTGTAAAGAATTAGGTACTGCATCCCCTATAAATAACATCGCTTGGTGGCGATTTGCTCCAACCAATTCTACATTTTTACCATTTAAAACAAATCCCCTCCCTGGAATTAACTCTATTTTTCTAATGCCAAGAGGATTTTCTATCATATCTACCGCTTTCCCATTTCTGTACACTGTAGTATTAACACGATACAGATAAGGATTTTCTATACTCCACAATCTAACATTTTCGGTAATCCCTCCTGTTTGAGTAAACGTATAACTAGTAGTTGCTAAAATTTTCTTGGTTTTAGCCATTTTAAGTACAACAACGCCTTTATCATTAATTACACGATTTATTACGGTACACTCCTGTGGTTGGTCCGTTTCATTTTTAACATTTGTTTTTATGTTAATAGTAGCATCCTCTTTTGTTACAGTTGGTGTCGTAATAAAAACACCAGCATTGGTGGCTTCCCATGGAAATGTAATATGTACAGCATCTGTAACTACTAAAAACACATCTCTATATAAGCCACTCCATTTAATATAATCGTAACGATCTCCTTCAGGTGGTATGTTTACATTTCTTCGGTTATCTACAGATAAAACAACCTCATTATTAGATCCATCTTTGGTTACAAATGCTGTGATATCAAAATGAAAAGGTGTATAGCCTCCTATAGTATGCTCTCCTACATATTTCCCATTTACCCAGCATTTAGTTACTTGATGTGCCCCTTCAAATTCAAGAAATACCTTATGTTCTTTCTCTGCATTTACGTTAATGTTGCGCTTGTACCAACCAACCCAACGGTGAAATGTCAATTGATAATCATCATCTTTACTATCATCATTAGTTGTTGATGATAACTTTAAAGAATGTGGAATAGATACCTTTTCCCAAGTAATATTCGTTGGTGGTTTAGAGAGATACCCATCTTTTTCATCATCTAAATAATAATCCCAATTATTTAATAATACTTCTTTTTGCCGATTTGTATCAGGATAGCCATAAGGTAATTGATTTTGTGCAATTATAATTTGGAAAATGTTGATAAATAAAAGAAATAACAAGCTGTGTTTTAATCTTTTCATTGCGTGATTTTAGTTTCGTTTTCTTTTGAGATTTATTTCCTAAAACATACCATTGAAGCTTTAAAATACCTTAACTCTAGAATAGGGTTAAGTATTAAAAAATTTCACTAGATGTATAAGGGTGTGATTTGAAGTACACCAAAACTAAACAAATATTCAACACCAAATAATATATTAAGTGCTAAAAATCGACTTTTTCACTTGATTAAATAAAACATTCTAAAAACAACTTTAAGTACTTTTTACTTGAAACTTATAACTTAATAAAATGGTATGTGAACAAAATAATCAGATATATAGAAAAAGAAATTACCTAAAAATCACTTTCTAGACGACCTCTTGTTTTATATTTAGTGACCATGGCAGGATTGATTTCATCTTTCCTGACAAAGCTCTGCTTTGAAAATCAACAAAAGAAACCTACGCTTCGCTCCAAATAAAAAAGCAAGCTCTTTTATTTAGAACTTGCTTTGTTTCAATTTTTTGTTGATTTATTCGTGACCATGGCAGGATTCAAACCTGCAACCTCTTGAGCCGTAATCAAGTGCGCTATTCAGTTGCGCCACATGGCCTTTTTGTGGGGGCAAATATACTGTTTTATTTAAGATTCTACCAAATTTTATTTCAAATTTTAAAACAATAGAAACCATACGCAACTTGTTTTATCTATATGCAACTTGTACTTTTGATTTTTGAGATAAAATCATTAAAAACATGAACGTATTGCATCTATCGGCTGTTAAAAACTGGGGAGGAGGAGAACACCATATTGAAAATTTATATAAAGAGCTGTTAGATACTAATCCTGAAATAAATAATATTATTCTCTGTGCAAAAGATGCTGCTTTTCATAACAGATTAAAAACAACCAAAATTAATTTTGAAACAGGAATTCGTAAGTTAAAAATCGATCTAAGATATGTACTTAAGATCAACACCATTTGTAAAACACAAAACATAGAATTAATACATATTCATGACCCCATAGCACTGCAATTAGCTATAATTTCGGATAAAATTTTTAAACTACCGCCTTTTGTTTTTAGTAAAAAAACATCTTTTAAAATTAAACAGCGAAAAAAGACATTATATAAATACAACTATTTAAAAATTAAAAAAATACTATGTGTTTCAAAAGAGACACAACGTGTATGTGAAAAAGCAATCACAGACCACAAAAAACTCATCACAATATATCATGGTACAAATCTAAAAACTAAAAGTACTCAAACTCCTTTTAATTTAAGAGAAAAATTTAATATCACCCCAGATAAAAAAATAATAGGCAATATTGCTAATCACATTAGAGCTAAACATTTAGACACATGGATTGATATTGCTAATAGAATTGTGAATGATGAAAAGAGAGATGATTTTATTTTTATACAAATAGGTGAATATACTAATAGAACCGATGCCTTATTGCAAAGGGTTAAAACACTTAAATTAGAAAATCACATGATGTTTTTGGGTTATACCACAAACGCTTCTAATTTTATTTCTCAGTTTGATATCTCTGTAATGACATCCCAAAGCGAAGGGATCCCTCAATTTATATACGAATCTATGTATCATAAAACGCCAATAGTTAGCACAAATGTTGGTGGCATTCCCGAAATAATAGATCACAATTCTAACGGTTTGTTAGCCAATACATATGATGATGAAACCTTAACGAAACAGGTGTTTGCTTTATCCAATCAACCTGAACTACAACAACAATTCATCGAAAAAGCGCATAAAAAACTTATAGCTAATTTTACGACATCAAAAATGGCTCAAGAAACACTTAAAGTATACGAAACAGTAATAAAAGCATGCAAAAAGAAATAACCAAGGCACTAGAAACACTTAAAAGTGGTGGTATTATTCTATACCCTACAGATACTGTATGGGGTATAGGTTGTGATGCTGCTAACCCAAAAGCTGTAAAAAAAATATATGATTTAAAACAGCGAGAAGATAGTAAAGCTCTAATTTGCTTAGTAGCAGATGAGCGTATGCTAAAAAAATATGTAAAACAAATTCCTCCAGCTGCTATAGATATAATACATGTAACAGATACGCCTACCACAATTATTTACGATGATGCACAAAATTTAGCACCAAATTTAATTGCCCAAGATGGTACAATAGCTATTCGTATTCCTGATGACGATTTTTGTTATCAATTATCAAGGCGATTTAATGGCGCTATTGTATCCACTTCTGCTAATATTAGCGGACAACCAACACCAAAGTCTTTTAAAGAAATTGCTCCAGAGGTTTTAAAAGGTGTAGGCTATGTTGTAAATTTGCATCAAGAAAAAACAAACACAAAACCTTCTTCAATTATTAAGTTGAGTAACAACGGTCTTGTAAAAATTATTCGCAAATAAACATTAAATTTCTAGTTCTAAAATTAAGATATTTTAGGATTTGAATGTGTGAGTTTGACCCTTATGAACTATAAAGACGCACTACAAAATAGCATTTTTAATATTATAACACAATCTGCCGAAGAATTACAGTTAGACTGTTACGTTATTGGTGGGTTTGTTCGTGATTACATATTAAAACGAGGTTCTGCAAAAGATATAGATGTTGTAGCCATTGGTAGTGGCATAACATTAGCCAAACAAGTAGCTAAAAACCTACCCGCAAAACCAAAAGTACAGATTTTTAAAACCTATGGCACTGCAATGCTCAAACACAATGATATTGAAATTGAATTTGTTGGTGCTAGAAAAGAATCTTATTCTAAAAACAGCAGAAACCCTGTTGTAGAAAATGGTAGCTTAAACGATGATCAAAATCGAAGAGATTTTACCATAAATGCTTTGGCTTTAAGCTTAAATAAAAGCACGTTTGGTGATTTATTAGATCCCTTTGATGGCATTAAGGATTTAGATAAAAAAATTATACGCACCCCTTTAAATCCAGATACTACATATAGCGACGATCCATTAAGAATGATGCGAGCTATAAGATTTGCCTCTCAATTAAATTTTACAATAGAGAACGAAAGTCTTAACGCCATCACCAGAAATGCAAAACGCATTAAAATAATAACAAATGAGCGAATTGTAACCGAACTCAATAAAATACTAGCAAGTAGTAAACCCTCTATAGGCTTTCTTTTACTAGAAAAAACAGGGCTTTTAGCTTATATAATGCCTGAGTTAACTGCCCTTAAAGGTATTGATGAAATTGAAGGACAACGCCATAAAGATAATTTTTACCATACTTTAGAGGTTGTGGATAATATTTCCCAAAACACCAATAATCTATGGTTGCGTTGGGCTGCATTACTCCATGATATTGGAAAAGCACCTACTAAGAAGTTTAGTAAAAAAGTAGGATGGACATTTCATGCCCACGAATTTGAAGGTTCCAAAATGGTATTTCGCTTGTTTAAGCGTTTAAAAATGCCTTTAAATGATAAAATGAAATTTGTCCAAAAAATGGTATTGATGAGCTCCAGACCTATTGTTCTGGCTCAAGATATAGTTACCGATTCGGCTGTAAGACGTTTAGTGTTTGATGCTGGAGATTATGTAGACGATTTAATGACACTTTGTGAAGCAGATATCACCACAAAAAACCCAAAAAAGTTTGCCAAATACCATAATAATTTTAAAATTGTAAGAGAAAAAATTGTTGAAGTAGAAGAAAGAGATCATATAAGAAATTTTCAACCTCCAGTAACTGGAGAAGAAATTATGACAACTTTTAACCTTAAACCTTCCAGAGAAATTGGCATTATAAAAGAAACAATAAAAGAAGCTATTTTAGAGGGGGACATCCCAAATGAACATGAAGCTGCTTTTAAATTAATGCTACAAAAAGGAAAAGAATTAGGACTAAAAACCAACCTCCCTTAAATATATGTTGAAACTAATAAGGACTAACTCTAAAAATAGTGACTTTGTAACCCTAGTAAAACAATTAGATACCTTTTTAAAGCAAATTGATGGAGACGACCATGATTTTTATAAACAATTTAATGGCATCGAAACTCTAGATAATACAATAGTGGCTTATTACAATGACTACCCTGTGGCATGTGGTGCTTTTAAAAAATTTAACGATAATAGTGTCGAAATTAAGCGCATGTTTACCTCATTAGAATACAGAGGAAAACAGGTCGCTACAGGAATACTTAAAGAATTAGAAACATGGGCAAAAGAAATAGGATATACATCTTGCGTTCTGGAAACTGGTAAAAGACAAGTAGCTGCCGTTAAATTTTACAACAAAAATGGATATCAAGAAATCCCAAATTTTGGGCAATATATAGGAGTTTCTAATAGTGTCTGCTTTGAAAAAGAATTAAAATAAATGTATTACAGCTAGAACTTATTCTTTTACTTAACATGAAAAAAGATAACAAAAAAGTAATTTACTGGCTATTTACCGGCTGCATCTTAATATTTATTATGGTAGTTGTTGGTGGTATTACACGCTTAACCCACTCAGGTTTATCGATTTCTAATTATAAGCTTATTTCTGGTACTATTCCTCCAATGAATGAAACGCAGTGGCAGGAAGCATTCAATCTTTACAAACAGTATCCAGAATATCAAAAACTAAACAATCATTTTACGCTTCAGGATTTTAAGGATATCTATTTTTGGGAGTGGTTTCATCGTGTTATTGGACGATTTATTGGTTTGGTATTTTTTATTCCTTTTGTGTACTTTTTATTTACCAAACAATTATCAAAAAGCACTGTAAAGAAATCTGTTGTTCTACTATGCTTAGGTGCTTTTCAAGGCTTTTTGGGGTGGTATATGGTAAAAAGCGGTTTAGTAGACAACCCAGATGTGAGTCATTACCGATTAGCCATGCATTTAACTACAGCTTTCATAACGTTTGCCTATACATTTTGGGTCGCTCTGGATTTAATTTTTCCTGAACAAAAACAGGTGAACTATAAATTTAGAAATTTAATTCGTTTGGGCTTTAGCATTTTATTACTCCAAATAATTTATGGCGCCTTTGTTGCTGGGTTAGACGCTGGATGGATTCATAACCACTGGCCTATGATGAGCGAAGGTAAATTTATACATGAAACCGTTTATAGCGAACAAACGCCTATATTAAAGAATTTTTTCGAAGGTAAAAGTGGAGTACAATTTGTGCATAGAACGCTAGCATATATTGTAGTTCTTTTTATTATTTTAATTTGGTGGAAAGGTAAAAAGTTAACTTTAACATCGTATCAAAATAAAGGTATTGATACGCTTTTAATTATAGTTGGTATTCAATTTGTATTAGGTGTCTTAACCATTGTATTACAAGTACCTGTTTGGTTAGGCGTAGCACATCAAGTAGGTGCTTTTTTCTTACTTTCGGCTATGACATTTACTTTGCATCGTTTTAGTAAATAATTAGCGATTAGCGATTAGCGATTAGCGATTAGCGATTAGCGATTAGCGATTAGCGATTAGCGATTAGCGATTAGCG
>CANMLX010000039.1 GCA_947498845.1 uncultured Flavobacteriaceae bacterium | reverse complement strand
ATCTTCGATTTCACGGGAATGACAACTTCTTCGGAAACCCCGACGCAGAGCGTCGAGGAATTCTTTTCGATTAAAATGCTAATTAGGCTCTAAAAATCCCATTTTCCCCATTTGGAAATCCCGCATTGCTTCTAATAATTCTGTTTGAGTATTCATGACGTATGGGCCATAAGTGGCTATAGATTCATTAATTGGTTCACCAGATAGGAATAATAGTTTACTATCTTCTTTCCCTTTTAAACTAAACCCCTCTCCATCTTGGTTAAAACGTATTAATTGATTTTTATTTAACTCTAAAGTTTCCTTATCATTAATTATTGTATTTCCATTTAGAAGATAAATTAATGATTGGTGTGATTTTGGCACTTCAAGTAAAAACTCCCCGTTTTTTTTAAGGTCTAACACAAAGGCATTTACAGCAGTTTGGGTTTGAATTCTTCCAAACTTATTATTTAGAGCACCTGCAATAATTCTAACTTCAACATTACCATCATTAGAATAAACTACATTAAAATGTTCATACTTTTCATGTTGATAATTAGGCGTCATCATTTTTTTATCTGCAGGCAAATTAAGCCATAGCTGGATACCTTCTAACGTTCCTCCCTTTTCAACAAACTCTTTTCTAGGCCCTTCTGCATGAATTATCCCTCTGCCTGCTGTTGTCCATTGTACATCTCCTGCTTTTACAACACTTTCGTTACCTAAAGAATCTCTATGCAATTGTTCCCCTTGTATTAAAAAGGTAATCGGCTCAAAACCTCTATGTGGATGAGGGCCTAAATCAAAAGGGTTACTATCAACCGATATCTCATAAGGACCATAATGATGCAATAAAATAAACGGATCTATATTATCTATTGATTGTGTTGGAATGGGTTGCCTTAATTGTATTGGCCCCATATTTACAAAATCGCTTCGTCCTAACTGTTTTATTGTGTTGCGTTTCATTTTATAAGTTTAATAATAGTTTCCATGGAAACTATTGGGTTAAATTTTTTTATCTAATTTTATCTAAAAGTTGACTTAACTGTTTGGCCTCATCATTAGTTAGATTTTCTAATACATCTTTTCTGTTATCTTTGTCTATTAGTTCTAATAATTCTAAACCTTTTTTTGTTATTTCAATATGAACTACCCTTCTATCTTCTGGGCAAGGCAATCTTTTTATAAGTTCTTTATCACACAATTTATCCATTAAACGCGTTGCATTAGGTGCTCGTTCTATCATACGTTCTTTAATTGTTTGTACTTTAATGGGGGCTCCTGCTCCTCTTAAAATTCTTAGAATATTAAATTGTTGTGGTGATATTGCAAATGGTTTAAAATATTCATTTTGATAACTATTTATCCAATTAGCTGTGTATATAATATTAATTAAAGCTTCTACCTTAGAGTTGGCAAATTTAGATTTTATGTCCTCAGAAATATTTCCCATAATTTTTCTATAAAGCGTCTTGAAATGCTTTTACTTGTTCTTTTAGCTTTTCATTTAAGTCTTTATTAATTAATTTTCCTTTTATAAAGTTATCATTAAATAACGGTAAGCTAAAATCGGCTACTATATGTCCTCCCATATATGGAAAACGATCTTTAGCTATTCCTAAAACCGTTGCTCCTCCTCTACCTCCAGGAGATGTAGCCATAAGTAACATTGGTATATTACTCCAAAGCTTATTGTCTATTCTGGACATCCAATCAAAACTATTTTTAAATACAGCCGAATATGCTCCATTATGTTCTGCTAAAGATAATATAAGGCCATCTGCAGATTTTATGGCTTCTAAAAGCTTATGTGCGTTTTCGGGTATGCCATTTTCATTTTCGTAATCTATACCATATAAAGGCAATTCAAAATTATTTAAATCTAATAATGTTATATTTACATTTTCTATTAAATGCGCTGCGTATACAGCTAGTTGTTTGTTTATAGACGCCTTACTATTACTCCCTGCAAATACAATAATTTGTTTCATTTTTAATACATTTTTATACTACAAATATAGAACAAGTAATTTTATATTCCAAGGAATATATTTCCGTGGATTTAAAATAATTTGTTAGTTTTAAAAAGGACTAACGACTTAAAAATTCGAATAACCCAAATTTAAATACAATGAAACATTTATTTATCCACTTAGTATTTTTACTTTTTAGTTTATCTGTATCTTCTCAAATAATTGATTACTCTAAATATGATGCTTTTTTAAAAAATCATGTTTCCAAAAAAGGTGTTGTAAATTTTGATAAAGTATTGGAAAACATTGAAACCTTAAAAGACATTACATATAATTTTTCTAAAATCTCCCCGAATGGAAGTTGGAGCAAACGTGAATACAAAACATATTGGATAAACTTTTACAATGCGAATATTATAAAATTATTAGCTGAAAATTACCCTATAAAAAGTATTAATTACATAAATGATGCTTTCAAACTAGAGATTATCGATTATGATGGAACTAAAATCTCATTAGATTTTATAGAACATGAATTATTAAGAACTTTAGACGACCCTAGAGTACACTTTGCTTTATACTCTACTGCTTATTCCTCTCCTAAGTTAAAGAGAACTGCATACAAAGTAGAATCGGTAGAAGCAGATTTAGGCATTGCTACAAGTGATTTTTTAAATGATACTACAAAAAATAATATTGGATTTAATGCTGCTGAAATATCTAAAGTTTTTGATTGGTATAAAGATGATTTTCCGAGCCTTATTACTTTTATAAACCAACATTCAGCAAAAAAAATGACTGCAAAAACAAAAATTACTTATATGAATTACGACTGGAATTTACATAGGAAATAAAATATATTACTCATCTTATAGTTATATCACATAAACCAGAGTTTAACCTCTGGTTTTATGTTTTTATACATTCTACATTATAAAGTATACATCTTAGCTTAGGTAGTAATCACAACTTTTGTAAATTAGCATCAAACTAATTTTATTCATGGATATCAACTTCAATAAAAACGAAGATCACAATAAACTTTTAGTATCAGATTTAAAACAAAGATTGGCAAAAGTAAAGCTAGGTGGAGGCAAAAAACGTATTGAAAAATTACATTCTAAAGGCAAAATGACTGCCAGAGAACGTATTACTTACTTGCTAGATAATAATACTGAAAGTATTGAAATAGGTGCTTTCGCTGGAGAAGATATGTACACCGAACATGGTGGTTGTCCATCAGGAGGTGTTGTCGTTAAAATTGGATATATAAAAGGCAAACAATGTATTATTGTAGCTAACGATGCTACAGTAAAGGCAGGCGCTTGGTTTCCTATTACTGGAAAAAAGAATTTAAGAGCACAGGAAATTGCCATTGAAAATAAACTTCCCATAATTTACTTAGTTGACTCTGCTGGTGTATACCTACCAATGCAGGATGAAATTTTCCCGGACAAAGAACACTTTGGACGTATTTTTAGAAATAATGCTATTATGAGCAGCATGGGAATCACTCAAATTGCTGCTGTTATGGGTAGTTGTGTTGCAGGGGGTGCTTACCTGCCTATTATGAGTGATGAAGCATTGATTGTCGATAAAACCGGAAGTATATTTTTAGCAGGAAGCTATTTAGTTAAAGCAGCTATTGGTGAAAGTATAGATAATGAAACTTTAGGTGGCGCTACAACACATTGCGAAATTTCTGGAGTAACAGACTATAAAGCTAAAGATGATAAAGACGCTTTAGATACCATTAAAAATATAGTCGATAAAATTGGAGATTTTGATAAAGCTGGGTTTAATAGAATAGAAGCTATAAATCCAAAGGAAACACCAGAAGATATTTACGGTATCTTACCAAAATCCAGAGCTGATCAATATGATATGTATGAGATTATTAAGCGATTAGTTGATAACTCAGAATTTGAAGAATATAAAGCGGGTTATGGACAATCTATTATTACTGCTTATGCTAGAATAGATGGATGGGCCGTTGGTGTTATAGCGAACCAACGTAAATTGGTGAAAACCAAAAAAGGAGAAATGCAATTTGGAGGTGTTATCTACAATGATAGTGCAGATAAAGCAACACGGTTTATTGCTAATTGTAACCAGAAAAAAATCCCTTTAGTTTTCCTTCAGGATGTAACTGGTTTTATGGTGGGTAGTAAAAGTGAACATTCGGGCATTATAAAAGATGGTGCCAAAATGGTAAATGCTTTAAGTAACAGTGTTGTACCAAAGTTTACTGTTATTATAGGCAATAGCTATGGTGCAGGTAATTATGCGATGTGCGGTAAAGCTTTTGATCCTAGGTTAATTGTATCTTGGCCAAGTGCAGAATTAGCGGTAATGAGCGGCAATAGTGCCGCAAAAGTATTACTTCAAATAGAAAAAGTTTCTCTTGAAAAACAAGGCGAAACCTTTTCTAAAGAAAAAGAGGATGCTTTATATAACAAAATAAAAGCCCGATACGACAACCAAGTTTCTCCATACTACGCTGCCGCCAGAATTTGGACAGATGCCATTATTGATCCTTTAGATACTAGAAAATGGATTAGTATGGGGATTGAAGCTGCTAACCACGCTCCTATTGAAAAACCTTTTAATTTAGGTGTAATTCAAGTATAAATGGTTTTAAAAAAAATATGCATTCTTTTCTTATATGTTATCCTATTTGTAAAAGCTAATAGCCAATCAGATGTTTCAAATAAAATATATAAGCATATTGAAACATCTAAAAGCTATCTTTTAAAAAATTTGGATAGTGCTTTAGTTTATTCAGAAAAAGCGGTATTTCTAGCACAAAAAACACAACTAGATACCTTAATTGCCAAAGCGCAAACGCAGAAAAGCAGTGTGCATATTCTTAAAAATGAATTTGATAAGGGGGATTCTATTTTATCACTTCTGCTAACAACAAAACTACCGCCGCATATTGAAGGGCAAATATGGCATAATTTAGGTTCCATACAATATAGAAAGCAAAACTTAGATAAAGCTTTAGAGTTATATATAAAAGCAGCAAAAACAACAGAGAGATCTAAGCAAAAGAAATTATTATTAAATACCTACACTAATATAGGCGTTATTAATGCAACACTAAGCGATTTTAAAAAAGCGCAAGATTATTTAGAAAAAGCAGTGGTTTTGGCCGAAAAAAACGAACCTTTAAAGCTACAAATACTTTCAAACTTATCTAATATTTATAAAGAAAATAAGGAATTAGTGAAATATGAGAAGACCAGTTTAGAAGCAGAGAGGCTAGCAAAAAAGCATAACATCCCTAGAGTTTTAGCTACAATCTACACAAACCTTTCTATATACTATTCTAATGACAAGCCTGATTATAACAAAGCATTATACTATGGGTTACAAAGTATCGAATTAAAAAGAAAGGAAAAACATTATCAAAACCTACCTTTAGCCTATAATAATGTTGCCCACGTCTACTTAAAAAACAAAGCATATAAAAAAGCCATCGTTTATCTGGATAGCGCACTACCTAATGCAAACGAACTTTTAAAAAATTACATCTATAACAATTACAAAGAAGCCTATAGCGGCTTAAACAACCATAAACAAGCACTACACTATACCAATTTAAGAGATATTATAAAAGATTCTTTGAATGCGATTAAGCAAAAAGAAAGGATTGCAGAAATTACAGAAAAGTATGCCTCTGAAAAAAAAGAACAAGAAATAAACTACTTAAATGCTAAAACCGAATTACAAACCAATAAAATTAAAAATCAGCAATTTTTAATTTTAACCAGCATGCTTATTATCGCTTTAATTGGTGTTTTAGGTTACTTTTGGTATAAAAATCAAAAAACAAAACAATCACTACAAAAAGCCACTTTAAGGCATAAACTACTACAAACACAATTAAACCCCCACTTTATATTCCACTCTCTAAATAGCATACAATCATACATTTATCAGAATAAAAAAAACGAATCCATTAGTTATTTATCAAATTATAGTAAATTAATGCGCTCCATTTTTGATAGCACATCGGCAGATTTTATATCTATAGCCGATGATGCGGAGACTATCAACACCTATTTGCAATTACAACAAATGAATTTTAGTGAAAATGTAGAATTCTCTGTTGAGCTAGAAGAAGGCATTGAACATTATCAAATCCCTCCAATGTTAGTACAACCCTATGTTGAAAATGCTATACAACATGGTATTAAAACTATAAAAAACGGTATAGTTATTGTCAATTACACATCAAAAAATGATGACATTGAGATATGTGTTTATGACAATGGAACTGGTCTACCTTCAAAAAGTGATACAGGCTTACATCAATACGATACAAGTTCTGAAGTAATTAGTAAGCGTATTGAAAACCTTTTAAGAGTTTACAAATTCAAAATTAAAACCGATGTTTCCTCTAACAAAGAAGGTACAGAGGTGAAAATAAGATTTCCCAAAAAGATATAGCCATCTATGATTTCATGTGCCATTATAGAAGATGATAGTAATACCTCCAAGATGCTTTCTAGCATTGTGACTGAAGCGTTTGATGCCATTAAAATAGTGGGTGAAGCCTCTTCAATAAAAAGCGGTATAGATTTAATAAACAAGACGAACCCTGGTTTTATATTTTTAGACATAAATCTTGAAGATGGGAAAAGCTTTGATATCCTAAGAAACTTCCCAAACCCAGCTTTTAAAATTATATTCATCACTTCTTATAGCAAATATGCTATTGAGGCATTTAAATTTAGTGCCTTAGACTTTGTATTAAAACCTTTTACACCATTAGAGATAACAAAAGCTATAGACAAAGTTGTCGAACAGCAGAATAACGAAGACTACACAAAAAAGCTAAGCGCTTTTTTTCATAATTATACAAATACCACCTCGCCAAAAAAAATAATCTTATCTAATGCAGATAGCATACATGTTGTTTTAATTGAAGATATACTCTATGCAAAATCTGATAATAGCTACACCACATTTTTCGTGTCTGATGGTAGAGAAATTCTGGTTTCTAAGTCGTTAAAATCTTTTGATGAAAAATTATCACCACACTTTTTTTTTAGAATTCACCAAAAATACCTTATTAATTTACATCAAATAAAAAAATATAATAAGCGAAATGATGAAATTGTATTGTCTAACAATATAGCCTTGCCAGTTTCTCAGGTTAAAAAACCAAAATTGTTACAGCTACTAAAACAGTAATTTTTTAATTCTAACAAGAATACAGTAAATTCAAATAAACCAGCTTACCATTCACAAATCTTATTTTTTAAGAGAAGAAAGCCATTAATTTTATTCATATTTGATCGTATTTATCAAATAATTATGAGATTCCCGTCACTCCTACTTCTTCCCTACTTTTAGCAGGTAGATACCGAAGTTAAACCGTTATTTTTTAGGTTATTATAAACAAAATAAAGCGTCCACATATAAAAAACAACTTTTAAAAATATTATAAAATGAACACAAAAATTTTAATTGCAGTAGCGTGTATTGCAGTCCTATTATCATGTAAAAAAAAATCTGAAGAAGAACCAGGAATTCTAGACACTATTGAAGGGTTTTCTAATTTAAAAAAAATTGCAGATGAAGCAGAAAAAATAGAAGATATCACAGAAAAGCTTATTGCCACACCTGCTATATCCAAAGAAAAGCTAAAAAATATACTTCCAGAATCGTTAGAAGGCTTTAAAAGAACCGAATTCATCATTGGGAATCAATTATTACCAGATATTACTTCTGCAGATGCCACTTATAAAAAGGATGACCAAGAAATAAAATTATCTATAATGGACGGCGCTGGAGAAACAGCTAGTGCTTTAATAAATCTGGTGCGCCTACAACTAGCGGCCGATTTTGAAAGAAATGATGACTATGGCTATGAAAAAACCATAACCCTTCAAGGCGAGAAAGCCATAGAAAAAGTAGAGAAAGACAGCTACAGCAATACTGAAAATAGCGAGTTGGTAATGATTATTAACGATCGGTTTCTTGTAAGTTTAAAAGGAGAAAATATTTCTATAAATAAATTAAAAAATAGTTTTACTCAATTGGATTTAGCTGAATTAAAAACATTATAATTAACTAATATTTTTTCTTTAATTAGTTAAACTTTTAAAAATGCATCGTTTGATGCATTTTTTATTTTTTTACATTTAGTTTTCTAGTTGTTTTTTATCAAAAATAACGATCAATATATTATTGAAATAACATCAATTATTGAAAAAAAGTTTAAATTAGAAGCATTACAAAACTACAACGTGAAAAAATCTAAAATAATACTTCTGTCTATTCTACTCATTACTGTTTTTGGTGTATATAAAATAGCAATGTTTTCTTTGGAAAATGATGACAAAATTCAACCTATATATTTAGTTCCAAAAGATGCTGTTTACATCATTGAAAGTCAAGAACCTGTTGATAATTGGGCAACTATTAGCAAAAGTGATATTTGGAAACACTTAAATACAAACAATTATTTTAATGAGCTAGCAGAAAGTTTAAATCAGTTAGACACTATTTTTAGACAAAAAAAAGGTACTTTTAACTTTATAGGTAATAGAGAGCTGCTAGTCTCTGCTCATGTTTATGCTCCAAAGAAATACAGTTTTTTATACGTAGTAGATTTACAAAAAATAGCCAAACTAGATATAATAAAAAACAACTTAAACACCATTGTAAATAAAGACTTCAAGGTTAGTAAGCGTAAATATCATGATCATGAAATAACAGAAGTTTACGATGTAAATTTAAGACAAACGTTGTATTTAAGTTTTATTAAAAATCAAATGATTGCATCTTATGTGCATACATTAGTTGAAGCGTCTATAGATCAATACTTAGAACCCGAAATAGGCAGAAATCTAAATTTTATAGAAGTAAAAAAAGAAGTGGGCTATAACGATATGTTTAGATTGTATTTTCAATACGAATATCTGGATAAGTTTGTTAACGTTTTTTCAAGCACCTCAGGTGATTTAACAAAAACGCTCAATAAAAGTCTTAACTTTAGCGGGTTTAGTTTCGATTTAGATGAAAACACAATTGTCGCCAATGGAATTACAAACACAAACGATCAAGCCAATATTTACCTAAAAGCATTACAAAAATCTGGAAAGGGTTCGCATTCGATAAGTAAAGTTGCCCCAAGAGAAACAGCATTATATTTAGGATTTTCGTTTTCAAGTTTTGCAGATTTGTACGAAAATTTTGAAAATATACAAAAGGAAAATAAGCAAGAATTTAAAAGTTATTTGGATGGTACAGAAAAGATAGAAAACTTCCTGAAAATAGATTTAAAAGAGCATTTCATGAGTTGGATAGACGATGAAATTGCATTATTACAACTCCACTCCAAAGTATCCAAGTCAAAAAAAGATGTCGCATTTGTACTTAAAGCCAAAGACATAGATGACGCTAAAGAAAATTTAGATTTTATTTTAGAACAAATTAGAAAGCGAAGCCCCGTTAAATTTAAAGCTGTTAATTATAAAGGCCATAACATTAATTTCATGTCTATTAAAGGTTTTTTTAAAGCCATTTTGGGTAGTTTATTTAAAGATATTGACAAACCTTATTTTACAATTATAGAAGACTATGTTGTATTTAGTAATCATCCAAATACGTTAAAAAGTATTATTAATTCATACATCGATGATGAAACCCTTGATACTTTTGAGCCCTATGAAGATTTTATCGATAATTTCGATAATCGTTCCAGTATTTTTGCTTTTATAAACACACCCAATCTGTATCATAGTGCCTATAATCTAGTGAATACAACAACAAAAAGCCAATTAAGAAAGAACAAAGATTATTTTATTTGTTTTCCTCAAATTGGGATTCAGCTTACTCCAGAAAAGGATTTTTTTGAGAGTAAAATAGTACTTGAGTATGAAGATCCAGAAATAGTTAAAAGTAAATATACATTTAATCCAAAACCCATATCTGAAACAAAAAACACCCCTGTTGCTATCGAGGTTACTAAAGAAAATTTGAATAAAGAAACTATTTTTAAGATTCCCGAAATTTTCCCTACAGATTTAACAGCAAAAGAATTTTCACGTAAACACCCTAATGGAAATATTCGTTTCTCAGTTGAACTAAAAGACGGTTTAAAACATGGCGATTATAAGGAATATTACCCTAAAGGTTCTTTAAAAATATCAGGAAAATACAAACAAGACAAACAAGTTGGGATTTGGAAAGTATATAATTATGAAGAGGATACGGTGTTTAAAAAGAGATTTTAGTGTTTTTTTGTACTAAACAACCTTTCGCTATTTTTTTCTTTAAACAGTTTATTATTTTCTATCATATGTTTATTGAGGTCTTCAATATATCTTAAAGCTTCTTTATTTTTATAGTCAATATATGCTCTATTTGCCCACTCAATCGCGGCATCATAATCGCCATTAATTTCATTATAAAAAGCCATATTAAAACACGCTTTTCCTGCAATTTCAGGATTATTATTTCTGGTTTCTCTTTCCCATATTTTAGCTGCCATTTGCCAATCGCCTGTTTCTATATAATGAGACGCCAACTCAAACTTTTTAGTGTCATTCTCATAAAACTTCCTGTAGATGTTATCTGTATGAGGTAATAAACGCCCTCCATATTCTTTACCCATTCTTTGACTAACCTCTAATACTACTTGTTTTCTTTTGTTTGTCGCTTCAATGGCTTCTACTGGATTTTTACCTTTTCCTATTGTTGTTATTTTTTCTTTCACTAATAATTCATCACTAATAGATGTTGTTGTATAATCATAAATTCTCCAACCTAATTCTATTATAGTCTCTACTCTCGCTTTATGATGAACAGCTGGAATATCTATACCCAAAGGCCCTTTTTCTTGTGTATTAAATGTACCATAGGTAGCATTCTCATTAATATTGAACAAAGACAATACAAAAAGAGCCTCTATGTTATTATTAAGACATATACTTTCAATAATATCCCAAGACAATGGGTTTGGAAAAACGGGTTCAGCTAGATTATTATTTAAAGTGTTTTTTACAATTTTAACTTCTGTAAATTTATTCGTGTTTGTTAATGTTGTTTTTAATGCATAAAGCGCCTCTAACGCGCCTTCTCTATCAATGTAAACCCTTTCTTTAGATAATATTTTATCTAATTTGTCTAGTACACTTTTGGATTCGAATATGATACTTCTATTTAAAATACCCACCTTGTTAATACTGGAGGGCAAAGTCACTATAGGAGGTTTTAGCACTTCCCTTATCACGTTTTTTTCACTTCCACAAGAAGTAAATAATAGTAATAATATGACAAGACTTTTAATGTCAAAAAAAATAATTTTCATGAAATTTGGTAGGGTTGATTGATTACAACCAAATATAAACTACTAAAATGTAGAAACAAAACATTTAACTTTAAACCATACTATTTTTAGTAGTGATACACACATATCTAATTTAAAGATTTACTAATTAGTTTAGCAATTAAATCTCTACCATGATTATTCCAATGTTGGTCATAAATTAATGTAGTTGGTTTTGATGCGTTTTTTAATGCCTCAGAAAAATCTATGTATTTGTACTGCTCTCTTTCTAAATACGCTATAAAAAAGGGAGGCGTTATCTCTTTATCCAATAGTAATACACATTTTTGCTTATCGTAACCATATTTGCTTACTAGATTTATAAAATTCTCATAGTATGTTTTATTTCTATTATCTTGCAACTTTAGTTTTTCAGCTTCACTAAACTTCTTTTCTTGTTTTTTATTTCTCTTTAAAAAAGTGATCAATTTTTTAGGCAAACTAATAACGGGGTCTAAAGCACCTATGCTTTTTAAATAAGTTAACAGTTTAATTTTTCTTAGGTTCTTATATAGTGGAGATTCTAACTTTAATCTATGTTGTACTATAGCATACTCTCCTCGCGTTAAATCATCTTCAAATTTTAACCCGATAACAATGTTATCTATTAAATCAAAATCTGCTTTATATTTATACATCATATGTAGTTGGTCTGCAAAGTCATAACCTGCATATCCATATTCGTAAACGTCAATACCCTGTATTATATCTTCTATTTTTTTACCTATGGAATTATAATAATCTTGATGAAATCCTTCTATAAAAGAATCTCCTACTAACGCTAATTCTCTTTTTTCTTTAGTAGGCTCAAACTCCCTATAAGAGTTAAATCCCTTACTATTAATATGAAATTCTGAAAAATTTTGACGTCTATTACCTGTTACTGAAAACCCTTTTTGATCTGAACGCCATCTTTCAACATTATAATCATCAATATACCTTGAAGGGTAATCTTTTGTTAAATGAAAAACACGGACATATAATTCCAATGATAAAACAATTAAAACTATATATATAATAGATTTAAAAAACAACTTCTTCATCTTAAAAATTATCTAAAATTGAAAATATATAAAGGATCTATCAACACCACTATCATAAAACAATAGCATACTCATAATTAAAATACTATAAATAATAAACCTTATAGTTTTGGATTTAAACTTAAATGGAGCTCTTTCATCTTTTCTAATAATATATTCGAAAATCACAAATAAAATAATAAGTATATAGTAATCTATCATTCTATAGCCACTGGGATGAGCATAAGTAGCATAAGAAAAATCGGCGACTATTTTTACGATATACTTAAAGGCATCTGTAATTGATTCTGATCTGAAAAAAATCCAGGAAAAAGTCACTAAAATAAATGTAAAGAACACATTTATAATCTCCTTAAAGGAAGGAACAATTGAAGTCTCACCAATAACCGAATTTTTAAATGTTGTATTTTTTTTCATTAAAAGTAAAGGCACAAAAACTAAAGCATGAAATAATCCCCATATAACAAACGTCCAATTAGCACCATGCCAAATACCGCTAACAATAAAAATCACAAAAACATTACGTATTACCTTAACTTTACTAACTCTTGATCCGCCTAATGGAATATAGATATAGGATTTAAACCATGAAGATAAAGACACGTGCCATCTTCTCCAGAATTCCCCAATATTTCTCGAGAAGTAAGGAAATTTAAAATTAGACATTAACTCAATTCCAAAAAGTTTCGCTGTACCAATGGCTATATCTGAGTATCCACTAAAATCTCCATAAATTTGGAAGCTAAAAAAAACAACACCTAGTATAAGTGAAGACGCAGGGTAAGTATTGTAATTCTGGAAAATATCATCTACTATAACCGCCAAAGCATCTGCTATGACTACTTTTTTGAATAGTCCCCATAAAATTAACTTAAGCCCTTGTACACTTTGATCGTAATTAAATTTTCTCTTATTTAAAATTTGAGGTAATAAACTTGAAGCTCTTTCTATAGGGCCAGCTACTAACTGAGGAAAAAAGCTTACAAAAGTAGCGAATCCTATAAAATCTTTTGTAGGCTTTAATTTTTTGTAATAAACATCGAATGAATAAGACATGGTTTGAAATGTATAAAAGGATATACCAACAGGTAACAAAACTTTTAATGTCCATGTGCTTTTTAAATGATAACCAAAAAAGGAAAACATGTTTACCCAAGAGTCTATAAAGAAATTATAATACTTAAAGAATCCTAATAAACTAATATTAAAAATTACACTGCACCAAAGCCATTTTTTTCTACTCTTGTTTCTTTTAGCTGAGTGTATATTTATACCCACAAAGTAATCAACAACTGTACTTAATAGTATTAAACTTAAAAACCGCCAATCCCAAAAACCATAGAAAAAGTAACTAGAGATTAAGATAAACGCATTTTGAGTTTTTAAACTTTTTTTAAAAACAAACCAATAAAAAAAATATACAATAGGGAGAAATACAAAAAACTCTATAGAATTAAATAGCATAGAGGGTAAAGGTTAGGGTTTGATTAAAATTATGGAGTAAATATCTCCTAACTATAGTATTCTATCAAAGATTATCTATGAATTACACAATTTTACTTTAACATACATTTATATTAATTAAACCCGCTTTATGCAATAGAACTTCGTTATGAAGCTTTGAGATACAATAAATATTGGCTTTTTCTTGATTTTAGCATAGCACCGCTACGGTGAAATCAAAAAAAGTAGCGAAGCGATAATATTTGCGGTAGTTCACAAATGAAATAGATTTTCTATTGCATAAAGCGGGTAAAACATTGTTAAAACAAAAAACTCCTTTAAAAAAGGAGTTTTTTAAATATATGTTTAATTCCAATTTAATTATAAACTATTAAATATAGAATGCATTAATCGTTTCTTATCATTAATGCTTTCTTCTAACGAAATCATAGTTTCTGTACGATAAACACCTTCAATCTCATCTAGTTTAAAAATCACTTCTTTAGCATGCTCTGTATTTTTTGCTCTTATTTTACAAAAAATATTAAACTTGCCTGTTGTTATGTGTGCTACAGTAACCGAAGGGATTTCATTAATTCGCTCTAAAACAAATTGTGTTTGGGATGTGTTATTTAAATATACACCAACATAAGCGATAAATGAATAGCCAAGTTTTTTGTAGTCTAGAGTAAGTGAAGACCCTCTAATAATTCCCGACTCTTCCATTTTCTTTACTCTAACATGAACCGTCCCTGCTGAAATTAATAATTTTTTTGCTATATCTGTAAAAGGAATTCTTGTGTTATCTATTAACATATCAAGAATTTGATGATCAATTTCGTCTAATTTTATTTTGCCCATAATGTGTAATTACTAACTAATGCTCAAAATTAATACATTATTTTTAGAATTTAAGCATTTTTAATAGGCTTTATTTTAAATTTAATGTGATTTTTTCATTTTTAATCATTACGAAATCGATTTCGCTTTCTAATTGTAACTTATTTACACCATTTCCAGATACAACATAACCATTTGCATCTATTTCTCTATGACCGTAATAGGATGATAAATCTTCTATTTTTTTCAATACAGGAATAAAATCAAGCACCTCTCCTATTAAACGTTCTTCAAATTGAATAGCCAAATCTACTAGCTCTTTCCCATACTCATTAACTTTAGCTTTTCTAATAATAATATCAAAGAATAGCTTCTCATTCTCAGGAATATCAAAATAGCGTTTATACTTGGCGCCATCTACCCTATTATTCGCGATATAATTTAAAGCCGTTAAGTAAGATATGTATATAAGTTCTCTAGTCTTTTCTCTTTGGTAATCATCTGGATAATGCCCTGCTTCAAATAAAACTGTAGGTATGTTTTCACTTTGAAACGTATCTCCAACACAATTTATATTAAAAGCATCATCATAAGTACCAACATGATTTGGAATAATTTGCTGTAATTGAATATTCATCTCTGCAATTATTTCCATTCCTACCTTTCTTGCATCTGTAATAGTACAATCCTTGTCTTGTGCAGGAGATAAAAAAGAAACAATAGCAGATTTATTTTCTTTACCTGCACTAAAAATTGTGCGTTGCCCATGTAAATTAAAGCAGTAATGAGGCTTAAATGTATTAAATACGTTACGTAACACGATACTTTCTGGTTGAGATAACTGTTGGGCATCCCTATTTAAGTCTATTTTATTAGCATTTACTCTGGTGTAAGCTTTGGCGCCATCAGGATTTAAAATTGGTATAACATAGAGCGTGCAATGTTTTAATATACGACTTACTTGATTAGGATTGTTAATACACGTATTTATAAAATCAAAAAGAGCCTTGGTAGTTGTAGATTCATTCCCATGCATTTGAGACCATAACAACACTCTTTTTTCTCCTTCACCTAATGTTATAGCATTTATATCGTCTCCTAAAGCAGATTTACCAATGTTATTAATTTTAACATAAGCATTTAGATGTTTAAGCAAAGGTGCTATTGTATCATTTGTTATATATCTGCCAAATAATGCAGATGCCTTGTTAGATTTAAATAATCTCTGTTTTTCTAAAAGTGTCATATAAAACTATTGGTTTACAAAAGTAAACAATTGAGTATTTACAAATGTAAACAATAAAATTCTACAATTTTGTATGTTTATGTAAACAACTTTTGTTTTTAAAACACAAGAGATGACTATTAATAGTCAATATAAAAATAAAATGACTTATAACTGTAATAATCAAATATTTAATTGGTATTATTTAAACAAAAAGATCATGCTAATAGTCTATATATAATGTATCAATTTTGATTATCTACTTAGAATTGTTACATTTGTAACATGTTTGGATTTGAAAATATGTTACAATGGTAAACAGCGAAGATTTTAGTAAGCGACTACAAAAAATTATAGATTATCACGGTGAATCTGCTTCTTCTTTTGCCGAAAAAATTGGAGTGCAACGCTCAAGCATATCTCATGTCTTATCCGGAAGAAATAAACCTAGCTTAGAATTTGTTCTTAAGATTACCACTAAATTTAAAGATGTAGATTTATACTGGTTATTAAATGGCAAAGGGAGCTTCCCAAAGGAAAGCGAAAATTCTGTTCCTAAAGATTTGTTTTCAGAACAAACAACTCCCCTTGCCAAAGAAAGCAATAAGGAAAAAGAAATGCTTTCAAAAAAAGTGATACATAACAAAACCATAAGTCGTATTGTTATTTTTTATTCAGATGGAAGTTTTGAAAATTTCGAAAACTAAAACACTTTTTTAATTTTGCTCAAAATATTTAATTTTATGAAAAAGGCTTTAGTTATTATATTATGTTTATTGTCTCTTAGCTGTTATAACTCCGAAAGAAACTGCAAAAATTTTAAAACCGGAAAATTTAAGAGTGTGACTACAATAAATGGTGTTAAGTATGAATCTGAATTTGTGCGTACCGATACATTACAAATTGAGAAATATGAAGAAAAAACAGATTCATCTAAAGTGAGGTGGATAAACGATTGTGAAGTGGTGTTTAAAACTATCAATCCTAAAAACAGAATAGAGAAAAAAGATATTCATTTAAAAATACTCACAACTACAGACTCTACTTATACTTACGAGTATTCTTATGTAGGTGAAACAAAAAAACAAAAAGGTGTTGCTTATCTCTTAAAGTAATTCTAATCAAAAGGATATAAAAACGATTCTACCAGATTAAAAGTAATTTTCTTGTCCTTAGTTACCTCATAGGTTAAGAATATTTCTCCCCAGTATTGGCCATCCGAAAAATCGGCGATTATCCATTTGTGATTTAATAATTTAACAGAGTTTATTAAAATTTTTCTTCCTTCTGAAGAGGCATAAGGAATAATTGGGTGTTGCTCTTTAAAATCATTTGAATTGTACAATTCATCTTTAATCAAAGGGATTAATTCACTTACATTATGTTCGTCTCTTTCAAAATAACTAATAGCATCTTCGTTGTTATCTATACTAAAACTAGACATTTCCAACATTTCATTTTGCAACACAGATAAAGAATCTTGAAGTTTTTCTACGTTATGCTTTGCATTTTTAAGATGTATATTTTGAGCTTCGAAAATTCGTTTAGAATTTACATATTGGAATAAAATTAAAAGTATCGAAAAAACGAATAGATACATAAAAATTTTCTGTTTCATAATTTTATATAGTAATTTTTAAATTATCATAAGCCAAAAATACATTTTCTGGTAATTGTTTTTCTACTTCTTCGTGAAAACCTAGTAAATGACTTATGTGTGTTAAGTAAGCTTTTTTGGGATTAACACTTTTTATAAATTCCAAAGCTTCTTCTAAATTAAAATGAGAATAATGAGGTTCGATTCTTAAGGCATTAATCACTAGCACATCTACATTTTTAATTTTATCTATTTCCTTATTTTTCAAGGTTTTCATATCGGTTAAATAAGCAAAATTATTAAACCTAAAACCAAAAACCTGTAACTCATAATGTAAACCACTAATGGGAATAACCTCTAAATCACCTAATTTAAAACCCTTGTTTTTAATTTTGTTTATAGATACCGAAGGCGCTCCAGGGTATTTATTTTTTGTAGCAAAAATATAATCAAACCGTTTTTTTAAAGATTTTAAAACACGCTTATGAGCATAAATAGAGATAGCGCCTTGGCTAAAATAAAAAGGACGTATATCGTCTAACCCTAAAACATGATCTGAATGCTCGTGAGTAAACAAAATACCATCAATTTTCTTGCAATCACAACGCAACATTTGCTGTCTAAAATCTGGACCACAATCTATTATAAAACTAAAACTACCCCATTCTATTAAAACCGAAGAACGTAATCTTTTATCTTTTTCATTATCACTTAAACAAACAGGGTGATCACTCCCAATAACTGGAATACCTTGTGATGTGCCTGTACCAAGAAAAGTTACTTTCAAAATTATGGCTTTGCCACAAAAATAGGGTTATTTTTTTGTTTACTATTGTTATTTAATATCTTTACCTGTGTAAAGAATTTAACCTTGAAAATTTATGGCAATTAGCATCGACGGCGATAGAGAGTTTGATGATATCCCTTCTCTAAAATCCAAAGCACTACGTATTAACCTTAATAAAAATATTTATGGAACTTTTGCTGAAATTGGAGCAGGTCAAGAAACTGCAAGACATTTCTTTAGAGCAGGTGGGGCTTCAGGGACAATAGCAAAAGCAATGTCTGCTTATGATAAAGCTTTTAGTGATGCTATATATGGTGTAGAAGACGACAGGCGTTATGTGACAGAATCCAGATTGAGAAAAATGCTATCTCATGAAATGGCTTTAATGGAAGAACGAATTACCAGGGACAAAAGCCCTGATAAAATATTTTTTACATATGCCAATACAGTAGCTACTATAGATTTTGCTAAACAATTTAAAGGTCACGGCTGGGTAGGCATAAGGTACCAAATAGAACCTAAGGGAGCGTATAATGAAATTATACTTCATATCCGTTTTAAAGAAACCGATGCTAGATTACAACAAGAAACCTTAGGCGCATTGGGAACAAATTTGGTATATGGTGCATTTTATAAATATAACAAACCAAAAAAACTACTACGCTATTTATATGATCATCTCGACAAGGATCAATTAGAAATAGATACTATTAATTTTTCTGGTCCTATTTTTAAAAATATAGATAACCGTTTAATGAGTTTACAACTTGTTAAAAACGGTATGACAGACGCCGTAATGTTTGGGCCTGATGGCACTAATGTTTTACCTGCTCGTATTTTATATAAGAAAAACATTTTAGCGCTTCGCGGAAGTTTTAGACCTGTTACTAAAGTCAATATGGCTATGTATGAGAAGTCATACAAAATGTTTATTGAAGAAAATAAAGTTGACGAGGATAAAACCGAAGTTGTATTTGAAATAACACTGTCTAATCTACGGGCACTTGGCGAGATAGACGAGCAAGATTTTATTGATAGAGCAGATTTATTATGCGCTCTAGGTCAATCTGTTATGATATCTAACTTCCAGGAATACTATAAGGTTGTAGAATATTTCTCTAGCTATACAAAAGCTAGAATGGGACTTGCTATGGGAGTTAATAATCTAATAGATATTTTTGATGAAAAATATTACAGACATTTAAGCGGAGGTATATTAGAAGCTTTCGGAAAACTATTCTTTAAAGATCTAAAGGTTTACCTTTACCCTATGCTAGACCCTGAAACTGGTACGCTTTTAAGTAGTGAGAATTTAAAGGTTCATCCTAGAATGAAAGAATTATACAAATTCTTTAAATACAACGGTAAAGTAATTGATATTACTGATTATGACGAAAATATAATGAACATATTCTCCAGAGATGCACTTAGGATGATTGACAATGGAGAGCCAGGATGGGAAGACATGCTTCCAGAGGGCACTGCAGATTTAATAAAAGACTTCAGGTTATTTGGCTATTCTAGACAACCCTTAAAGCCAATTACTTTAAAGCACAGAAGAAAAAAATAGAAAAGAGACACCTTTAAAGACTAGCTTCTTTAACAGTTATGAATATCAACATACACTTGAAAAAGGTCTGAATAATTAGTGCTTGATAATAGAAAAGCATAGCAACTACTTTTACTAACAAAAATTTGTTTTTATACCAGTTCTAATTTAAATTTACTCATAGAAAAATAATAGATTCTTGGCTTAGATGATAAAAAAATCCAATAATAGCAGCGCTACGGTAGTATTTTATTTTGAAATATATTAGGCAAAAAGATAAAGTTTTATTGAGTAAATTTAAGATGGCCATGGTATTACTCTGTTAATTACGGCTACTTGTAAGCTCAAGCCTCTTCTTAAGTAAATACTGTTTTTCAATCTTATTTATAACGCCAACTAAAGCTTTATCCAACGCTTCAATAGCATTTACACTATCACCTGTTACTGCGTAATACTCCGACCAAACACCGTGATATAAATACTGTCTTTGATTAAAATCATCTACATTTAGATCATTAAGAAGTTGTTTTGCATCAGTGTATCGTTCAAGCTGCAGGTATACCATCACCATATTTAAATACAGCATAGGCGAAGGATATAAAGCCACATATTGTCGATACCAATTTAAGATACTACTCCAGTTGGTATCATTAAAACTAGCGGCTTTTAAATGTTCACATACAATAGCTGCTTCAAAATGGTAATTTGTTAGATGCTCTGTTTGCATAGCTTTATACATACAACTATTTCCTAGCTCTATCATTGGAAAATACCATAGTGAGCGGTCCTGGTTTTTTAAGTCTATTACTTCGTTGTTCAATCCTATTTTACTATCCATACGGGCTGCATGAAAACACATTAAAGCAAACAAGGCATAAGACGATGGTGTTCTTATCGTTTCATTTTTCAATATTATTTTACACAAACGAATAGATTCACCACATAATTCTTTTCTCACTAAAATGTCTTGCTTATTAGAATGAAACCCCTCGTTGAAAATTAAGTAAAGTACATTTAATACACTCTCTATGCGTTTTGGAAGCGCATTACCCATTGGAATTTTAAAAGCAATATTTTTCTCTTGTATATGTTTCCTTGCTCTAGATAATCTTTTTTTAACAGTATCTTCTTTAGTAAGCAGTGCAGTGGCAATTTCTTTACTACTAAACCCAGCTACTGTTTTTAAAGCAAATGCAATTTGATCTACTTGTTGCAATTTAGGGTGACAAGCTGTAAAAATCATTCGTAACTGACTGTCTTCAATTTCGGTATCTAAAAAAAACTCAGTCATACGCATCGCTTCTGCACTTGAAGACACCAAGCTTTCTCTGGTTTTACTGGATTTAATTTGCCTAAAGATATCTAAAACCCTATGCTTTGAAGCTGTTGTTAACCAGGCTTCAGGGTTTTTAGGAATGCTAGTACGCCATTTTAATGACGCTTTAATAAATGTGTCCTGCACAGCATCTTCAATAGTTTCAAGATGAGCTAAACCAAAAATTCTAGTTAATATGGAGACCATCTTTCCATAGTGATGCCTGAAAAGATGGTCTATAAGTTGTTGTTGCATTAATTATCAAAAACCATTACTTCTCTAACTTCAACAGTACCTCCTAAATCAAAATCAGGGAAATCCATAGCTACTTTTTTTGCAGCCTCTATATCTTGAGCTTTAAACACATAAAAACCTCCTACTAATTCCTTAGACTCAAGTGCAAGATTATCGGTTACTGTGCGATCCTTTCCACTAATGCGCGTTACTTGTGGTGTTAATGCTTCACCTGTTTCAACAATACCTTGTTCTTGCATTTTTTGATTCCATGCAAACCATTTCCCCATACGTTCTTGAATATCTTCGGGAGATAAACCTAATTCACTGTAATCTGCACCGATGAAAATCATCATAAATTTTTTCATAATTGTTTCGTTTTAAATAATTATTGATTGATTTGTTGTATTACATATTCACACTTTCAAAGATATGGATTCCATGATCTTTATAAGGATGGTCTTTAAAAATAGCTTTGGCTTTTTCTACTGTTTCAGCTTGAATAATAGAGTATCCAGAAATAATTTGTGTGGGCATAGATTCGGTTTCAAGTTTTCCTACTGAAGCTGTTGCCATCAAAGGCGCTCCAAGATCGGTTACTGTATCACTGTTATTTTGTTTCCAAATGTCCCAAGCTGCAGTTCCTGCTTGCTTTTCTTCCTCTGGCAATGCCATAAAAGCTTCCATCGCTTGTGGTGTTGAGTAATAAAGCACTAAAAAATTTTTCATAATTAAATGTTTTTAAGATTATTTACTCTTAAGACGACACTCGTTATTGAAAAGGGGACATACTTTTTATTTTTTTAATAGGCTACAGGTTTTAAACAAGCAAACATCCAAAATGAAAGATTTTTAATATATAAAAATAATATATTACACTGAAAACGTTATATTTAAAAACTTACAAAACTACTAACAAGATGAAACGTATAATTTACATAATAGCAATTAGCTTAACCTATATAACTCAATCACAAACATATAGCGGCATAGTACTAAACAAAGACACAAATCTTCCTATTGAAAATGCCACAATTACACTAGTAGAAGACAATCAAACAACAATAACTAATACTAATGGCACTTTTTCTTTATTTGCTTTTGGGAATGGTTTAAAAACACTACAAATAAATAAAGAAGGTTATGTTTTTGAAGATTTACGCAATGTAGCCCCAAATAATAATTTTTCTATTCAATTAAGAGAGAAAATAAAAAGTGATGCTACACTCCGCTGGGAAAACTATTTAGCAAGTTGTTTTAATTACAATAGCCCAAACATCCCTAATAATGCTATCTGGAATATGCAATGGACACAACAAAACTTAACAGGAGCATTTGCACCACATACTGCTTCAACTTATACGCGTAGAGATCCTTCTGCTGTAATAGAACATAATGGAACGTTTTATGTTTGGTATACCTATAAACTTTCCACTCCTTCTCCTACGCCTTGGTTTAGCAACCCTAATTTAAATGGTACAATAAATGTGTTTCCGTGGGACAATGCAGATGTATGGTATGCAACCTCTACAGATGGTTTTAACTGGGATGAACAAGGTCCTGCAGTACAGAGAGGTACAAGAGGAGATTATGATGATCAATCTATTTTTACTCCAGAAATTTTTGTTCATGAAAACAAATTCTATTTAGTATACCAAACCGTACAATGGCCATATATTGAGCGCGTAAAAAACACAGTAGGGATGGCTGTAGCTAATTCTCCAGATGGCCCATGGACAAAGTTAGATGCCCCAATTTTAAGACCTACAGATAATGGGAAATGGACAGCTGGCTCTACAAAAAGAACCGATGCTGATATTAAAGGCGATTTTGATAGTCATAAAGTACATGATCCTTGCTTAATTCACTATAACGATAAATTTTACTTGTATTACAAAGGAGAACGCATGGGAGAAGAGGTTATTTGTGGACAAAGAGAAATTAGATGGGGTGTTGCCATTGCCAATAATCCAACAGGACCTTATATAAAATCAGAATACAATCCTATCACAACTAGCGGACATGAGGTTGCCTTATGGAAATATAATGATGGAGTTGCTATTATTCAAAAGCTGGATGGTCCAGAACGTGGCAGTGTTCAATACGCAACAGATGGTGTTAATTTTGAAATGATAGGTAGAGCTACTAATACACCAGACGCTCTAGGATTATTTCGTCCTAATGGAGGTACTAACACACCAAGAGACGGTGTGCGTTGGGGGCTAGCCCATCGTTATGATTGGAGCTATCCTGGAGGCGCTAACTATTTAGTACGTTTTGATGTTGTTCCAGGTCAGGAACCAGACATAACAGACCCTGACAATCCTCCTACTAACGATGCTCTAGTAATTGAAGCCGAATCATACACAAACACAGGAGGCTCCTTTAATGATTTTATCTATGGAGGCTCTGGACTTGGGGTTAATAGAACACCTAATAGTGTAAACTTTGTAAACAGCGGTGATTGGATGGAATTTCCCATTACTATTGATGAGACTGGTGATTATAATTTAATTTACAATATAAGCACTCCTTCCAATAATGCTCAAGTACAATTTTGGCTTGACGAAAGTCTTATTGCTCAAACCAATGTGCCAAATAATGGGTTTTGGGATAATTACACCCCTTTACAACACAATGCTACCATTGCTCTTAATGCTGGAAATTACACGTTAAAAATTGTTGCTAGTGGAACTAACAAATGGCAATGGAATCTTGATAAAATTCATCTTGAAAAAATTAACACTCCCTCTAGTAAAACCAACATAATTAAAAGAGATGAGCGCATTGTAGTATACCCTAATCCAGTAATACACAATTTACATGTTAAAGGATTAATGCAAAACGCGACATATCAAATTTTAAATCTCAATGGAGGTCTTGTATCTAAAGGGGCTCTATCGCCAAACATGGTAATATCTACCGAACAATTAAAGTCTGGCACATACCTATTACGTATTAATCATTCTAACTATGAAAATGCAACACTTCTAGTAAAAAAATAATAAGCCTAATACTCATTTATTCCGTTTCACGAACCTCTTCCGCTTCTTGTGGTTGGGGTGGTTGTTCTGGTTTTTTAAATAAATCAATAAAAGCTTCGCCTAGATAGTCTACAACATGGCTAGCTAATAAACTTTGATAGCCGTAATCTTCAACAGCAATATCAGCAGCTCTTCCATGTAAATACGTACCAAATATAGCTGCAGATAATGGATGGTATCCTTGTGAAATAAACCCTGTTATTATACCTGTTAAAACATCGCCACTTCCAGCCGTTGCTAATCCTGGATTGCCTGTAGTATTAATGTATAACTTATCATTAAAAACGGTAATCGTATTAAACCCCTTAATAACAACAATAACATTATGTTTTTTAGAAAATGCTTTAGTTTTCTTTAGCTTCTCGAAATCGTCTTTCCACTTACCAATTAATCGCTCTAATTCTCCAGGGTGAGGTGTTAACACTGTTTCTGCAGGCAACAACTTTAATAATGCTTTCTTTTTTGCAAGCATATTAAGGCCGTCTGCATCTACTACTAAAGGTGCTTTATTTGTTTTTAAAAATGCTTCAAAAGCACTTACTGTTTTAGTATCTGTTCCAAGTCCAACGCCTATACCAACTACTGTAGGTTTAAAATCAAGTTTAATTGACGTTATTTTCTCTTCATTAACATCTGTAATCACCATAGCTTCGGCAAAAGCAGTTTGTAGTGGTAAATAACCACATTTTGGAATATAAACCGACACCAAACCAGCTCCCGCAGACAACGTTGCGCGACTAGCAAGTGTTACGGCTCCTATTTTACCATAACTACCCCCTACAATTAAAGCATGACCAAATAGTCCTTTATGCGCAAATTTCTCTCTAGGGATATAGTTTGGTAATACTTCATGTTTTCCTATTAAATCTGCTTCTGTTTCTGTAGTATATAAAAATTCTTGATCAAGCCCTATGTCTAAAATCTCCCATTGTACGGTATATTTGGCAGTTTCTGGTAAAAAGAACACTAATTTAGCAGATGCAAAACTTAATGTATAACCTGCATGAACCACTGCGTCTTCATCTTCTACAGGCTTGTCTGTGTATAATCCCGAAGGAATATCTATAGATAATGTAAATGCTTTTGAAGCCCTAAAATGTTGAAATAAAGTTTTCACCCAATCAATTATAGGCCTGTTTAAACCTATACCAAACACGGCATCAACAATAATATCATCATGATGCATTTCTGGAAATTCTTCAGCATCAGTTAATAATTTAGGCCATGCTTTTGTAACGTTCTTTATACGATCGTAATTAATCAAGAAATCTTTAGAACGTTTATCACTATAATTAATTATATAAGTATTTACATTATAGCCGTGAGTAATTAAATGACGCGCCAAAACCAATCCATCTCCACCATTATTCCCAATACCACAAAATATATGAATGGGTACTTGAGCCCCTTGCATGCGCATATGCATCCAATTAAAAATTTGAATCCCAGCACGCTCCATTAAGTCTGTTGAGGTTATATCTTGGCGTTGGGCTGTTAATGCATCGCCCTTATAAATTTGCTCTTTCGAAAATAATTTCATGGGTTATATATCTTGTACTTCTCTAATTAATATACTATTACATTCTAAACTTACAAACTAACGCATTATTGATTTTATAATTCTAAATGTTTAAAGTCTTTTTTTTTAAACAAAAACGAAATGTTCATAAGAATACTACAAAAAAAATGTTTTAGTTTTTTTATTTGGCTAAATGTAATACTTTTGGCAGGTATTATATAATTATAATGAATTATTCAAGCCTAAATATATCGCAGTTCATCTCTTTTTCTTCAAAGAGAAATGTAACTATTTATGCTACAACAATTAATACTACAACCCTTTGGGGTTGCTAATTATATATTCTTCAGGCTATCTTTGTAATTTTTTACAATTACAATATTTAAAATATTATTTTAACTATCAATTTCATTAAAACATGAAGGTTTTAAAATTTGGAGGAACTTCTGTAGGTTCTTCAAAAAACATAAATAAAGTTATAAGTATCTTAGAATCCTATGTAAAAAACAGCACAGTTACTTGTGTAGTTTCTGCTGTTGGAGGTATTACAGATAAACTATTGTTAGCAGGAGCCCAAGCACAAAATAAAGATGTAGATTTTAAAGATACATTCGCTACTATTAAAGACATTCACTTTAACATTGTTAAAGAATTAAATCCAGATAATGCCACTTCTATTTTAACCTATGTAGAGGAACAACTTGAGGCATTAAAAAGTCTATTAGAAGGCATTTATTTGATTAATGAATTATCGCCAAAAACATCAGATAAATTAGTGAGTTTTGGAGAATTATTATCGTCATTTATCATAGCAGAAACAATGAAAAACAGATTGTTTTCTGCTAAACGTAAAAATTCTCAGGAATTAATAATAACTAATTCTAACTTTACCAAAGCCGAAGTAGATTACGATGTTACAAACAAAAATATAAAGTCTTACTTTAACAATTCAAAACAACAAATTACTGTGCTTCCCGGATTTATAGCAAGTTCTTCAAACGGAGAAAAAACAACTTTAGGTCGTGGAGGATCAGACTTTACTGCTGCTATTGTTGCAGCTGCTTTACAAGTAGAACAATTAGAGATTTGGACAGATGTAAGTGGTATGTATACTACTAATCCAAAATTGGTAAAACAAGCCTACCCAATCGCTACTATTTCGTATCAGGAAGCTATGGAATTATCTCATTTTGGAGCTAAAGTATTATACCCTCCTACTGTGCAGCCTGTATTGGATCTAGAAATCCCTATTCATATAAAAAACACAATGGCTCCAGAAGCAACAGGAACCATTATTTCAAATAATGCAGACATTTCTACTACTCCAGTAAAAGGGATTAGTAATATTTCTAACATTGCTTTGTTAACGCTTCAAGGCAGTGGCATGGTTGGTATACCTGGTTTTTCTAAACGTTTGTTTGAAACCTTATCACAGGAAAAAGTAAATGTAATTTTAATTACACAAGCATCGTCTGAACATTCTATTTGTTTAGGCATTGAAGAAAAAGATGTTGAAATAGCAAAAACTGCAATTGATATTACATTTGAAAACGAAATTGCCTTAAATAAAATTGACCCAATACTGGTAGAAACAAACCTTTCTATTGTTGCCCTTGTTGGTGATAATATGAAAAATCACCAAGGTATAAGCGGTAAAATGTTTAGTGCACTAGGAAGAAACAATATTAACATTAGAGCCATTGCTCAAGGCGCTTCAGAAAAGAATATTTCTATCGTTATTGAAGAAAGTGATGTAAAAAAAGCATTAAACACATTACATGAAGTGTTTTTTGAAGACATCACAAAGCAACTAAATGTATTTATTACTGGCGTTGGTAATGTTGGAGAACGTCTCGTTGAGCAAATAAAACAACAAGCGCATTATTTAAAAGAAAATCTTAAAATAAACTTACGTGTAGCTGGTCTTTCAAATTCAAGAACTATGGTTTTTAATGAAAAAGGCATAGACTTAAGTTTATGGAAAGCGCAACTTGCTAACAGTGCACAAAAAGCATCTTTAGAAGGCTTTTTCGAAAACGCAAAAGCATTGAATTTACGCAATAGTATTTTTGTTGATGTTACTGCTAATAAAGAGGTTTCCGAATTATATGCCAACTATTTACGCAATAGCATAGCTATAGTTGCTTGTAACAAAATTGCTTGCTCAAGTGATTTTAGTAATTACAAAGAACTCAAACGTTTATCGTTAAAATATAACGCACCTTTCTTATTTGAAACTAATGTTGGTGCTGGTTTACCGGTTATAGACACACTAAATAATTTAGTAGCTTCGGGAGATAAAATCACTTCTATTCAAGCTGTTTTATCAGGAAGCTTAAACTTTGTATTCAATAATTTTAACGATTCCACTAAGTTTTACGATGTTGTAAAACAAGCTGCTGCCGAAGGGTACACAGAACCAGATCCTAGAATTGATTTAAGTGGTGTTGATGTAGCTCGTAAAATATTAATCTTAGCCAGAGAAAGCGGTGTAGAAATGAACTTGGAAGACATTAAAAATACACCTTTCCTATCCCCTGCTGGTTTGGAAAGCGATTCTGTTGACGACTTCTACAAAACGCTAATAGCCGATGAAGCACATTATCAAAGTTTATATACGTCTGCAAAAGCAAATAACTGTCAGTTAAAATATGTCGCTAAATTTGATAATGGTAAGGCTAGTGTAAGTTTACAAGAAATACCAGAAGGACATCCGTTTTATAATTTAGAAGGAAGCGACAACATTGTTATGTTTTATACAGAACGCTATGCACAACAACCTATGATTATTAAGGGCGCTGGCGCTGGCGCAGATGTTACGGCTTCTGGATTGTTTGCCGATATTATAAGGTTAGGTAACGATTAATTAAAATGGAATTACATAAAGAGAGTTCTATTTCCTGCTCTAGTGCAGCCGAAAAATATTTAATTGATAGCATGAACGAAATAAAATTATTTTCTCCAGCTACTGTGGCGAATGTATCCTGCGGATTTGATGTCATGGGATTTTGCCTAGACAATGTTGGCGATGAAATGGTCATTAGAAAAGTAGACCAAAAAGGCATTCGTATAACACATATTGAAGGTTTTGATCTTCCTTATGAGGCCGAATTAAACGTAGCAGGTATATCTGCATTAGCAATGTATGATGCTTTAGATATAGATTTTGGTTTTGAAATAGAGATTTATAAAAAAATTAAACCAGGAAGTGGTATCGGAAGCAGTGCAGCTAGTGCTGTTGGGAGTGTTTTTGGTATGAACGAACTTTTAAACAGACCTTTTAACAAAACACAACTTACTGAGTTTGCTATGAAAGGTGAATCCTTTATTAGTAAATGCGAGCATGCAGACAATATTGGTCCTGCCATTTTTGGAGGCTTTGTATTAGCTAAAAGTGTAGCGCCTTTACACATATTAGAGCTACCATCACCTAAGGACTTATATGCCACAATAATTCATCCGCAAATAGAAATTAAAACGTCAGAATCCAGAGGCCTTTTACCTAATAAAGTCCCTCTAAAAAACGCCATTACACAATGGGCAAATTTAGGAAGTTTAATACACGCATTACACACAAGTAATTACCAACTCATTGGTAGTGCTCTAAATGATGTTATTGTTGAGCCTTATAGAAGTAAACTCATCCCACACTTTAACGAAGTTAAAAATGCCGTTATTAAAAATGGTGCTTTAGGCGCTGGTATTTCTGGTTCTGGACCTTCTATTTTCTCTTTAAATAAAGGGTTAAAGCAAGCTGAAACCACAAAAAAAGTAATGCACGATATTTATGGGAATTCTGGGATAAATTTTGATATTCATGTATCTAAAATTAATACTAAAGGGGTTAAAATAATTAATGATTAAGACCAATGACTTATGACCAAAGACCAAAACGATATTTTAGGCAAATTTAAATTTGAAAAACTAATTATTTGGCAAAAGGCAATGGGTTTTGGAGAAGAAATTGACAAAATAGCAGATTCTTTTCCTGATAAAGAAAGGTTTAATTTATCAAGTCAAATTCGTAGAGCTTCAGATTCAATAGCCTTAAATATATCAGAAGGTTCCATTGGTCAATCAAACCCAGAACAGAGAAAATTTATAGGTTATTCTATTCGCTCATTAGCAGAAGTAGTAACGTGTTTATTTAAAGCTGAAAAAAGAAATTATATATCTAAAACTAATTTTATTAAATTTTATAACGAAGCTCATCATTTAATGAACATGATGTTAGCATTTAGAAAAAACATTAAATAATATTACCGAAGCTTGACTATGGTCATCTGTCTTCGGTCTTCCGTCATAAAAAAACAACCATGAACTACTATTCACTTAATCATAAAGCCCCAAACTCAACATTTAAAAATGCAGTCATTAAAGGATTGGCACCAGATAAGGGCTTATACTTCCCTGAAAGTATTACGCCTTTACCTGAAGACTTTTTTAAAAATATAGACGATTTATCGTATTCACAAATTGCTTTTGAAGCTATTAAACAATTTGTGTCTCCTGAAATTCCAGAAGACATATTAAAAACAATTGTTGAAGAAACATTGTCTTTTGATTTCCCTGTTGTAAAGCTAAATGATAATATCTCTACCTTAGAGTTATTCCATGGCCCGACCATGGCTTTTAAAGATGTTGGTGCGCGTTTTATGGCGCGTTGTTTAGGTTATTTTAATCGCAACAACGATAAAGAAGTTACGGTATTAGTTGCTACCTCTGGTGATACGGGAGGCGCAGTAGCTAATGGGTTTTTAGGCGTTAAAGGCGTTAATGTTGTTATTCTATATCCTAGCGGAAAAGTAAGTGATATTCAAGAAAAACAATTAACAACGCTTGGTCAAAATATTACTGCCTTGGAAGTTGATGGTGTGTTCGATGATTGTCAAGCCATGGTTAAAACTGCTTTTTTAGATGATGCGTTAACCAGTAAAATGCAGTTAACTTCTGCTAACTCTATAAATGTAGCGCGTTGGTTACCACAGCTCTTTTACTTTATGTTTGCTTATAAGCAATTACATAAAAAATACGATAATATTGTATTTTCTGTACCTAGTGGTAATTTTGGGAATGTATGTGCAGGCATGATGGCTCAACAACTAGGGCTACCCGTTAAACATTTTGTTGCATCTAACAACCTAAACAACGTAGTAACTAGATATTTACAATCTCAACTATACGAACCTAAACCATCCATTCAAACCATAAGTAATGCTATGGATGTTGGAGCGCCAAGTAACTTTATTCGTATACAAGAGATTTATAAAAATAAGTTCGAAACCTTAAAAGATAATGTATCTTCTTATAGCTTTACAGATGAAGCAACAAAAGAAGCCTTATTAGAAATTTACAATGACTACAATTATGTAGCCGATCCACATGGAGCTGTAGGCTATTTAGGATGTAAAGCCTATTTACAAGATAATCCAGATGCGCATTGTGTGTTTTTGGAAACTGCTCATCCAACAAAATTTTTAGATGTTGTTGAAGAGGTGATCAAGGAAGAACAACCATTACCAAAACAAATCCAATCGGTTATGGGCAAAGAAAAGACCTCTATTAAAATTACTACTTATGAGGAATTAAAAGCATTTTTATTAAGTTAAAACAACATTATAGAATAAAAAATAGCCCTTAATTCTAAGGGCTATTTTAGTTTATAAAGACTTATTTTAATTTATTCTTTAATAAATCGCTTTGGTTTATAACCTTCTATTTGTAAAACATAAATCCCATTTGATAAAGCAGACACATCTAACTTTTGGACCGTTTTACCATTAACAACTTCACTACCTAAAAGATTATATATACGATATGTTTTATCTGTAAAGGTATGAGATATAGAAATGTAATCTCTAACAGGATTAGGGTATATTTTGATACTATTAGCATCTATATCATCAGTAGATAATGCTAAGTTAACTTCAATCACAGGGGATAATACCGTTTGTAAAGCCCTTATACTGCTCGATTTTCCTGTTTTTGATAACGTTGCTTTAGTGGTTGCTCCATCATCAATAGTCATTTCTACCTGATAGTTTCCAGACACGGTAGGCGTATAAGTACTATTAGTTGCACCAGGAATTCTGGTATTGGTATCCACATTAATCCATTGGTAACTGTTAGCTCCTGTAAAAGTTGCTCCTAATTGATTCCCACTACTAATGCTAACTGTATTATCTATACTAATCTGGCCAATAGTAATTTGCTGTGTAACAAAACAGTTATTAGCATCTCTTACAAATAGATCATAATTACCAGCCGCTACATCTGTAATAATATTACTAGCTGTATAGGTTATATTATCCAGACTATATGTGTAAGGCGGTACCCCTCCAATTGTATTGATGGTTATTTTTCCACTAGGCTCATCTCCAGAGTCTATAACTTCTTCTATAGTAGCTATTAATGCTTCTGGCTCTGTGATCACTACTCCGGGAGATGTTACTAGACAAGCATTTACATCTTGTACTGTAACTGTATATTCACCCGGAATTAGCTCTGCAAACACATTTGAAGCTTGATAATCACCTCCATTTATACTGTATAGATAAGGAGGCAATCCTCCTACGACATTATCTACAACAAGCTGTCCATTATTATCTCCAAAACAACTAACATCAACTACTGTTGTCGTTGTTATTGTTAAAACACTTGGCTCTACAATATTTACAGCTAGTTGATAAATACATAAATTGCTATCCTCAACATATACATTATAACTGCCAGATTGTAAATTAGAAAACACAAAAAAGTCATCATTTGTAGAAGTGCTTGTATTATCATCAAGTCTATAGCTATATGGAGCTACACCTCCAGTAACATTAACAACAATCTCTCCATTACTATCGCCAGAACATAAAACACCATTAACATTTGTCGTAGCATTTAAAATATCTGGTATTTCTACAACTACAGACAGTTGTTCAATACAGGCATTTGCATCTCTAACAGAGACTGTATATTCCCCAGATTCGACCACTACAAAATCATTTGAAGTTTGATAATTAGTGACTCCGTCTATTTTATATTCGTAAGGAGCTACTCCTCCTGTAGCCTCTAAAGTAATACTCCCATTTCCATTGCAAGTAGCCTCGGTCGATATTAGATTCAAAGTTAATGCTTCAGGCTCTGTAATCACTATGATTGGAGATACAGCTATACAAGCATTACTATCTTGCACTGTAACCATGTAGTTATCAGGGTTTAATCCTGGAAATATATTTGAAGTTTGATTAACGCCTCCATTTATACTGTATAAATAAGGAGGTAATCCTCCTGTTACATCAACAATAAGCTCTCCATTATCTCCAAAGCAACTAATGTTAACTGCTGTAGTTGTTATTGTTAGAACTTCTGGACCAGTAACAGTAACTAATACTGTATCTAAAACATTAGTAGTTTCATCCATTACTTCAATAGTATATTCTCCTATAACTAGATTTGTTAACTCAACAATAGCAGACGATTGTGCTGTTACTGGAGTACCATTATTAATAGTGTATTGATACGTATTTGTGAAATTTGATACTGAAAAAGAAATGCTACCATCTTGCTGTCCATTACAAGTAACAGGACTAACTGTAACATTATCTATTGAAATATCTTGTGCATAACTATTAAATATGCAAGTTAGAAAAGCCAACAAAAGTAGTTTTTTCATCATATTTTATGATTTAAGGTTTCGCCAAATGTATAAAAATTTTTGTATACAAAATTAAGATCATAATAAAAAAAATAAATTTCAAATATTGTAATTACAAAAAAATCAATTAGTTATAGATAACAAAGTGCTATTAAAGCTTCTATTATTATAAATATAAAGTTTTTACTTAAACGCCATAACATAACAATCTTTTTATCTTTTGCTTCTACCATCTTTATTTATTATCATAATATTATGTTAATAGCAACACAACACTTTAGTAATATATAAATCAAGTGTATATTTGCAGGCTCTAAATTGCTCTCAATGAAGCCCAAACCAAAAACTAAAAACGAAAAATCGCGGTTAAAGCTGTTACACCAATATTACAGCTATACTGGTTTTTACAAATTTGTTTGGCAAGCTGTTAAAAAGGCACTTCCCTATATTATAGCTATTGTTATTGCCATATATGCTGTAAATTATTTTTTTGATATTAATAAAGCATTAGTAAAGCTCACAGAGGTATTACCTGTTTATGGTGTTTTACTATTCTTTTTTGTTTCTGAAACGTTATTAGGTTTAGTGCCTCCTGAGATTTTCATTGCCTGGTCTGGTAAAATGAACCAACCATGGATATATCTAAGCATATTAGCTGTACTATCTTATATTGGTGGCTTGTTATCCTATTGGATAGGGCGCAGTGCCACAAAAATACCTTCTGTACATCGATACTTAGAAGTAAAAATGGAAAAACAGCTAAAAAATTCAAAAAAATGGGGTGGTTTTTTAATTATTGTTGGCGCCTTGCTACCACTCCCCTTTTCTATGGCTTGTATAGCTGCTGGTATTATTAAATTTCCTTTTAAAAACGTAGTGCTTTACGGTTCCTTAAGATTATTACGCTTTGTTATTTATGGTCTTATTATTTTTAATGTGTTTTAAAATAAACAACTAATAAATTTATTGATATTATTAAATTATTTTATTTATTACTATGTTTTAGCAACATTAAAAAACAAGACACCTCCACCTTATCTTCCAGAGTTTTATTAAAACATCGATAAGCATAGAGGCATCTATACAGCACACTACCGCTTGTTTTCAATATATATATCACCTACCCTCTAGATCATAACTAAATGTGAAATTTTTATCTGTAAATGACAATACATAGCCCCCCATGTAATGAGGGAAAAACATAAGGGCTAATTAGAATTAGTCAATCATATGATCATGATATTACAACCCCTTCTTTAAATCAACAATTGTTTTTGCCATTACCACACCTGGTAACTTAATAGGGGCAGCTACCTGCGCTAAGAACGTTCCTTTTACTTCTCCTCTTTTATATGTAGTAAAACCAATTCTATACAATCCAACTGTAAGTGCTTTTAAAGGATCGCCAGCTTGACTTTTGTATCTTAACAGCGAATTATAGGTGCTTCCACTTGGTTGTTTTGGCATTTCTCCACTGTCATCATTACGTTTTAGTATTACCCAGTTAGCACTTTTCACTGCAGCTTCACTTATATTGTCTTTGCTTATAATATCTGATCTTTCTAGAGTCACATAAGTATCAAAGTAATCTTTAGAACCTGCATTATCTTCATAGGCTTTAGACGATGTAGCGCCTTTTATTTTCGTTTTTCCAACAGGAGACATCATTCTAACACCTAATTCTGGTGCTACTGCTGGTACCCATACATAGATGTAATAAAACTTTTTACCATTTTTCACCTCATCTTCATTCCCTGGTGCAGCATATCCCAAATACGAAACAACATCTGTATAAGGTACTTTGATGGTTTTTGGTCCTATCTTTTTTTCTACAGAACTCCCAAATTTTTTTAGTTTTTGAGCATGAGTTGTGCTATTACTTCCAAAAGCTAAAATAGCTAGAGCAATTAAAATTTTTGTTTTCATTTTTAAGGTTTAAAATATTAATAATTGATTATTTATCTTAATGAGTAAAATGTATTTAAAAGGATTTAAATAAATAAGAAAGACGCCACGATCATCCATACCCCCACTATAAGTCCTAGAATTCCAAGTTTACCTTGTTTAGGTGCTAGTTTCTCTCTTAGACGTACAGCTTTTTCCTTAGCAGCCTCACTTTTTGATAAGAAAAATTTGTTAATTAGTCCAAAACCAAGCATAAAGCCTAGAATAGCTTCAACTACGTTTCCTGCTAAAAGAGTGATCCACCAAATAGGATGTGTACTAAGCCATCCTATGTTTAGCACAGCAGAAATAATCCCCCACACGCCCCAAAAGCAGAATACTAATCCAATCCAACCTTGATAAGGTTCAATCTTTTCTAATAATTCTTTCGCATTTGGCTTTTTTGCAAGTAATAAAGAAGGTACCGCAATAATACTTAATAAAATCAATGTTATTCCCCAAGTCATAATCTATTTAATTTAAAGGGTTAATAATTAGTTGTTGTGTATTCTTTAAAATAGTATTTCGTATAGATATACTTCATATCATTTCTTCAGAATTACAGTACAAAGATGCGGTAGATTACTCTCGAGAAAAACACCCTTTTCAGTAAAAAACCCTCCCCTGAAAACAGGGGGTTATATGGTTCTTTAAATCACGGTTTTTGGTGATGCACAAAAACAGATTGGATTTTATTTTGAAAAAAGATGTAGGATACTTTATTAAAGCTTCAATTAATCGTTTAAAAACAGAGGAATGGATTCAAACTAATGTTGAATATTATGAAGTATTATACCAATTCTACCATAAAATGCGACATATAATTCGTTCCTTTTACATGATTTCTACATTAAAAAAATAAACCGTAGCTAGGCTATGCTTGATTTTTATGCTTTTGAACTCCTGTAAAATAACTCAAATTATTTATACCTCATTTTATAACAAAATTGGTATTATTTTTTAATGCTCTATATATTTCATTTTAAGTGCATACTTGGTTAATCCTGCAAGATTACGTACGTTTAATTTAGCTATAAGGTTTTTCCTGTAACTTTCTATAGTATGCTTACTTAAATATAGCTGGTCAGCAATTTCTTGAGTAGTAAACTCTTGAGCAATAAGTGAAATTACATCTATTTCTCTTTGTGTTAATTTTACTTCTTGTGCTTTCTTTTTGGATAGTTTATTTTCAATAAAAATATCTTTTATTTCTCTAGAAAAATATTTATCTCCATTCAATATGGTTTTGATTGCTTTTAATAACTCTTCTTTTTCTGCATTTTTTGGGACGTAACCATCTACATTATGTTCTATTAAAGTATCTATCTTATCTGGATCACTATGCATACTTACCACTAGAGTTTTTATACTTCTATTGCGTTCTTTTAATAATTTATTTAATGCTATCCCATCCATTTCGGGCATAGAAATATCTGTTATAATGAGGTCTACTTTTTCTTCTTTATTTATATCGAGATACTTTATAATTTGTTTACCATTGCTTGCTGCCAAAAGAATGTTATAATCAATTTCATTTCTTAAAATACTTAACACTCCATCTAAAAACATTTTATGGTCATCAACTATAATTATATTATGTTTCATGTAATTTAGTTTATAGGTTAGTAATTTCTATATTAATAATAGTTCCTCTATTTTTTCTAGAGTCAATGTTTAGTTCACCCTTCATCCCTTGTAATCTGTTTTTTATATTGCTATAACCAATACCCTCATGAAAATTGTTAACATCAAACCCTAATCCGTTATCTTCAAATAAAATGTTTAAATTGGTATCTAATAAATTAAGCTGTAAATCCATTGATGTGGCTTTTGCGTGTTTAATGGTATTAGTAATAAGCTCCTGTATTACTTTAAAGATTTCGAGTTTAGTATTTTGATTTATATCATCGATTTTGTTTCGTGGATATGCTTGAAAAGACACTTGTAAACCGGTACCATTTCCAATATTATTAAGGTATTCTTCAAGTACATCACAGAAATGATTTTTTGCGAATTTTTTTGGAATCAAAGTATGTGATAAGCTTCTTACCTGATGGTAGGTATCATCTAATTGTTTATTAATACTTTGTAAAAAAGAGGTGTTACTTATTTTAGAATTGCTAATCTGAAGTTTTATTGCCGCAAGATTGCCTCCAATACTATCATGCAACTCCTGGGCTATTCTTTTTCGTTCTTTGTCCTGTCCTTGGATAGACGCTTTAATTACTTCAAGTTCTTGATCTTTTAGTAATCCGTTAATCTTTTGTTCTGTGACTTCTTGTTGCTTTTTATTAAGTTCACTTTGTGTTTGGAGTTTTTGATAATAAATAATCAACAATCCAATAACAGGAATAAGTACGATGAGAAAAGAGTAGAGAATAGTATTTTTAATACTTTTTTGTCGATCTAATTCTGTGTCTTTAATTTCCTGATTTTTCTTTAGAAGACTAATTTCATTAACCCTTTTTTCTGAAATATTTTCAAAGGCTAAAATTTGATTTTCATTCTCTTTCTTTTCTATCTCCTGCTCTAATGTTAAGTTTTTGATAGCTTCTTGTTGGTTTTTTACTTTAAGGTCTCTATTTGCATTTTGAATTTTTAATATTTTGATCTCTTTTTCTTTTTTTAAGGTTTCATACTGCACCTCTAATTCATTAATTTCTTTAATTTTTTGCAGTTTTACAATGGAGTCTTTAACAGCAAAATATTGTGACAGGTGCTTGAATGCGTTTTTATAATTTCCTTGTATAATGGCAATGCGCTTTAGGTTTTCAAAAATATTTAGTTGCTGCTTAAACAAGCCCAATTCTACAGCATTATGTAGTGCTGAGCTGTATATTAGTTCTGCATTTTTATAGTTCTTTATATCTGTATACACACTACCAATGTTCATTCTCCCTATTAGCTCTATTCGACGTAAGTTAATTTTACTACTAATTTCAATAACGTCTTCATATAGCTTAATGGCCTCGTCATAATGACCTTGAGTTTGTGCGTTAACACCTTGGTTAAGTAGTATAACAGCTAAAGCACTTTGATTGTTCTGTTTTTGACTTAGTTGTTTTCCTTTCATCAAGTACTTTTCTGCTGTTACATAATCTTCTAGGTCTGAATAAATCATACCTATATTAATATAACTCCCAAAAACTATTTCACTATCATCTTTATAATTAATACATTCTTTGAAGAGCTTTAAAGCTTTTCCATGTTCTCCAGCTTCACTATAATTTAACGCCAGTCCGTATGTATTTGTGTAATACATATCTTTTTCATTGTATTTTTCTGCTGCTTCTATTCCCTTTAGATGCCATTTTCTACTTTCATCGTATAAGCCTTGATTTTTGTAGTTAACCCCAAGAATATTATAAGCGGTAGATCTAAATTTGGTTTTTATTGAATCATTACCAATGTAGTTATGCTTTAAGATTTTATCAACATAAAAATTAGAAGAATCTATTAGAGTTTGATTTCTAAAGTGATAAGCCAAGAGTAGATAACTATTATTAAGAGCCCTTCCTGTTTTTAAAGATTTTCGCAGTTGATGCGCCCTCTTATAAGCTTTTTTATATTCCTTATTATTAAACCATTCGAATGCTTCTTCCATTGATTTATTCTCCAGTTCTTCAATGGTGATTTCTTTTGGAATTTCTCCAAGAGATTTAGAATCACTTTGCCCTGAAACCCAATGGGAATATCCTAATATGCTAATAAAAAAGTATCGGAAAATTAATTTGGTCACAAACAAAGATATTAATTTGGCTATAAACAAAGGTATTAATTCCAATAGGTATTTCCCCCCCTGAAAACGGGGTGTTTGTAACTATGGCATAACATTAAAAAATAAAAACCCCTTAATCTAAATTAAGATTAAAGGGTTTAAATCCACTAAAAAAATAAACGTTATTGTTTAATAAATCGTTTTAATGCTTTTTCACCATCTTTAGTTGTTATTTGAATGATATACACCGCATTGGGTAAATTAGAAACAAAGATTGATCTTTTAATATCATAATCTTTTATAGTTTTTAAAACCACGCCTGTTATACTAATTATTTGAATGTTTTGTATCTCGTAATTGGCAGTAACCTTTAACGCGTCTTCTACAGGATTAGGATACACTTTAAAGCTAAGTTTATCGTTATTAATTTCTTCAACGCCTAAAGTGGTTCCATTCACCACCAGAATTTGAAAAACACTAGATGCCCTATTAAAATTACTATTACCCGCTTGTGAAGCAGTTATCATTACACTACCTGCTTTTAAAATAGAAACAGTAGTTCCAGATATAGTAGCAATGGTCTCATCTGAACTCGTATAAGTAATTCCCAATCCAGAGTTAGAACTTGCTATTAATTCAAAAGGAGCATCTCCTAAATTTCTATCTGCTAAAGCATTAAAAGTGATAACTTGATTCGCTTTTGTAATCGCTAAATCCATACTAACATAAGTAATAGTATAATTATCATTTAAGGCTAAAGTCCCTTGATTAATGGCATAATCATCAACAGTTTCTCCTGCAACTCTTGTTAATGCTCCTGTAAACGCATCACTCCCTACTAAACTTCCTGAAGTGATTTGATAGGTTAACGAAGGATCTGTGTCTCCATAAACTTTAGATTGAGCATCCGCAGTTACCTCAACTGTTCTTTTTGTTATACTTAAATCATTTGATACAAATGATAGTGCATAGTTACTGTTTAGAGTTAAAGCTCCTTGATTAATGGCATAGTCTCCAACAGTTTCTCCTGTAACTCTTGTTAATGCTCCTGTAAACACATCACTACCTACTAAACTTCCTGAAGTAATTTGATAGGTTAATGCAGGGTCTGTGTCTCCATAAGCTTTAGATTGAGCGTTGGCTGTTACTTCTATAGGTCTTTCATTAATTGTGAAGTCTAATGAAATAAAGCTAAGATCATAATTAGGTCCTGCTGTTAAAGTCCCTTGATTAATCGTATACCTACCAACATCTTCTCCTGCAACTCTTTCCAATTCTCCTGAAAATGCATCTCCTGAAACCAATGTAAATGTTGGAAGAAGGCTATAAGTCAATACAGGATCAACAGCTCCATATATTTTTGACAGACTAATAGCTCTAACAAGTAACGTTCTTTTAGTTATGGTTAAAGCATTTCCTACAAAAGTTATCGCATAGTTACCATTAGCTAAAGTCCCTTGATTAATAGCATACGTACCTACAGCTTCCCCTGCTACTCTATCTAAGTCTCCTGTTAACATATCATTGCCTTCTAAATTTCCAGAAGTAACTTGATAAGTAAATGTTGGATCTGTATCTCCATAGCGCTTGGAAGCCACCTCAGCAGTAACTTCTATAGGTTTTGGAGTGATATTAACAGTACTTGGATTAAAGATCATTGTATAATTAGTACCTAGACTTAAAGTGCCTTGATTTATTCTATAGCTCCCTACATGTTCTCCTGAAACACGAGTAGGTGCACCACTAAATACATCGCCATCTGCCACACTCCCTGCTATAATACTATAGGTTAAAAGAGGATCTGTCTCTCCATAGATTTTCGTTTTACTATCCGCCGAAACAATAATACCTCTTTTACTTATATTTAAATTATTGGCTGCATAACTCAATGTATAATTACTACTTAATGTTAAAGTTCCTTGATTGATAGCGTAAGCACCAACATCTTCTCCTACAACTCTGGTTAAAGCACCTGTAAACGTATCACTTCCCACTAAGCTACCCGAAGTAATTTGATACGTGAATGCTGGATCTGAATTACCGTATTCTTTACTTTTTGCACCTGCAGTGACTTCAATTGATCTTGGAGTAATTTCAAAATCATTAGAAACAAAATTTACGTTATAATTTGCCGTAGTAGCCTCTAAAGTCCCTTGGTTAATTGTATAGGTGCCAACATTGTCTCCTGCAATTCTTGTTAAGTCTCCTGATAAAGCAAATGTGCTAACGTTATAAAGTGTTCCTATTGGATTATTACTAACTGGTAATGGCGTAAGAGTATAAGTTAATACTGGATCAGTAGTTCCATAAACTTTAGATTGATTGTTATTAGCTGTAACTGTAACCTCTCTTGGTACAATTTCTATAGGTACATACGGATACTTATATCTATAATTAGGATGTGTTCTATATGGAGTTGCCCCACTTTCGCTAACTCTAGCGCCATTTGTATACCTACCAATATTTCTAGGAGCTCCAACAAATGCTCCTTCATGATACGCTACTCTATACCCTCCTCCAACTGGAATTAATGTACTACTATCATCTCCATTTACAAAACCAGTTACCTTTAATGGTACTGTTCCTGATTGATCTAAAAGTAAACCATATTCAATACTAGTTACAACAGGTGTTACTTCTAGCGCTTTCTTATTAACTACCAATACTTGTGAAACGGCACTGGCAGCATTATAATTAGTATCTCCTGCTTGGTTTGCTGTAATCGTCGCAACACCTACTCCAACAATAGTTACTGTATTTCCAGAAACTGTAGCTACAGCTGTATTAGAACTTGAATAACTTACTGTTAAACCTGATGAAGCCGTAGCTGTTAAGCTAAGGTCAGCATCCCCATAAGTTGCTGCTGTTAAAGCCCCAAAAGTAATAGCTTGATCTGCTTTACTAATGTTTAAGGTTTCAGTAGCTGTTCCTAGGTAATTGGTATCATTAATAGTCGCTACTACAATATAATTCCCAACATTAGTTGGTCGTGTTGTTCCTCCGTTATAAGTTATGTCAACCATTAACCCGTTTGGAGTAGTTTCTATTGAAACTTGTTTTGCAGTACCATCATATACCTGCGTTAGGTTATTAATAACTACTCCGGCCGTGGCTTTTGTAATTTCAAGAGTATTAGATACAAATGTTATTGCGTAATTTGAGTTGATTCCTAAAGTGCCTTGAGTAATAGCGTAAGTTCCTATACTTTCTCCTACCGCTCTTGTTAATACACCTGTAAATGCATCACTGCCTACTAAACTACCTGAGGTAATTTGATAGGTTAACGCAGGATCTGAATCTCCATAGGTTTTAGACTTAGCATCTGCAGTTATTTCAATAACCTTAGCTGTAATACTTAAATCATCAGAAATAAAAGATATGGTATAGTTGCTGTTTAAGGCTAAAGAGCCTTGGTTTATAGCATAAGTACCCACAGTTTCACCAGCAGTTCTTGTTAAACTTCCAGTAAAGGCATCACTGCCTACTAAACTACCAGAAGTAATTTGATAGGTTAATGCTGGATCTGAATCTCCATAGGTTTTAGACTTAGCATCAGCAGTTACTTCAATAGCTCTTGCTATAATACTTAAATCATCAGAAACAAAAGATAGCGTATAGTTACTATTCAATGCTAAAGTGCCTTGATTAATCGCATAATCTCCTACATTGTCTCCTGTTACTCTTGAGATACTTCCTGTAAAAGCATCACTTCCTACTAAACTACCAGAAGTAATTTGATAGGTTAATGCTGGATCTGCATCGCCATATACTTTAGACTTAGCGTCTGCAGTAACTTCAATGGCTTTTGCTGTAATGCTTAAATCATCTGAAACAAAAGACAATGTATAGTTACTATTCAA
>CANMLX010000038.1 GCA_947498845.1 uncultured Flavobacteriaceae bacterium | reverse complement strand
TTAGTCATTAGTCATTAGTCATTAGTCATTAGTCATTAGTCATTAGTCATTAGTCATTAGTCATTAGTCATTAGTCATTAGTCAACTTTAATGCGTTTATCTCTGTTGGCTAATTCCCAGGCTGTGTAAAAAATAAGTTGAGTTCTTTTTTCTAAAAGCTCATAATTAATTTTATCGGGTGTGTCACTTGGTCTGTGGTAATCTTCATGAACACCGTTAAAATAAAAAATCACAGGAATTTTATGTTTCGCAAAATTATAATGATCCGATCTGTAATAAAAACGATTAGGATCATTTTCATCATTAAAAGTATAATCTAAATCTATATTTACGTAAGCTTTATTTGTAGTCTCAGAAACCTCGTGTAACTCTTTACTTAACCTGTCTGTACCTATTAAATAAACATAGTTAGGATTGTTTTTATGGTTATCATCAACTCTACCTATCATATCAATATTTAAATTAACAACGGTTTTCTTTAAAGGGAAAATAGGATCTTCATCGGCGTAATATCTGGAGCCATATAGGCCCATTTCCTCACCAGTAACATGTAGAAATACAACAGATCGCTTAGGTGCAAAGCCATCTTTTTCTGCTTTTTTAAATGCTTCAGCCATTTCTAATATAGCTACAGTACCAGAACCATCATCATCTGCACCATTGTTTATTTGTCCATCTTTAGATACACCTATATGATCTAAATGTGCAGAAATAACAATAACTTCTTCGGGTTTTTCGCTCCCTTTTATATAAGCGATTACGTTTTCAGAATCATTCTCAATTGTGGTACCAAAATACGATTTTGGAATTTCTTGAAAGTAATCATCCTCTGCTATAGGAGAAGGGATTTTATTATCTATATAGTGTTTTTTTATAAACTCAACCGCCTTTTTTTGGCCTGAAGTGCCTGTTGCTCTTCCTTCAAAATCATCTGAAGAATAGGCATAGAGTAACTCTTTAAGTTCTCCGGAAGTTATCGTTTCTGCGTATGGTTTTGGATTAGTAGCTTTACTTTGCTTTCGTTGAGAGCTACTACAGGAAAAAATTAATATTGAAATACTTAATAAGAATACAACTTTTTTCATCTTCTTAATTATAATTTATAATGTTTATTCAACAGGTAAAAGTTGAACGTGAAGATACTACGATTTTATAAAATGAGTAAGAGATTTATAATCAAGTTTAAATAAAAATTTGTGGTGTAGAAAAATATTATGATTACTAAATAAGTTACTCGATCTCTATATCACCTTCATCAATGTCAAGCTCTTCATCATCTATATCAAGTCCTTCTAATTCTTCAATGGCGTCCTCTTTAGAGGCTGCCTCTTTTTTAATTAATTCTTCGGTATTTGTAACTTCGGTTTTTGTGAAAATAGATTTGTAAGTAGTAAGTCCTAAGGCTATTATTGTTAAAAAAAATGAAAACTGAATTATTTTTTTAACCTCACCTGCCTGTTTAGATAAGTAGAAAGCCACTAATCCAAATATTAAAGCAGCAATACCAGGAAATATAGCAAGGTTTGATACAGGTAAAACAGATAGGATAATAGCTAAAATAGAGGTAATGATTGCAAGAATTGTAAATAATCGTTTCATAAAGCTTAATTTTTTAGTCCAGTAGCAGATTTAATTTTTAATTCACCATTTCCAACAGGAATTTTAAACTTTCCATAAACCATTATTTTATTGGTATCTGCAGTGAGCCACAATAAATTATCTCTATTACCTTTTATTACAGCAGATTCACTACTAACGGCTAATTTGTAACACGCTTTTTTGCCCAATGCTGTGCTAATAGTTTCTTTGCCTAAGTAGGTGATTTGCCCTTTAGTTTGTTTTCTATCAAACAATACAGTAAACGATTTTTTAGCACCTACTTGCATAGATTCATAATCAATAAGTCTTATTTTATACAAAGTCGCAACAATATCTTTAGTTCCTTTATTTATAGAGACTGTTTTATTTTCAACCCTATTATTTTTTTTGGTTTGTGTAGAACTTACAGTCCCTGTTTTATGGCTGTATTTATATTTCATTGCTTTATAGTAGCCTCCTTCATTAATTTCTCTTTTGTATAAGTAGGGTTTTAACGTTTTTGGACTTACGTAACTTTCATAGAGATCTCTAATTTTAAAGAAATTATCCCATTTACTATACGTGGCAGCAGTACATTTTAATCTTAATAAAGTCGCTTTAGAGGTTTTTACATTACTAGTTTCTAATGTAACCTGCGCAATGTTATTAAGAATACCAGACATGTTATAAGAAGCCGTATATACTAATTTCTCTCCAGAAACTACAGCAGTATTTTGTGCTTTTACGATCAATGTTCCTAGGAAAATTGTAATAACTAATATAATTCGCCTCATGCTCATGTAAGTTGTTTTAGTGTTAATAACGAAACCCTAATCATTTATTGTGCCGAAAATACAATGCATTTAAAAATCATACAATTTTTTGCGATTTTATTTTACAGCCATTAAAATTGTATGTTTTACAGAGAAATAATTATTGGAAAGAAAATTTGTTTCTAGATGCGATTAGTAAACAGAGATTATTTGTTGTATAAGTGACCAGATCCTAAATTTGTAATTATCACGAATATCTATGTGATCTATAGCTTGTTTATTTTTGTTAAACTCACAAATAATATCTCTTTTCTTTTGGACAGGAGTTTTTGTGTAAATTCCAGAATTTATTAAGAATAAATAGATTAATACAGCTGGTATAGGTAATAGAATTATTAGAATTAGCATAGCTTTCTATTTGTTTTCATACAAATGGCCATTTCTAAAATCATTATAAGTTTCATTATCATCATCGCTTTGTAAGTTGCTAGTATTGTAAAGGTTGTCGTTTTCTTTCTTTAAAATATAAGATTTTCGAATACCTAAAATTAATAGTATTAAGAAGAAAACAACAACTACTGTAAGTACAGCTACAATTTGACTTTGACTTATTAATAAGGGAATACCTATTAGGTGCAGACATTTATAAAACATCTCTAGTATTTGGGATTAAGTTAATAGCGAGTCAAATATAGATTTTTTTTTTAATTAATAATCTATAAATGAATTTAATATGTCACATATTTATGAACAATTTGGAGTTTGGTTGTTAATAAAAAAACGGTTTTACCTCATTCGTTAATGATGTGAAATCCTACACGCTGTAGGATTGATCTAGGATGTGTAACATTTACATAATAAATAACACATATAATTTAGGGGAATTAAATTTTAAAAGTCATCTTTTTTAACGAAATTGCCTTACTTTATTAAATTGTTCAACTATAACACAAGAATATACCATGTCTGATGATTTTGATTTATTAGAAACTAATACAAACGAAAAAGCAGAAAAAGTAGATGTTAATTGGGGAAAAGCCATTGACACTATGAAATCTAAATTAGCTCAAGAAGATGATCCAGAAGTACGTCAAAAAATATTAAATGCCACTTTAGATGATGTTGTTCACATGGCAGAAAAGGATAGAACTACCCTTTTAGATGCAATAAAAGACTTAACAGATTATCAAGACGAAGTAGGTATAATTTTCGAGAATTTCTCTTCGTTAAATGCAGACGAGCAAAAAGTAATAGACGATGCTCAAAAAGCATTAGAACGTGGAAGAATAGAGTTAGAAGATGCGCAAAAAGTGCCAGATACATGGTGGAATAATTTGTGGGGTCGTAAAAGTAAGATAGCCAAAGCTGAAGCTGCTTTGAAAGAAGCAGAAAAGGTAAGAGCAGGAGCAGACAATAAAGCAAAAGCAATGTTTCAGGAGCGTATAGAAACTGCCGATGTACAAACATTGTTAAGTGAACTATCATTTAAATCGCAAGCAGCAGTATCACGTTTAAAAACCAGAGAAACAGAAATAAAAGAAGTTGAAGAGAAGTTAAAAGATGCCATTGTAGAAGCGTCTAATAATCATACCAAAGCTTTAGAGAAGAAAAAAGAAGTAGAAGCTAAGTTGGAAGAACGCTATGCTTTATTAAAACAAGCGCGTCAAGAATTAGAAGATATTGCAGATAAACAATCTACCGAGTATTCTGAAGCAATACGTAAGGTAACAGAGTTAGAGCAAAAAGTCGAAGAATTAGAAGGTCTTAAAAACGCATACACCACTTTAGCCGCTAGTAAAGATAGTTTTGTACACAAGCATAATTTAACGATTAAAGTGTTAACCTCGTTACGTAGCAATTTACAAACACATCGCGCTAAGTTAAAAAGTGATACAGAAGAGCGACTAAAATATTACGATGGGTATGTAGTGGCATTAAAAGCACGAACAGACCAAGAATTTGCAGCTATTTTAGAGCATTTAGGTGTTAAAACAGATGAACATATAGGAGAAACATTAGCATCTATGCATACAGCAAGTGCTAAGGCACGTCAGGAAATGATGGATAATATTCCAGTACATGAGAAAATTATGCAAGGTGTTTATGGTAGTTATGCAGAGGCATTACAAGAAATTAGAGCGAAAGATAGTGAGATTCAAAAGAATTTTGCAGACCGCTATGGTATTGATATGAAAGAAATTTTTGAGGATTACTATAAAGCAGACGCAAGCCAACCTTCGGGAGATGCAGGGAAACCAGAAGGGCAACCAAAACCAGAAGCAAGCGACGACGATTTATTATCATAATATATTTTGAAGGCGTTACCCCGCCCAAAAGCGGGGGGCAGGCTTTCTCTACTCGCTCTCTGCGAGGAGCTCAAACAGGCCGTTCAATCCTTAACGCAAATTCAAGAACGTTTAAGGCTTTGAGTAAGAATTGTAAATTTTTAATTATTCATTTTTAATTAAAAAAATGTCCATAAATCATATTGTAACACCATTAGATTCAGCAATTTTAGATAGTAAAGAACAGTATGTTTTTTATCATAAAAAAGTAGATTTTGCTTTAAAAGAACTTATCGTTAGTGTACAGAAAAAAGCTCTGTGTACAGAACAAGAAATGGTGTTTTTCAAGCAGTATTGCGACCTGTTATTATATTCCATAGAAGCCATGCGTATTAAATATATGTATGATGAGGAAGACAATATGAAAGTAGATTTAACAGATTCTGGCTTTCCTAATTATTTAGAATTTAGATATCTGTTTAATGATCTGTCATTACGTGACAATTACATTAATAAGCTAAAAGATGTAAGCGAGTTACAACAGGAGTTTTTAGAACGATTATTACGAAAAAAAGAACCTGTACGCAAAGACAAACTATTTCAAGCTGCGTCCATAGTTTATTATACTTCGGTAGAGCAAAAGTTTATATTTAATCGTTTTGTACAAGGTAAAATAATAAAAACCCCAGAAGGTGTTGCTACAGAGTATATGACCAGTTGGAGTTTTTATGATGTGTCTTTAAACAGGCCATTTATATGCTTTATGTATTTTGATTACGATGGTAAAGATGTACAAAAAGAGAAAAAGGAGATATACAACGTTTTAAAAACTGTTGCCGATAGAAAAATGGCTTTAGATACCATGGCTTACGGTATAGATAAACGGCTTAAAGATGTTTTTCCTAAGCAAATAAAACGTATTGATTTAGGACCATTTCATAATGTATTTGCCAAGGATGAAAATAAATTAACACATACTATCTTAGAAAGTATTTCTAAAAAAGAAATCCCTTTAGAGTCTTACGCATTATCGTTTAAAATAGACGAAGTCTTTTCGGGAAGTACCTTTAAAGAAGGCGGATATTTCTCAAAGCAGACCTTACAAAAATGGAGCGAAGTGCTTAAGAGTAAATACATATTTGCGCCACATCGTATCATTCAATTACTGTATGATAAAAACCCAGATATTATGAATAAGTTAGCAAAACCTCCTATTGAGATTGCCGATTTTAGGATGAAGTAAGTAGTATTTAGTTTGCAGTACTCAGTAGGCAGTATACAGAACAAAGTAAATAGTAAACAATTGACAGTTTAGAGTTAAGCAAATTTGGGGTAAAAATTTAAAATGAGTTTTAAAACATTATTAGGGTATCAAAAAGGATTTGAATTAGCAATGGAAATTTTTCATTTAACTAAATTGTTTCCTAAGTCCGAAACATATGGATTAAGCTCACAAATCATTAGATCAAGCAGATCAGTTTGCTCTAATATAGCTGAAGGTTATAGGAAACGTCAATATGTAAAGCATTTTAAAAGTAAATTGTCTGATGCAGATAGTGAAAATTCAGAGACTCAATTATGGTTAGATTTTGCTTTGGCTTGCGAATATATTACAAATGATAAAAAATTAGAATTACAAGATAAAAGTGAAGAAGTAGGTAAACTTCTAAATTATATGATAAATAATCCAAATAAATTTGGAATAAAATAGAACTACAGTCAACAGTAGGCGACTGCAAACTGAAAACTGAAAACTGAGTACTTAAAACATGGAACACAACTCAACTTTCCCAATAAAACAGAATGAACTAGATATGCTTCGTGACGAAGCAAGTGGTTATTTAAAAAGTGTACAATGGGAGCAAAGCCAACGCGCAAAAAATAAAGATAAAGATGCCGAACAGGAATCGATTTTATTGTTTCTATCTAGAGCAAATAATGGTAGCGGAGCAACAGAAATCACTTCAGTATCTAAAACTATTTTAGCATTAAAAAAGCGTTTGTTACCAGACTCTGTAGCTATTCCTGTTTTTTTAAACCAAACTTTATATGCCGTTCAAGAGGGAATTACTTTAGGCATATGGATAAGAGATAGTTATTATGATGCCTCTGGTTTATCTGCTTTAAATGAACGTAAATCGGCCTTAGATACGAACGGAAAACGAGAGTTTGAAAGTAAAATGCATACCGCTACTGCATTTATGTTATTTGCAAAAGCATATCACATATTACATAGTCTAAAACCACATGCCTCAGACGATTTAAGTGTGATGAAACAAAAGTTTGCTGGTATTCCAGAAGTCTCATTTTTATCACCATTAAAAGGTATCGCATGTAGTTTGTTTTATTACGATAAGTATTTAGGGCATCCAGATATTATAAAGTCCGATAAAGATGTTATCGATTTTACAGTAGTTTATTTTGAGGCGTTAATAGACGAAATTCAACTACGTAAAAGCAGTTTAGAATACACAGAAACCATAGAAGATCGCACCTATAAATTAGAAAACACAGACTTTGCCATTTCTGGTTGGAGTAATGTATTTGCAGGAGCAGCGAAAAGTGTAGAATTTAACAAAATCCAGTTTGAACAAATAGTAGGTAACCGCGATGCAAAACATTTTGCACGCCGATTAACCGAACGTATGTTAAGCTACGATTTTGAGGCAAAGAAAAACCCATTCCAAGAACTTGGAGGGTTTATGCCCGTGTTTATGGGCTATGGTATCCCAGGGACAGGAAAAAGTATGCTAATAGCAGCTATAGCAACGCGATTAAAGGAACATTGCGATAACTTAGATATCCCATTTTTGTTTCATCCAATGCCAGATACGTTGATAAGTACATTTCAAGGAGGATCGGCCGAAAAAATGGTAGAATGGATGAAACCCATGCAAGATCCATCAAAACTAATTTTTGCACCTATAGATGATGCCGAGAATAATTTGCAAGAGCGTACTGCTCAAGGTGTTTCGGCAGGTGTAAAAGAGGTGATAGGGGTTTTTTTAAGATATACCGAGGGCGCCTATGCAGTAAACTATGGTAATAGTTCTATAGGGTTATTTACAAACCTTCCAGAAATGTTAGATAAAGCAGTAATTTCACGTGTGCAAGGACGATTTAAAATAGATGGCGCCAGAACAGAACATGATTTTTTAGATCAGGATCACTTATGGTGGCGTAAGTTAGAATCTACCATGCCAGACTTTGTGAATATGAAAAATCCTAGTGATTATAATTATTTGCAAGATCAGGGCTTAGCAAAAAATATGGGCGATATTTTAAGTAGTGTAGATAAGCCTTCAGAAGCACGTGTTTTAGAAGCCTATGCTAAAGCAGAAAAGAAACATAAAACAAACGACCATTTGTTTTTTGCGAGTCTATATAAAGAGATTCAAAATATATTTCCGTTTTTCTCTTCAAGAGATGTTAGGAATATTCAATCTGCAATTTCATTACGTTTAACAGATTTCGATTTAGAACAAGACTGGTTTGATAATCCAGAAGTATATTTCAAGAAGGATTACGAGACCAAGTTTAACATGCTTCAGGAATTAATGAAGTCTAATATGAAAGGCTTAAATTTTTCAGAAATAAGACGACAAGAAGTCGTGCGTTACCTAGATAATGTAGCTACTATTGCAGATACCGATTTTAAACGTAAAGTAGATGCCAGAGTAAATCAATTACATATTGAAACAAAAGCCAGAGAGGAGTTTGGAAAGCAATAGTCAAATAAAAAATATTGAGAGTAAATTACTTTCAGATAATTATTATATTCTAAAAAAAGTCACATTCGATTATTTAATGAAAAGTGGCCAATGGGTAAATCAAGCACGTGAAGTATACAATAGAGGAGATGGCGCAGGTATCTTACTCTATAATAAGGAAAAACAAACCGTTATTTTAACCAAACAGTTTAGAATGCCTACTTATATGAATGATAATAAAGATGGCTTTTTGGTAGAAATAGCAGCAGGTATGCTAGATAAAGATAATCCAGAAGCCTGTGTTATAAGAGAAACCGAGGAGGAGGTAGGCTACAGACTAAAAGAAGTAAAAAAAGTGTATGAAGCTTATTCATCACCAGGTGTAATGACCGAGAAAATGCATTTTTTTGTTGGAGAATATACAGATGACATGAAAGTGAGTGAAGGTGGTGGTTTAGATAGTGAGCATGAAGATATTGAAGTATTAGAACTACCATTTAAAGACGCTCTAAAGATGCTCAATAATGGTGAAATATATGATACGCGAACGATTGTATTGTTGCAATATGCACAAATTCATAAATTATTGGAATAAATTATAGGCATAAGGGATTAGTGAATAGGCATAAAGGGCACTTTTGCCTTCTAACTATTGCCTTGTAACTTAAGAAAGAGAATGAAAAAACTAAAAGCGGCTAATTTATACAGAAGTGAACTTATTCCAGTAAGTGGAAAACTTGTGGAACGCTATAACAAGTGTTTGGTTAAACTCGGTTTTACCAAAACAACGTTAAAAACGTTCCATATTGATGGTGTGGGATGGAGTCCAGAAGTTGCAGAAGAAAAAAAAGATTTAAGTTATTTAAATAATGGCGAAGCAAATCCGCATGGTATTATAATTTCGCCCTTACAGAAAGGGAAACCCGTTTATTTACCATTTCATACTTTCGATAAGGATATTATGAAACAGGTTTTTAAAACGTATGGTAGCAAAATAAAAGATATTACTAGAGATTCTGCCATATGTTTGGATTTCGATCAAGGGATTGATGCTTTTTATGAACCTATGGATGTTTTAAAGTATAATAAAATTAAAATCCATTTTCATCTTATAGATAATTTAAAAAATATTCAAAAAGAGCAATTGGTCCTCATAGAAACCTTCTATCAAGATAATAACTTTATAGATGAAAACTTGCATAAAACACTTTTAGATTCTGCTGTAAAATACGGCGACTTAAGGGATCGAGATTTAAATTTAAATCAATTACAGTTTACAACAGATTCTTTTTATACAAGAGCCTTTGGAGGTGTTTATGTACTTCGTGACTTTATTTCTAATATTTTAGTGTTCGAAGACGAAAATTGGTATAAAGAAGCTATAAAAGATACGAATTACGATGTCCTTATTTATCATATCGATCAACCCGAATTGATGGATAAATTACGAGATCATATGATTATTGAGTATAATTTAGAGAAAGAAGTTGAAACAGAGCGTTATCAAAGAATTAAAAAGTTTGAAATGTTTCTGCACCTAAAAGATACGCAACATCCTATTAAAGATATTTTAAACGATCCTATTTTATATAAAAGCTATCTTAATAAACTAGATATACAAGCACGTAAAAAAATAATGGGTGTTGAACGCTATTTAGAGAAATTAGAAACCAGTAACCAATATAAAATAGCAGATACAGTAGACTTAAAATTGTTTGAGTCTTTACATAAACCACATTCTTCTCTAGAAGTAAAGCACCAAGATTTAATATGGAAGTTATTGGTGAATATAGCTCCAAAGGATGTCCTGTTTTGGTATTGGTATGATAAACCAGATTTTTACAATAAATTTAAAGATTGGGACAACTCCTTTAAAGACTGGGTGGTGGAAACGATTAGTAACAAAATTTAGAAAATGTAGACTGATAGGTTGGAAGCTTGAAGTTTGAAGTAGGAAGTTAGAAGAAAGGAGTACGGAGTTATAAGAATAGCTTGTTTATAAATTATGAAAATAGTATCTTTTTTAATAGGAATATGTTTTGTCTCTGTTGTAACGGGGCAAGATGGCTCTAATATTAGATATTATAATCCAGATCAGCTGCATGATGGTTTGATTGGAAAATTTTGTCATATAGATTTTGGGAAGGAATCATTTGGTGGACGATCAATAGATACTACGGAAATTGATGTAAAAGGTCAACTAATGAAATTTTATGAGCATAGGAAGGATAATGGATACAATAACTGGTTTAATGAACAATATTTGATAAGCGTGCCAAAAGAAAAGTATTCAAGTGTTAGACTACGAAGCTCAAAAATAAATAAAATAACAAAAGAAAAAATATATGTAACCAGTATTTTAAGTTATTATCATAATGATTCACCAATTGATACCATTACGGTTTTTAAACATAGTTATAATAGAAATAATATAGCTAAAGTACTTGTGAAAGATTAAAAATTATTTGTACAAATGATATATTAAAACCCCAAGCTTAGAGTTACATGCTTCAAACATTATTGTGTAATAAGCTAGGAGTAAATATAAAGAAATATGAAATTTAAATTTGAAGATTTAATTATTTGGCAAAAGAGTATGGATTTAGGTGAAGAAATGCATACTATGGTATTGAAGTTTCCTAAAAATGAAGTTTATAATTTATCTTCTCAATTAAAAAGAGCAGCAGATTCTATAGCCTTAAATATTTCTGAAGGATCAATATTGCAATCTGGAGCAGAATATAGAAGGTTTTTAGGCTATGCCATTCGTTCAATAGCAGAAGTTGTAACTTGTTTGCATAAAGCAAAAAGACGCAATTATATAGTAGAATCAGATTTTTTGAAATGCTATAAAGATTGTTTTGATGTAATGAATATGACTATAGCTTTTCGAAATAAAATAAAGCACTAACTTAAAACTCCAAGCTTCAAGCTTCGGACTTCAAACTAAAAACAATGGGACTAGATTTAATAATTTTTATAGCAGCAATATTATTTGGAATTTTTATTTATTGGAGAGAATCTAAAGCGAATAAACTCTATCGATTTTTTAATAAAATATTTAATAGTAAAGATTTGCAGATGAAGCCCGGAGATAAGAAAGGTTTTGTATACAAACAATCATTTTTACCAAGGTTATTGTTTATTGTAGGTTTCTTTTTGTTAGCAGGTATAGTAATTCAGTTTTTAACGCCGTTTAAAATATTTTCATCCTATTATGGTATTTCTGCATTTGCATCTGTAACTGTAGGAACAATTATAGGAACTTATGTTGCTAATTTTGTGTTGAAATCGGGTAAAATAATAGAAGAAAAAAGCGAATCTCTAGAAGATATGGTAACCGAAACTATTGAAAAAGGGAAAGATTTTGTTGAAGACTTAAAAACAAAGGAAGCCCCAGAAGTAGTTGAGCAGAAACCTAAGCAAGAAGCCGCAAAAGAACCTGAAAAAAGTGCCAGAGAACGATTAAAAGACAAAGGTTTAATGTAAACGTTATGGTTTATAGATAATAACTAATTTTGCCCTTTCACATATAATAGAAACAAAAATTTACAGATGATTAAAAATTACTGGAATAAAGGAGGAAAACAAAAAGCAGTAGTCATTATTCTTGCTTTAATTTTGTTAATAGTACTGTTCGTAATGCGTGATAATTATCAACCAGCATTATTGTTTGTTAGAAAATTTATCTTCATTTTTCTACTAAGTGCTTTAGTATTGTTTTTTGGTCTCCGAAAATTTAGAAGGTCTGCAAGTACAGGAGGAAGATTAGGTGTTTTAACGCTATTAGTTCTTTTTTTTGGGCTTCTATATGCCGTAGGCTGGCATTTTAAAATGTACGATTATATGAGAACTTACAATGTGTTTAATCATTTAAATCGTGTAGAAATAAATGAATTGCCATTGACCCAAAACGAACGTATCCAACCATTAAGAAATGTATTTTCAATGGCCAATGAAAGTGTTGGTGAGACCAAAGATGTATCCTTACCACATTTGGTGAGAATAGGTGATAAAAACAAATGGACTATGGCAATCCAACCCACAGAGAAATATATGTGGCAAGGGATGACCGATAATACTGAAGAGATTTTTGCTGTGTCAAGTACAACACCATTTCCCAGATTTTCTAGTGAAAATAGAATTCCAGTGACATTTTCCATAGGTGAATCTCTAAAATTTAGTCGAAATACATACAATGCTGTAGTGCAGCGTTTTAATATTTTTCAACTATTTACTTTAGAACCAAGTGATACGTATTATATGAAAAACGATTCTGGTAAATGGGTTGAGGTAGTGAGCTTAATTAAATGGAAAGGGTTCTTTTTTCCATACCCGACTTTTGGAGGTGTTATGGTAATTGATAGTGGTGAACATGATTTTAACGATTATATAGAGCGTATTTTAATAGGAAAGGGAACGTATGTGAGTCCTGAAGAGATGAAAAATCATGAATACTTAACAAGACAAAATACTTTAGCAGAAAAAGTTTCGCGATTACAAGCAGAGTCTCTTAAGTTTTTAGGTGGCTTTAGTGATCCATTGCCATGGAATATGGAAACAGCGGTTAAAATACCAGATATGGCTAAGGATCAAAACCAACAACCCTATGTAACAGATTTTGATTTTTCTGAAACACAAACAGGAGCCTATAGTGGTTTATACCATTGGTTTGGATTAGAACCAGTGGGGAATGAGCGCACAAGTTTAAGTTTTAGTGTATTTGTTCCCGCCGATGGGACAAATAAATTGTTTTACTATGACCATTCTAGTAAAAAACAAGGTTATGCAGGGGTTTCTGCAATGCCTCTTAAAGTACAAGAATCTCGTAAGGAATACGATTGGAATGCGAATACACCAGTAGAGTTTAGACCTTATATTAAAGATATAGCAGGGAGAAAGCGTATGTTTTTTATGGGAACTGTGTCTTCTATTAGTGATACCAATAAACAACAATTTGACGGTTCTGCTACACCAGATTTAGTTTTAGTGGATAGTGAATATAGAGATGTGGTTTGGATTGATGTAAAACACCCAAGCCAATGGGATAAATCGGTTTACGATCAATTAAACGAAGCCTGGAGATCAAGTGAAGGTATTGGCTATTATTTTGTAGAAGAAACTAAAGATATAGATGTTATAGAAAGATTAAAAGATTCTATAAAGTCTATTCCTGTAGCTAATAAAGTTGATGAAAAAACAGAGGAAATTAAAAAACTTCAAAGAAAATTGGATTCTTTGAAGGCTATTAAATAAGTTATTTTGTTTTGATTTTCAGTAATATAAGTTAAATTTACTATCAATAGTAAAAGTGTAACTTATGTTAAAAACAATTTCCCCTAATAAAAATCTACTAATTGCTTTTTGTTTACTTTTTATTATTAGTTGTGTTAGTGATAATGGAGGTTCTGGTAATGGTTCTGATCAAGACCACGCAATGGATGAAGTAATAAAGGATAATAAGCCAAGTGCTGTTGATGATGTTTTAAATGTTGATGAGGATAGTAGTTCAGGAATATCAAATCAAATAGCAGTCTCTGAAAATGATAGTATAGGTGATGATGGCGGAGATGGAGATGATTACAGTTTGGTTACAAATGCTACTCATGGAATAGTGACAGAAATTAGTGATGGTGTGTTTGAATATATTCCTAACTATAATTTTGATGGGGTAGATAGTTTTACTTATGATATTACAGATGTTGATGGTGATAAAGCCACAGCTACTGTTAATGTTACTATTAATGCCTTTATCCCTACAGCCGAAGATTTTAATTCTATAACCCCAGATTTTCCATCATTTACTTATATTGATGATACAACACCCCTGGATAAAAAGTGGGTTAAACTAGAGTCAATGTCTGATGAATTTGATGTTTGGGATAGTAATAAATGGTTCAAATCTATATGGGATTATGAATCACCAGTAAACGTGACTAATTCTAATACTAATTCTGGTGTAGCAGATGGTAAGTTGTGGATTAAAGCAACATTAGATGACGCTGATTCACAAGGTAGATGGTTTCATACAGCAAGAATTCATTCTAAAGCAGAAACAAGTTACCCAATGTATGTTGAGGCTAGTATTAAAACATCCCATATTTCTGCATACAATACATTTTGGCTTAATAAAGGAGAACAAGGTGGTATATTTAGAGATGAGATAGATATTATTGAAAATAACTCTAATCCATCATGTACAGATTGTCAAGCCGATATATTTCCAGAACAAATGAATTCGCAATATTTTCATGCTGATGATAATCTTGAACCAAAAGTGATAAGAAATAAAGGTAATTTTCTTAGGTCTAATCTATCACTTAGTAATCCATTAAGAAATGTAGGTTGGAATGAAGATTATCATATTTATGGTGTCTGGTGGAAAGATGAAAAAAGTATCCAGTTTTATTTAGATGGTGAACCAGCGGGTAGAGTGGTTGTTGGTGAAGATCAAAGTGGAAGTAATTTTCCAGATAGGTTCTTTACAAGAGAATTAGAAATTATTTTTGATGTTTGGACTAATGCAGCAGATTGGTTAGGCGGTCTACCTCCAAAATCTGATTTAGCAGACGATAGTATTAATACCATGGGAGTTGATTGGGTAAGAACATGGAAATTAGAAGATAAATAAAAATACTTGTTAGCACTTTAATATTTACTGATCTCAAAAATAGTTCAGGTTAAGCACTTTTGTATATTTTGTTTTAGCTTCTAGAAAACAAAATGAGTTTGTTACAAAGATATTTATTGAATGTTTTTATTGGCAATACTTAAATAAATATTATTCCTTATATACCTACTTTAGTCGGATTTGATTTAAAACCCTATGAGATACTACTGTATGCATGTAGTACCAAATAATCCATATAATTACGCCAAAACATGTGTTCATTGGTCTCAAATTTAGTCGAAACTATGTACGATTTCGCTTTAGCTTCAAAAACTTTTGACACGAATTACACGAATTTACACAGATTTGATTACGTATTTCATCTGGCAGACTTTCAGTCTGCGAACCAAACCTATGGACTTACAGTCCATAGTGGTTTAGTTTTCCTCTTTCTTTATTGTGGTAACGCTTATACATAGTTATGTTATGCAAACATTCCACAGCTTCAAAAGAGAAAAAGCAACTGTGTATTTTTAGCATAACTTTATAGTTTATTTGGTATGAACTAAACAAACCTACAAGATTGTTTTATTACAATCTTGCAGGTTTGTTCATTATAATATAAAAGCTTAACGCTTTAAGTTTATCTAGTTACACTACCAGCTAAAACTTTAACAGGTCCATCACCCATAGAAAGTGCTACATGATCCATTGCATCTGCAGGTACCATATGAGCTAAAGGCTTTAATGCAAAAGGAGCTGGACTATTGTCTGGACTAGGTTCAACAGAAACAACAATAGTTTTTTCTCTTAAATCTACAGGGAACGTAAATCCTTCTGGCGCGTTTTGTAAATAATCTTCACCAGGATATCCAGGTCCATTTCCTGCATCTCCTTTAAACATAGACGTAGCAGCATTGTCATCTGCCATACTTGCATCTGTAAACGTTCCTGTGCTTATAGGAGTGCCGTCAATTACAACCCATCCTTCGTATTTCCATCCTTCAGATAATGTAGGTAAGTTTAATCCAGTCATAGCGCTTCCGCTAGAATTATCTAAAAACCAAACACCACTAGTTTCATTTGTATCGTCCGTATCTGTAGGCGTCGCTAAGATGTATTTTCCTGAAGCTGTTGAAAAATCGGCAACAATACCATTAGAACTTAATGAAGCTGTATTTCCAGAGAAATCACCAACTAAAACTTTAGTATCGGCAGGAGCTGGTACATCGTTAACAGCAGGTTCTATAGATAATACAAACCTTGTTGCTTTGTTTAGTTGTTCTGAGTCTACAGAAAACGTTTGAGGAGAAGCTATACTAGTAAACTTTCCTGTTGAAACAGGAGCGTCATCTACTATTATCCATCCTTCATAAACATAATCACTACCTAAAGCTTCTAATCCGTCTAAAGACAGTGTTAAATCTGATTGCGAAGTTTCACTTCCATTATTATCGTCATCGTTACTACAAGACGTGGTAAATAATCCTAATGTTACTAGGGCAAAAAACATTTTTTTAATCATCATATAATTTTTTATCAATTTGTTATTGAACAAAATTATATGATCCAGATTAAATAAAATGTTAGCTATCTAACACTAAGCAATATTTTCGTGTATTCTTATTTCTTTACGAGAAAAAGCAATTATATTTTCTTCTTTTAATTCCTTTAAAAGAATATTAAGTGTAGGTCTGGAAGTACCAATTAAGGATGCTATTTCTTTTTGAGTATAGGGGTGTTGAATAATTTTATCACCTGTTTTTTCACAATCGTAACCATAATCTGTACATAATTCATGTAAAAATTCTAAAAGTCTTGTTTTAGTATCTTTAAATAGGAGTAGCTGTAAGCGTCGTTCTAGTCTTTTTAGCTTAAGACCAATAAATTTATATACTTTAAAACTAAATGTTTTGTTATCTCGCATTAATTCATGCATGGTTTCTACAGATATAGGGCAAATACTAGTTTTATTATCTACAGATTGAGCGAATTCGTCTCGTTTTGAATCCCCAAATATGGCAGTTTCTCCAAACAATTCGCCACGTGTTAAAATAGCTTTAACTATTTCATCACCTTCTTCATTGTAATATCCAATTTTTACTTTCCCTTTTTCTATTAAGTATATTTTGTTAGCAGAGTCATCTTCAAAATATATATAATCTTGCTTTTTGTAAGCATCAAAGTCGTGTCCCTTTTTGTAAGCTTTAAACTTATGAGGACAAAGTATGTTAAAAAGATTAGCATCTTCAAAAAACCAAACAGACTTCATTCTTTTAGGCTTTAATTAGTCCAACATCATGTATTTTTAAACAATAAATTTTATAGAAAATTTAAAATTCTTTATTATATACGTAACATGATGGTTGTACGGTTGTTAGATTTGTAAATTATTAACAAAAATATTTTTATAAGAAGTAAAGAACTATAATATACTTACTAATTATTCAATATTAATAAGATATTTGTCGATAAAAGTTTGTTTTCTTTACAAGAAATTAGGAGTTTTTGTTTTAATTAAGTTGAAGTGTATCTCTTAGATTTTGGTGCTTGTTATGGTTTTTAGTCCAATAAGCTGATTTTATTGTTTTTATTCTACTAGCTTTAGTGACTAACTTTTTGGCATTACTGCCAAAACCACTTTTAAAAGTTTCTTCCCAACTTATAATATCATAAGGGAAATTTAGATTGAAAGTTATTGCTAATGTTCTGTTAAGTTCTGGATAATTTAGGGTATAGATATTGTTGTTTAAAGTTGCTTTAGTTGTATAAGCTTTTATAGGTATATGTTTTAATCTACTATATTCAAAAGAGGGTATTACATTTAAATTTCCAAGAGGTAGTGATTTTGGATCAATACGTAATTGCGTCCACAATTCGTTTTCTAAAATGGCTTTTTGAAGTTTAAAACTTTCATCGGCTTCACCTTCAAAATATGAATGAGACATAATTTCGAATTGTGTCTTATTATTTAATTGTGTGTAGGCATGACCACACCATTCTTGCATAGAGCTGGATAGTTTTATAGCATGCTTGTTATTTGCAACAGGATAAAAGGTGCTTTGCATAATTGAATAAGGGTATATTCCTGTGTTAAATTTTTTAGTAGCATTTAATTTCAATACAGGAATATTGTTGTTATTTTGATGATCTGCTTTAACTTGAATTTTTGGTAAAAAATCTTCAGTAACATAAATTAAAACAGCTTTTCCTGTTCTAATTTCTCCATAACGTGCCTGTTCTAATTTATAAGATGTTATTTCTGCTTTACCTGAATACCAATAGTCTTTGAATGCTTCAGGTAATGGTTTTTCACTGGTAACCATATTAGTTAACGTAGGTACTGTATTAACAGCTAATAATTTTTCTGAATGAGGCTCTTTTTTACAAGAAATAAAACATAAAAGTAAGCCTAAAATATAAGCGCAAATTATACTGGGTTTAAAAGAAGTTTCCATTGAATTGGTAGTTTTCAATAAAGTTACGAATTAGTTATTGGTTGGCAATGTTATTTAACGTTCTGTATACTAAGTGGATAGGGAGTCCCATAACATTAAAGTAAGAGCCTTCTATTTTAGTGACCCCAATTTGTCCTATCCAATCCTGAATACCATATGCACCTGCTTTATCAAATGGCTTATAAGTATTTATATAATAGTTAATTTCTTGTTCTGTTAGCGTTTTAAAGGTCACTTTAGTAATGTTATGAAGCGTTTTCTCATAATCTTTTGTCGTAAAGCATACCGATGTAATTACATCATGTGTTGAATTACTTAAGGATTTTAATATACTAAAAGCATCATTCTCATCTTTAGGTTTACCTATAGCTTTATTTTTATGCCAAACAATCGTATCACTAGTGATTAAAATATCGTTTGGTTGTAATTCTTCTTTGTAAGGTAAAGCTTTTAGTTGCGCCAAATAGTTGCAAATTTCAAAATGTGTTAAACGTGGCGGATATTCTTCTTTTATTGATTTTAAACGAATTTCGAAATCTAATCCCAAAGCTTTAAAAAAAGCTTGTCTTCTTGGTGATCCCGAAGCGAGAATTATATGGTAGTTTTTTAATTTGTCGTTAAGCATTACTTTAAAATTACGTACTTGTATAAAAGTAATGAAAGCATTCCAGAAAAGAGGACTAGTTTATACGTATTACTAATATGCTTGAAGTCTTTTTTTGTGCTAGCACTAAATATTTTTATGGTAATATAGATTAATGGACCAATAACTAAAAGTAAAAAATAGCCTACTGCTATTGGTTGTCTATACAATTCAAAAACAATATAGTGAATTAGAAAAGCCAGTGGAATAAAGTTTAGACTTATTAAAACGTTTTTAGCACGTTCACTGCCAATTATAATAGGCAAAGTGTTCATACCTGCTTTATGATCACCATCTATGTCCTCAATATCTTTAGCGATTTCTCTTAATAGGTTTATACTAAATGCAAATAGGGCATAATCCAAAAGTATTCTAAAAAATGAGAATTGAATTTCCTTATTAAAAGAAGTAATAGCAGGCATAAGTTCAAATAAACCAACAATAAGGATACTAAAAGCTACAAGAGCAGAAATAACTATATTACCTATAATAAGCATTGGTTTTAAGTATGAAGCATACATGTATAATAATGCAGAAATTAACACAAAAATTGAAAAAAAAGCGCTTCTATCAACTAAGCTTGATACATAATATCCCAAGCCAACTCCTATAAGGTTAAAAGCTATAAAAAGGGTATAAGCATTTTTTTCGGAAACCGATTTTCCAACTATTACTTTTTCAGGTTTGTTAATAGTGTCTGTTTCAATATCGTAAATATCATTTATAATATTGCCAGCTGCGGCTATACAAACGGTAGCAAGAATTAAAATAGTGATACCTAATCCATTTAAACTAGTACTTACGCCAAAAGGTTCAAATAACGCATATTTTACTAATAATTGCATAATTACAATCATTACTAAATTTTTCCAGCGTATAAGATTTAGAAAATTCAAAATTTATATATTTCTAACAACTAACATTAGTCGTATTTAGCACCAAAATTACCATTCCATTTTCCCTGAACTTTAAGTACTTGCTCAATAACATCGCGAGCGGCTCCTTTACCTCCTTTTTTATGCGATACGTACTTTGAAATTGCTTTTATTTCAGGTACAGCGTCTTGAGGGCAACACGGCAAGCCTACTTTTTTCATTACAGGGAAATCTGGGATATCATCCCCCATATAAAGCACATTTTCTGGTTTTAAGCTTTTGGAAGTTAAATACTCATCTAATGGATCAATTTTATTATGAGCTCCTAAAAAAATATCTTTTATTCCTAATCCTTTAAGACGTAGTTTAACACCTTCATTACTTCCTCCAGAGATAATACAAACATTGTAACCTTTGTTTACAGCAGTTTTTAATGCATAACCATCTTTAATATTCATGGTTCTTAATAAATCACCTGTAGCTGTAATATGAACAGTGCCGTCGGTTAGAACGCCATCGACATCAAAAATAAATGTGGTAATATGGTTTAAATATTCTTTATAGCTTTTTTCTCCCATGTGTGTTTTGTATGGATTGTGTTAGTAGGTTATATATATCTTTGTGTTCTTCCTTTTTTATAAGCGCTAAATGTTTCTTTAATGTTTTAACATCGTTACGTTTTGCTGGGCCTGTTTGTGCCATATATGGCGATGTATCTTGTACTTTTTTTGCTGTTTCAAGTATTAATGGTTTTAGTAAATCAAATTCAGCAGCTTCAGATTCTGTAATTTCATGAGCTATTCTATAAAGCTGATTTGTAAAATTATTTACAAAAACTGCAGCAAGATGTAGTGTTCTTCTTTGATCACTATTTACCTTTTTTACTGGGCTTCCTAATTCCAGAGCTAGTGTTTTAAGGGTTTGATAATCTTTTTTATCGATTGTTTCTATACAAATAGGCACGTTAGCAAAATCTAATTGTGCTGTTTTGCTAAAGGTTTGCAACGGATAAAATACGCCGCGTCTATGCTTTTTATGTAAATCATGAATGTTAACGCTTCCAGAAGTATGTACTACGAGTCTATTTTTAAATGGTAGTTGAGAAGCTACATTAGTAATAGCATCATCACTTACAGCTATAATATAAACATCGGCTTCTTCTAAAGCGTTAATGTCACTAGTAATAGCAACGTTGTTCTTATGTGTATCAATAGCTTCAATACTTCTATTATACCATTGTTTAATAGTAATTTGTTTTGAAGCGCTAAAAGATTTAAATAAATGAGAGGCTACATTACCAGCACCTAGAAGTGTTACGAAAATCATAGCGCTAAAATAAGCAAGTATTATCATTTTATACCAATTCTTAAATGAATTTACTGCAAAGTAAAATGATGAATTTTGGAATTATATGATACAGAAAAAATAAACATAGCTGTAGATACGGTTCTTTTTTTATGTTGAAATAGAATTTTAAAAGGCACTTTTAACTCAGTAAATTCATCTGGGAATTGGTATTGGAAAGCAGATAGCTCTATCTTTGCTTATAAGATGAAACATCCGTGTTTAAATTTTTAGGCACAAAGCGGAATGATTATTTTTAACATCAAAGGTCACATATGACCTTAAAAAAAAATAAAAATGAACAGATGAAAAGAGATATTAATTCACGAGAAGATATTCATTTATTGGTGAGTTCGTTTTATGTAAAAGTGAGAACTCATTTGGTATTGGGGCCATTTTTTAATGATACTATAAAAAATTGGGATGACCATTTAGAAAGACTTACTACATTTTGGGAGTCCAGTATATTTTTAAAAACGAGATATAAAGGTGATCCTATTAAGGCCCATATAGATGTTGATAACACTCATGACAACACAATAACTGAACAACATTTTGGACTTTGGTTAAACCTATGGATAAAAACTATAGATGAACTCTTTAAAGGCGATTATGCCGAAAATGCCAAACAGCGCGCTAGAAAAATGGGAACTTTTATTCATTTAAAGCTTTTTGAAGCCAGGGGATAATCGAGGATTTCTTTTTTTAGAAAAAATAAAGGGTAGTTTAAACTTTTGGTTTCTTTAATAATATTAAAACCAAATTTTTTATACAATTTTAAATTAGAAGGGTCTGTTGTTTCTATAATAATAGGAAGCTTATTGTTAGTATAATGATTAAAAGCTTTGTTAATTAATCTGGGACCACAACCTTTGCCTTGGTATTCTTTTTTTACGCCCATAATTATTGGATGAATATGAGGTGTTTTTAAATGATTCTTTTTTAGTTCTCGTTCTCTTTTTAAGACATTAAGTATGTTTTTAAAACCAATAGTTTTAATCGCTAGTTTAATATCCCAAGTAATAGTTTTAAAAGTTGTTTTTTTCTGATGAGGAAATAGTAAAATAATACAGGCTTTGTTATCATCTGAGATCACTATTTCTCCAAAATAGAGCGCTATGTTAAATAAATACATCATAAGATGTTTTAAGCGTTTATTTCTTTTTTTATCTTGTTTTACGATAAAATTTATTGAGTTAGGAATCTTTATATCTACAAACGCACTATATAAAATGTCTACTACTGTTTTTTTGTCGTTTAATGTGGCTATTCTCATAAGACGTTGAAGCTATATCACATAAAACAATACCATTAAGTAATGGAAGATAGCACCAGCTAAAACAAATACATGCCAAATCACATGATTGTATGGTATTTTTTCAAAGGCATAAAATATAATACCAATAGTGTATGCTAATCCTCCAGCAAAGAGCAGTAATATACCATTACTATCCATTAGATTTGATAGATTAGAGAAGTCAAAAACTATTAACCACCCCATTACTAAATATAGTAGTGTAGAGAATACTTCAAACTTACCTGTGAAAAATAGTTTAAGAACCACCCCAAAAACAGCAATTCCCCAAACGATGTAGAACAATGTCCAGCCTAAGGTATGCTCTAAAGTAATTAAGGTAACAGGCGTATAGGTTCCAGCTATTAAAAGATAAATACTAATATGATCTAAGATTCTAAAGCGGTATTTTTTCTTTTCGTTTTTTGTTGCATGATAAAAAGTTGAAGCAGTAAATAGGGTAATAACAGAAATACCATATATAATTATACTTGCTAAACTAAATTCGGTTTTTTTAGAATCGAAAGTGATTAAAAGTATTAGTCCAAGAATCCCTAATAGGGCACCAATTGCATGAGAAATAGTATTTAGTTGTTCTTCAAATGGCGTTTGAATACGCATTTGTTAATCCTGAATTTTTTTGTTCAACCATTTGTCTGTTAAATCGTAAAAATGAATATCCAGAGCAGATTGTTGCCTTTCCAATAATCCACTTTGGAAACAGCGTTGTAGTATGTCTTCTATTAAATAATCTTCTTCAACATTCATGGGATCGAACTCCTTTTTAAGCGCAATATCAAACATAGAAGCGGTGGTGCTATACCAAAAGGCACGCCAGCCATTGCGGAGTTCTTTTACAAGGTCAAATGTAGTTTTACCTGTTTGCCTATGTATTAATTTTACTAAAATTTGCCCTTCAGTACGGGTCATTTTTTTTAGTTCTTCAGAAAATTCTCCCTCTATATATTTCTGTAATTTACGTGTATGTTTCTTCCTTTTACTTTTTTTCTTGATTTCAGCTAATTCTACATTAAGGGAATCTAGTCTATCTGCAGCTAGTTTGGCGTAAGGGTATACCTTTATGGTTTTTCTCCTTAATACCAAATATCTAATGCGCTCTTTTTTATCATTAAATTTAAGTCTGTGAAGTAATATTACTTTATCTAAATCAATAGATTTAGTAGGAACAGAGTCTCCTTTAATAATTAAATATTTTCCATCCGTACTATCTTGTTCAAACTCATTAGTTTGAGCAGCGACAAGAAATGGGAACAATAAAAAAATATATTTTATATAATGCATTCTAAATTTTTGGAGCTGTATTGTCTAATACTAAATTAACAATTTACGGAATCTAAAATATTTATTTTCTATTTAATATTACTATTTTAGTGCAAAATATTAATAAAAATATGACAAAAAGTAATATTCTTAATACAAAATCGATTAAATTTTTAGAAAAATATCTTAATAACGCTGCTCCAACGGGTTATGAGTGGGATGGACAAAAGTTATGGATGGATTATATTAAACCATATGTAGACGAATTTATTACAGACACTTACGGGACTGCTGTAGGCGTTATAAACCCCAAAGCAAAATATAAAGTAGTTATTGAAGGGCATGCCGATGAAATTTCTTGGTATGTTAATTATATAAGTGATAACGGTCTTATTTATGTTATAAGAAACGGAGGAAGTGATCATCAAATAGCGCCAAGTAAAGTTGTAAATATTCATACAAAAAAAGGCATAGTAAAAGGTGTTTTTGGTTGGCCAGCGATTCATACACGAAGTAGAACAAAAGAAGAACCTCCAAAACCAGATAATATTTTTATAGATTGTGGTTGTTCTAATAAAGAAGAGGTAGAGAAATTAGGTGTTCATGTAGGTTGTGTGATTACGTATCCAGATGAGTTTCATGTTTTAAATGAAGATAAATTTGTTTGTCGTGCTTTGGATAATAGAATGGGAGGTTTTATGATTGCAGAGGTCGCTCGTTTATTGAAAGAAAACAAAAAGAAATTACCTTTTGGACTATACATAACCAATGCAGTACAAGAAGAGATTGGTTTAAGAGGAGCAGAAATGATAACGCACACTATTAAACCTAATGTCGCTATAGTTACCGATGTGACTCACGATACTACAACACCTATGATTGACAAGAAAAAATCTGGTCATTTAGAAATAGGAAAAGGACCAGTTGTAGCTTATGCCCCTGCGGTACAACAAAAATTAAGAGATTTAATTACCGATACAGCAGAAGAAAAGGAAATTCCATTTCAACGTTCTGCCTTATCAAGGGCTACAGGAACAGATACCGATGCTTTTGCATACAGTAATGGTGGTGTAGCATCTGCATTAATATCCTTACCCTTACGTTACATGCATACTACCGTGGAAATGGTTCATAGAGAGGACGTTGAAAATGTTATTAAGTTAATTTATGAAACCTTATTAAAAATTGAAGAAGGAGAGACGTTTAGTTATTTTGAATAATAATGTTTTTTAGTCTAAAATTAACTTGTTTTATAGATTAGATATATTATATTTGCACCGCTTTTAACTTAAGTGTTAAGAGAATTTAATGGTCGCGTAGCTCAGCTGGATAGAGCATCTGCCTTCTAAGCAGACGGTCACAGGTTCGAATCCTGTCGCGATCACAAGTCGAAAGCCTCAGTTTTACTGGGGCTTTGCTTGTTTTTAGAGGTTTTGGTTTTTCTGCTGTAACTGCTATTATATGGTGAAAATTAGTATATTTATGCGTTAAAAAGTGTGTGGAAAGTGTGTGTTTTTGATATAAAATTAAAGTATCAATCCGATTAATGACTAGCCAAAGAGAATCGAAAAAAGAGATTCATTCATTAGATTTAAAAGAATCTCCTTTTAAGTTCCAAATCGACAAAAAATCAATTATTTCTTACCATATATAAAAGAAAATTGAAATTATTGACTCTAAAAAAAGGTTTTAATGAAAGTTTTGATATTGAAGGTGTATATGCTATCCAAAAGTAAGAAATCAAAGTAAATGTTCGCTTAATTTGATATAGACTAATTAACTTAAAACAACAGATGATTCTCTTACATTCAATCGACCATTTAATACAATAGTTTGAGGGATATGAATTCCTTTATTTTGAAGTTGTTCTAAAAGGAGTTGGGCAGCTGCTTTACCTATTTCATAAGTGGGTTGTTCAACAGAGGTCAATGTAGGGGAAATATGAGCTGCCATTTTGGTTTCGGAAAAGCCTACTATAGCAATATCTTCAGGGATTTTAAACCCGGAATCTTTAAAAACACGTATCATTCCAATGGCGCAAGCATCATTAGCTGCAAGTATGGCTCTAGGAATGTTATTTTTAGAAATTAAATTTTCTGCTATTTGAACACCATCTTGCATTGAAAAGCCACAAGTAATCTTTTTACCAGTTGGAATTCGGTGTTTTTTATGGGCATCATCATAACCTCTTTGTCTATTTTTTGAAAGAATAAGTTCATCAGCACCAGATATAAAAAGAATATCCTCAAATCCTTGATGAATTAAATGTTCAGTTGCAAAAAAAGCCCATTTGTAATCATCAAAAACAACTTTGGAAGCTTCTATATTTTCGGGAACGCGATTAAAAAAGACTAGAGGCATTTTTTTTCCTATTAGCTCTTTGTAATAGGATATATTATTACCTACACCAGATAGAGAGATAATAAGTCCGTCTACCATATTATCAACTAGGGTTTTTGCATTTCGAACTTCCAAATCAACCGATTCGTTAGACTGCATAATAAGAACTTGGTAGTTGTGTTGATACAAGATTTCTTGTGCTCCCATAATTACCTGAGGAAAGAAAGAATTTTCAAATTCAGGAATAATAATACCTATGTTAAAGCTACGCTGTTGTACCAGTTTTCTCGCAATAGGGTTGGGGCGATATCCCATTTCGGCTGCCTTTTTTAGAATACGATCTCTTGTTTCGGGTTTAATATCATATTTATCATTAAAGGCTCGTGAAACTGTAGATACAGCAACACTTAATTCTTTAGCAATGTCTTTTATAGTAACATGTTTCATAAATAGTAAACTAATTTCGATTTCAAATTTAAGAAAATAAAAACGTTTCCGAAAAAAAATAACGTTTTCAGAAACGTTTCCGAAAATAATACTAACGAAAACGATATAAGTTCATGCTAAACTTACTATTTTGCCATAAATATGTATATATGAATTCTATTGATATTATTGTTATTCTACTTTTTACCGTACTCATTTTTGTGTGTGGAATTAGTTTTTCAAAATCGGGAAAAGATGTTAGTTCATTTTTTGCAGCGGGAGGTGCTTTGCCATGGTGGATGAGTGGATTGTCTCTCTTTATGAGTTTTTTCTCAGCAGGTACTTTTGTTGTATGGGGGTCTATAGCCTATTCGAGTGGTTGGGTAGCCATTTCTATTCAGTGGACTATGGCAATAGCAGGAATCATTATTGGTTTTTTTATAGCTCCCAAATGGCAAAAAACTAAAGAGATTACAGTAGCTTCATTTATTACAAAACGTTTAGGCTTACAAACACAAAAAGTATATACCTACTTATTTTTATTTGTATCCTTATTTACAACAGGGGCATTTTTATATCCCGTAGCAAAAATTGTTGAGGTCTCCACAGGTATTCCTATTACCACAAGTATTATTGTATTAGGTGTTTTGATCTTGATATATACTGCAATAGGAGGGCTTTGGGCGGTAATAGTAACAGACGTTCTTCAATTTGTAGTATTGACAGCAGCAGTATTTATAGTATTGCCACTGTCATTTAAAAAGGTAGGAGGAATTGATTTGTTTATAGAAAAGGCTCCAGAAAACTTTTTTAATCTAGTAAATGAAGAATATTCAGTGCCTTTTTTGATAGCATTTGGATTGTATAATTTGTTTTTTATTGCAGGAAATTGGGCGTATGTTCAACGCTATACTAGTGTAGCTACTCCTAAAGATGCCAAAAAAGTGGGGTGGCTTTTTGGGGGTTTATATACCATAAGTCCGCTAATTTGGATGCTCCCACCAATGATTTATAGAGTGTTAAATCCCGATTTAACAAATTTGGCAGATGAAGGCGCTTATTTATTAATGTGTAAAGAAGTAATGCCTGTAGGAATGTTAGGATTAATGTTAGGAGGTATGGTATTTGCAACTTCAAGTTCAGTAAACACAACCTTGAATATATCCGCAGGAGTTATAACAAATGATATTTATAGGCTATTGTTTCCTAATTCTTCTAACGAAAAGCTTGTTAAAGTAGGAAGATTAGCTACAGTAATACTTGGTTTATTAACCATTTTTGTAGCATTATTAGTTCCTTTAATGGGAGGAATAGTAGAAGTGGTTATGAGTATTGCAGCTTTGACTGGAGCAGCCATGTTTTTACCGCCACTATGGGCTTTGTTTTCTAAAAGATCAACGGGAAAGACTACGGTGTTAGTTACTATTATTTCTCTTTTGATAAATGCTTTTTTTAAGTTTTTAGCCCCATCAATTTTAGGGATTTCATTAGATAGAACTACAGAAATGTCAATGGGAGTAGGAATCCCAATGGTACTGCTGATAATTATAGAATTAATAAATTATTTTAAAGGATTTGTAGCTCCTGTTACAAATAAAGTAATTAATGATTCTTCTACTGATGAAGAATCTGAAAGTTCTAATGAAGGAAATAAAAGAGGAGGTCGTGTTATAGGATTAGGAATTGGTGCAATAGGATTGCTTATTTTAATACTTACATTTTTTGCTGATGCAGAAAAAATCACGATTGCAATAATAGGAAGTATTGTATTATTACTAGGACTTTTTGTTATTTATAAAAATAAAGAAGAAAGCTAAAAAAATAATGATTACAGAAGCATTTAGTCAAAAAGGTAGAGAAAACAAAATTGAAAAGTATAGTACTGATTTTGTAGTAGTAGGTGGTGGTTTAGCTGGTGTATGTGCTGCTATATCTGCTGCAAGAAAAGGAACAAAAACTGTTTTAATTCAAGATCGACCTGTATTAGGAGGTAATGCATCATCTGAAGTTCGATTATGGGCTTTAGGAGCAACTTCACATATGGGTAATAACAATCGATGGTCTCGTGAAGGAGGACTTATCGATGAGATTATGGTAGAAAATTTATATCGAAATAAAGAAGGAAACCCTATTATTTTCGATACTGTTTTATTAGAAAAGGTAATAGATGAACCCAATATTACATTGCTATTAAATACAGCAGTTAGTGATGTTGAAAAATCAGATGATCATACTATTAAATCTGTTAAGGCTTTTAATAGCCAAAACTCTACAGAATATGATATAGAAGCTCCACTATTTTGTGATGCTTCAGGAGATGGAATTGTAGGTTTCAAATCGGGAGCAAGTTTTAGAATTGGAGCAGAGTCGAAAGAAGAATTTGGAGAGCTTTTCGCCCCAGATGAATCCTATGGGCAGTTATTAGGACATTCCATGTTTTTCTACAGTAAAGAATCGGATAAGTCTGTAAAATATGTAGCACCATCATATGCATTACAAGATATTAACGATATACCACGTCATAAATTGATTAGAAAAAATCATAAAGGATGTAATTTTTGGTGGTTCGAATTTGGAGGAAGAAAAGATACTATCCATGAAACTGAAGAAATCAAATGGGAACTTTGGAAAGTAATTTATGGGGTATGGAATTACATTAAAAACTCTGGTGAGTTCGAAGAAGTAGAAAATTTAGACTTGGAGTGGGTTGCTAACGTTCCAGGAAAGCGTGAAAGTCGTCGTTTTGATGGTCTTTATATGATGAAGCAGCAAGATGTTTTAGGTCAGGAAACCTTTGATGATGCCATCGCATTTGGAGGGTGGGCACTAGATTTGCATCCTGCTGATGGAATTTATAGCGAACTTTCCGGTTGTACTCAATGGCATTCAAAAGGAGTATATGATATCCCTTATAGAAGTTTTGTAAGCAAGAATATTAATAATCTATTCTTAGCAGGTCGCATTATTAGTGCTTCTCATGTTGCTTTTGGATCTACTCGAGTTATGTTAACCTGTGCTTTTGGTGCTCAGGCAGTTGGTACAGCAGCGGCTATGTGTACTTCAGAAAAGGTATTGCCAGCACAAATTCTGGAAGAAGGAAGAATAAAAATACTTCAAAATCAGTTGAATATTGATGGACAAAGTATTTGTAATATTCCAATCGAAAGAGAAAGTAACTTAGTAAATAAGGCAAAAGTAACAGCGAGTTCAAGTTTAAAGCTTTCTCAGATAGCTCCAAATGACAACTGGTTACCTTTACATGTTTCGGTAGCACAATTATTGCCACTAAAAGTGAATACAAAATACAGTTATAAAGTCGCAATTAAAGCAGAAGAAACTACAGAACTAGAAGTACAATTACGTACTTCAAAACGAGCTTATAATTATACACCTGAAGTTACTTTAGAAAAAAAGACCATTGTGGTGAAACAAGGGGAGCAGGTTATTGATATTGATTTTGAAACCACCTTAACAGAAGAAACTTACGCTTTTATTACCTTTATGTCTAATGAAAAATTAGCGATACAAGAAAGTGATCAGTTAATTACAGGAGTAATGACAGTATTTAATGGAGTAAACAAAAAGGTATCTAATACAGGGAAACAAACACCCCCTGATGGTATTGGTGTTGATGCTTTTGAATTTTGGATTCCTAACAGAAGACCACAAGGGAAAAATATTGCATTAAATATAGAGCCGGCTTTAGAGATCTATGAAACTTCTAATTTAGGTAATGGTTATGTTAGACCTTGGAAAGGTACTAATGCATGGGTAGCAGATTTTAATGATACTACTCCAGAGGTAATTATTAATTGGGAAGAAGCGCAAAACATAGAACAAATTAAGTTGTTTTTTGATACGGACTATGATCATGCGATGGAGACTGTACAATATGGACACCCAGAAGATATCATTCCTTTTTGTATAAATAGTTATAAGGTATTTAGTTTAGAAGGAGATTTACTTTTTGAAAAGCAAGGGAATTACCAGACTATTAATACTATAGTATTGGAAGAATCAATTAATACCAAAGGATTACGTATAAAGCTAGAACACCCTTCAAAATCAGTTCCGGCTGCATTATTTGAGGTATTTGCGGCATAATTTAATATTAAAATGGATTATTTTTATAAGTTATTTTTAAGCTTTTTCATCTTTACTAGCCTATTATCATGTGCTAGTGAACCCATAGATACTAAAATATCTTTAGATGGTACTTGGCAATTTTTAGCTTCCGAAGATGTTGAAACCTATGAACAACAAAAAGCAATAAAAGAATGGGATTCTATTGTAGTTCCTGGGAATTGGGATACTAAAGAAAAGTACAGTACGTATAGCGGAAAAGCATTTTACAAACGTACTTTTGAAGTACCTAGCTCTTGGTCGGATAGACATATTCAAATCCACTTTGGAGCGGTATATCAAACGGCAAAAGTTTGGTTGAATGGAAAATTATTAGGGAAACATGTTGGTGGTTATACCCCATTTGAATTCAATATTAATCAAGAATTATTACCAGATCAACCTAATGAATTAGTTGTGATGGCTGATAACTCCTACAAACGTGGAGCTTGGTGGGCTTGGGGAGGTATTAGTCGTACAGTTTCATTGGAAGCATTTGATAAAGCTAGAATGAAATATCAACACATAGATGCAACACCAGATTTTGAGAAGGGACAAGTTTCTTTTGTAATTAAACATGCTATAGAAAACCTTAGTAATGAGAATAATGAAGTGAAAGTGATGTCCTATATAGATGGAACATTATTGGGTGAGGTGCCTGTTACGATTTCTTCATTGGGTACTATAGAAACTAAAATGAGTTACCCTGCAGATTTAAGTCTTTATAAGCTATGGGATTTAGACCATCCTAATTTGTATAAATTAACTTCGAAACTAAAGGTTAATGGAAAAATAGTCCACACACTTACAGATAATTTTGGAATTCGAAAAATTGAAGCTAGAGGAGAACAGCTTTTTTTAAATAATAAACCGCTACGTGAAAATGGACTAAATAGAGTTCATGATCATCCAAAATATGGAAATACAGAACCTAAACATATTGTAGAAGCCGATATGAAAGATATTAAAGCTTTAGGGGGACGATTTTCGAGATTAATGCATGCTCCACTGTCCAAGACTCTTTTGGATTTTTGCGATAGAGAAGGGTATCTTTTAATTCAAGAAATACCTGTATGGGGTGATGATGATCCTCAAACTTTTAAGGATAGTCCTCTTGCCAAAAAATGGATGCGCGAAATGATCGAAAGAGATTTTAATCATCCTTCTGTAATAGGTTGGAGTGTAGGTAATGAACTAAGAGATCCAGAAGGTGAGTGGGCCGATAAAACACTTACTAAAGATCAATATGAATATATCGATTCGATGTTGGATTATGTTGAAGAATTAGATCAAACACGTTTAAAGACTTATGTAAGTCTTACGGCCTATGGTGATAATGTTAACTTAACAAATGAACCATTTGAAAAACTGGATTTTATTTGTATCAATTCTTACGGAGATGCCGTTAAGGCTGTAACTAAAACACATGAAAAGTTTCCAGGGAAACCCATTTTTATGTCTGAAATAGGAAGATCTCAAATAGGCTCTGCTCCAGATTCTGAATTCTCAAAAGAGTTAATAGCAGATTTGAAAAAATTGAAGGAGTTTCCTTATCTAGTAGGGGTATCTCTATGGGCATATAATGATTACCGAAGTAACTATAAAGGAACACCAGAATCTGGTTTTAGAGAATGGGGAGTGGTAAACGAAAATAGAGAAAAGAAAAAGGCGTATAACCAATTGAAAGAGATTTACAAGAATTGGAATTTAAAATATATGAAACTATAAATAACTCGATTTAGATGACTAAAAATTATAAAATAATGGAGAATTATAGTGTAATAAGATTATTAACCGTAATAGTATCATTTTCATTTTTAATACAACTAACAAGCTGTGAGTCTTCTGATGAAAAGGATATCACAGAGCCAGATCTAGTAGACCTAACAAAAGAAGTTACAAACTGTGAATCTAATTATTCATTTGAACTACCACTTCCCGCAGAACAAGTAGACATGTCTCAATTTGAATTATCTTGGGAAGACAATTTTGATTATGAGGACTCCCAGTTAGAAATAAATTGGACTTCTCAAAATGGACCAAGTGCTACACTATGTAGTAGATGGAGAGAAAATGCAGTTGTAGAAAACGGAGTATTAGAACTGCAAGCAAGAAAGGAAAGTAGATCAGGCCAAGATTGGACATGCGGAAATATTTGGTCGAAAGAAACTTTTGGATTTGGGTATTACGAATGCAAATACAAATATGCAGGTGCAAGTGGTACCAATAATTCTTTCTGGTTATTTCCTAGAGATAAAAATATAAACGGTAGCGAGCTAATTTGTGAATTAGATGTCAATGAAGGTCATTTTCCTAATGAAGTGAATACTAATAGACATCATTGGCAAGACGGTTCTTCTGAAAATTTACAATTAGGTTACACTGAAGGATTATCTCCAGCTTATGCGCATTCTTTTAATACCGCTATTAAAACAAATCGCATTCGTTTTTCTTCTAATTATGCTTCTCATTTTCACATTCAAGAATTTCGTATTTATGAAAAAAATGAGGCATGTTACCCTACTGATTTGTTGTCCTCATCAGCAGACAATAGTATTTCAGGCTTAAATAATTTATCAAGAGCTAATGATGTAACCATTACAGCTAGTGGTGTTTTTAGAAAAGATTTTGAAATAGCTTCTGTTGCCGATGGTCGTGTGAACTCTAGTTGGGTATCTCAAAGAGAAGGTAAAAAGTGGTTAGAATTCTCGTGGCCAACAGAACACAATATTGGGCATGTACAGTTTATTAATGGGTGGTTTGGCAATAATCAATGGAATGCATTGATTACAGACTATAAAATAGAAGCTTTTGTCAATGGACAATGGATTGAAATTGGAGCTTATGATGCGAGCACAGATTTCAATTATGCTAACGATTATCACGTATATGGTATGGATTGGAATGCTAACAATATCAAATTTTATTTTGATGATAAATTGATAAGAACAATTCCTAATACCTTGTGCAATGCAGAGTTAAATATTTTTCTAAGCTTAGCAGTTTTAGAACATGGAGGTGAAGTAACCGATGCTATTGATGGAACTTCAATGAAAATCGATTATGTTAAGTATTATAAGTTTAAAGAATAATTAGACAGTATGAGGTTATTAAAAAGTATTTCAACAGTAATAATTTCTGTTGCTTTGTTTTCTTGTGCCAAACAAGAGAGTACACCAAAGAAAAATGGAACTCAACAAAAAGAAAATACCGAGCAACTTGGAGGATTTCCATGGGATATTCCACAGTCAATGCCTGACCGTCCATTAAGTAAAGCTATGGAACGCTTATATACAGATTATAAAACACCTCGTCCAGAAGATAATGAGTTGTTTACAAGTTTTGCATATACGCAGTTAAAAGGTTTTGATTATAATGGAGGAGATGGAACTATTTCTAGACGTGATCCTTCTAAAGTCATAATTGAAAAAGGGAAGTACTATGTATGGTATACCAAACGTCATACAAAATACCCTCCAGTAGGTTATGGAAATGCTCATTTATCTACAGATGAAATTCCTTCAGCTGATTGGGATTTAGGAGAGATTTGGTATGCTACAAGTGAAGATGGATTTACTTGGGAAGAACAAGGAGTTGCAGTATCAAGACCAGCTAAACCCATTGTAGGTTGGCGCTCGGTAGCTACTCCAGATATTTTAAAGTTTAAAGGAAAGTATTATCTGTACTATCAAGGATTTATGGAAGCTAGCGGAAAAAAAGGAGATCACTGTCCTGTAACAGTTTCCTATGCCGATTCTCCAGATGGACCATGGAAATCATTAAATAAAATTGTAGTTGAAAATGGAGCACCAGGAACGTGGGATCAATTTTCAATTCATGATCCTTATCCATTGGTATATAAAGGAAAAATCTATTTGTACTACAAAGCTGCCTTTGGAGATCGACCAGATTATTTATGTGTAAATGGTTTAGCAATAGCAGATAGTCCTTTGGGACCTTTTAAAAAACATCCATTAAATCCAGTATTAAATTCTGGTCATGAAACTGCATATTTTCCTTTTGAAGAGGGAATCGCAACCATAGCTATTCGAAATGGTAATGAAGCCAATACCATTCAGTATGCGCCTGATGGTGTTAATTTTAGTATTGCTTCGGTAACAGCTTTATTGCCTATTGCTGCGGGGCCTTGTGTACCCGACGCATTCGATAGTAATGGAAATGGTAGAGGAATTACTTGGGGGCTATCGCATTTTGATAATGCAGCTGATAATTGGAGTAAGGACCATACTATCCTTGCTAGGTTTGATTGTGATTTAAGTTTAGATGTTAAAGATCTTAAGCTAAAGCAAACACAAACCAAATTCAAAAAAGAGGTATTCTTTTCAAAATCTCTAAGTAAAAATCAAATTGAAAGAATTCATACTAACAATGCTAAAATTTTAAGTTCAAAATAATTTTCTATGAAAAAGGCTATAATTCTAATATCTATTTCTAGTTAACGAGTTAGACGTATTAGAATCTGATAATCATTTTTTTACATAAAACAATCAAATTGATATTGTCCCGAACGCTACTGAAATTAAAATATTTTTTAATTGAAAGTATTTAGCGTAGCTAACAAGGAGGAATCTAACTCCTATGAGATATCTCGTCACTCACTTCGACCATGCTCAGCGCATCGCATACTTCGCTCTGTCGATATTGACAAAGCGCTGTTTTTCAGTGTTATTGCTATCATTTATTAGCTGAGATTTAAATCGAACCCACGTTAGTTAGGCACCAAAATAAAAGAAAATTATGAATTAAGTTGTAGTGAAGAGTTTTACTCGATAATCGAGATTTAAATGCTCCAAAGCTTGCCTTTTTTTTCAATGAATGCCCCGTGGGGCTTACCCCGAGGTAGTTTACTTAGTGATAATAAAATTAGTACGTCTATTAAATTGATGTTGTACTTCGGTACAGTTTTTTATATTGCAATCGTTAGCTAATTTACGTTTTCCCATACCTATACGTTCAGTAATTCTAGAAGGCGTAACACCCTTTGAAACTAAATAGTTATAAGAATTAATGGCTCTTTGAAGTGATAGGTTATCATTATATGCTTGAGTCCCTCTAGAATCTGTGTGAGATTCTATTCTTATAGTCATTTCAGGGTAATGGTTAATCATTAAATCTGCAACTTTATCAAGCTTATACATCTCGTCTGGTCTGATCGTTGGATCATCAAAATCAAAATAGATTGGTGTAAAGTTAGCAGGAGGTAACGGTATACTTTTTGTACTTGCAATTGGTGTGACATCACTGGTTAATGTAAAATTACGTGTTATACTTTTAACAGTATTGTCCAAGTCTTTAGTCGTTATTTTAGTGTCATTGTCTAAAAATCCTTTTTTATTCGTTTTTAAGTTATAATCTAAACCTCTTTCCACATCAATAGAATAATGCCCGTTTTCATCTGCCTCTACGTAAGCTATAGGGGTTCCTTCTGTATCAAATAGTGTAACTGTTGTTTTGGCTATAGGGGTGCTGTTAGTGTCTTTTATTGTACCCTCAATTTTTAATTTAGGGAGTCTTCTAAAGGCATAAATGTTGTCATCACTTGGATGGCCTTTTCGGTTTGATGCTATGTAACCAGTAATACCATCATTATTCATAAAAAATGAAAAATCATCTTTACTGGAATTAATAGGTTTACCAAGATTTATTACACCAGTGATATTTTTATCGGCATCTGCTACAGAAGCAAAAATATCGAGTAGTCCTAATCCTAAATGCCCTTCAGAAGAAAAGAATAAAACGTCTTCATTATTTACAAAAGGAAATAACTCATTCTTTTTCGTATTGATTTTGGAACCTAAGTTTTGCGGTTTACCAAAACTACCATCATTATTAATATCTACATAATAAATATCAGACTTCCCAATACTTCCAGGCATATCCGAGGCAAAATATAACTTGGTATTATCACTGTTTAATGCAGGGTGACCAACCGAATATTCATCACTATTAAAGCTAACATCTTCTATATTGGTCCATTTACCTTCAACCAAGGAAGCTTTATATATTTTTAGATTATTTACGCCTTTTTTTCCTTCACCTAAAGCATACTTTTTAAAATTATTACGAGAAAAATATAGGGTATTACCATCATTGGTAATTGCTATAGGCCCATCGTGATATTTAGAATTTATTTTCCCTTTTAGTTTTGATTTATGATGAATTACAGAGTTACTTCCCTTTTCAACAACATAAACATCTAAAAAAGGTTGTTTATTCCACCCATAGCGATGTTTTAAAGAAACACCTCTATCTGCAGATGATGTAAAATAGATTTTCCCATCACGTTCGTAGGCGCCAAAATCACTTAAATCTGAATTGAAATTTACTTCTTTTAAAAAATAATGTTGTTTGGCATTAAAAATTGAAGTTATAAAATCGGCATCTTTTGAAAGGTTATTTACTTCAATACTGCCTCCGTTATCGTTAAATTTTTTTAACCAAATGCGTGATGCATCATAGTCACCAGTACTTCTTAAAGCTTGTGCATATTTATAATAGTATTCTACAGGAACATTGTCTCCCTGAACTACTTTTTTATAATGGATTAGAGCGTTTTCTGGATGTCTTAAGTAGGTATAACTATCTGCTAATTTTTTAGCGGCATAATTTGCGTTATAATCTTTAGATATTAAATCTTCATAGGCTTTAGCGGCATCTACAAAAGCAAATTTATTAAAAAGCGTATCTGCTTTCCTTAAAAGGTGTTGTTGCGATGTTGCAGTAACACAAAATATTAATGCAAGACATATTAATACATGGCTTTTTGGTTTCATAGATGTAGGGTTTTATTATTAAAATATCTTGATGCTATAGCTAAATCAATATAAAATAACAGTAATCTTTAGTGTAAAAAGCCAAATACTTTCGTTAAAAATATGCGTCATAGCTATACTATGCCTGTGTTTTTCGCTTCAATCTTTGACGTTTTACTTTTAAATATTATATGTCATTTTATATCAATTTAGCTATATAATGTGCTTTATTCCATTTTAACAACTATAAATTGTGTTCTACGATTTAATTGATGTGCTTCATCTTCACATTTAGCGCCATCTTCACAACCATTTGTAAGTCTGCGTTCTCCATAACCTTTGTGTTCTGTTATGCGATTTGGATCTACACCTTTAGATATTAAATACTCGTATGTAGCGTTTGCACGATCTATCGATAGTTTATCATTGTAACTTAAAGATCCTCTAGAGTCTGTGTGAGACTCTATTCTTATAACCATTTCTGGGTATTCGTTATTCATTAAGTTAACAATTTTATCGAGCTCTAAAGCAGCATCTTCTCTAATATTGTGTTTGTTGAAATCGAAGTAAATAGTATTGAGTTCGGCTAAGACCACTACTTTTTGTACTGGATTTAAGATAAGATTTGCTGTTATCACCGATTCTATACTAGATAAGCGCTTAGACGTAAACTCACGATAATCATCAATATATTTCTTTTGACTCGCTACAATTTTATAGTCTTTGTTTCTGTCAATATTAATTTCGTAATAGCCCTCTTTATCTGTGAGCATATTCGCTATTTCATTCCCAGATGCATCATACAATTTAATTACAGAATTTGGAATAGGCTTTGTATTTATAGCATCTGTGATGACACCTCTTACTTTTAATAAGGGTTTCCTGTAATATTCATAAATATCATCATCACCACGACCGCCTTTTCTATTTGAAGAAAAATATCCTGTTAAACCATCTGGGTTCATAGTGAAACTAAAATCGTCTTTATTTGAGTTCACAGGAACTCCAAGATTAATAACATCTGTAATTGTTCCATTTTCATCAGATACAGTTCCAAAAACATCTAAGAGTCCAAGACCTAAATGCCCATCGGATGAAAAGAAAAGAATATCTTCATTATTTATAAAAGGAGTCCCTTCTGTGTTTTTTGTGTTTACAACATTTCCTAAGTTTTTAGGAGTCCCAAGAGAACCATCGGGGTTAATATCTACAACATAAATATCAGAACCACCATAGCCACCAGGCATATCTGAAGTAAAATATAATTTTGTATTATCTTTATTAAGCGCAGGATGTTGCGTAGAGTATTCTTTATTATTTATTGATAAATCCTCAACATCTGTCCAAATACTATCCTTATAAGTAGCTCTATATATTTTTACATTGCTAATGCCTTTTTTGTCATTTTCTTGTCCGTATTTATTCGCTGCATTTCTAGAGAAATACATGGTTTTTCCATCGTTGGTAATAGCTAAAGGACCGTCATGATATATTGAATTAATATCACCTTTAAGTTTCTGGCTATGATCTACTCTTTTTTTACTGCCTTTTTCTGCAACATAGATATCTAAAAATGGCTGTTCATTCCATCCATATAATCTTTTTACAGAGACGCCTTCATCTCTGGATGACGTGAAATAAATCTTTCCATCGTGTTCAATAGCTCCAAAGTCACTAAACTTAGAGTTTATACGTGTACGTTTTAAGAAGTATTGCTTTTTAGAATTAAATACGTGTGATATAAAGTCTATATCTTTTGCAAAATTCTCAGTGTTAGCGACACCTCCGGAGTCTTTAAAGCGTTGCATCCATTCTCTAGACTCATCATATTTTTTAATTCCCCTTAGTGATTGTGCATAACTATAATAATATGTTATGGGAACGTTTTCCTGAGCAACAACTTTCTTGTAATATCTTGCAGCTAAAGAGGGGTTTCTTAAATAAGCATAACAATCGGCTAATTGTCTGGTTGCATAATCTTTATTGTAATTATTCTTAATTAGATCTTTATAAACTTTGGCAGCTTTAACAAATGAAAATTTATTAAATAATGTGTCAGCTCTTTTTTGTTTTCCAGCTTGACCAAATGCGTTAAACCCTATAATTGATAAAAGAATAACTAATATGTAGTTTTTTATTTTCATAACAAGTACATGTAGCTTTTAGAAATATCTTGGTGATTTTAGTTTTGAACTTAAGAATCTAAACTCATAGATTAATAAAACCTCATGAGTTCCACTTGTGTATCGTCTAATTTCAGAAATCGGTTTTTCGTAAGAATATCCAATTCGTAATTGTCTTGATATTTGAAAATCTGCAAGACCTCCAATGGCAGCAGTAGAATTATTATGTCTATAAGATGCGCCTAACCACAACTTTTCATTCCATAAAAAATTACCAGTAAAGTCCCAAGAGACTGGAGCGCCATTAGTAGCTTTTAATAATATAGAGGGTTTAAACTTTAAGCTTTGAGAAATGTCTACTACACCTCCAATAGTACCGTAATAACTAATGCGCTCCAAGGCTTCAAAACCTTCTTCTCTGTTTCTGTCTGTATTTAATATTCTTGGCGCAGAAAGTCCCACATAAACTACATCTGTAGACCAATAAACACCTAATCCTATGTTTGGTGTCCACCTATCTGCAACGCCTCTAATTTGGGGATCAAAACTTTCCGATTGCCTGAAGTCAGGATCTAAAGTATAACTTGTTACTCCTCCTTTTACACCAAAAGCTAATTTCCCTTCTCTTCCAGTAGGGATAGTATATGAGAAGTCTCCATATACATAGGTGAAATTTTCGGGGCCTAAATCGTCTTCTATAAAAGAAAGCCCTAAACCAATTCTATCATTTCTTAAAGGTGTGTGTATAGAGAGTGTTTGTGTGATTGGACCTCCATCAAAGCCCACCCACTGGCTTCTGTGTAATCCAGTAATATTTAGAACTTCTCTGCTACCTGCATACGCTGGGTTAATAGATATGGTATTATACATGTACTGCGTGAATTGCGGTAATTGTTGTGCAATTCCCAGAGTACTGACAAATAAAGCAAAAGCTATTATGTAATGTTTTATAAGTTTCATAGGTTAAGGTTTTATTTGGTTCCTAAATATATTGGTCCAGTAATAGGAGCCAAACCACTGTCTTGTAAAGTTATTATGTAATAATATGTCCCATTAGGTAATGTATCGGCTGATCCAATAAACTTATCAGCTCTTCCTAACCAACTATTCGCTGGAGGACTTAAATTTTCTTCAAAATCATCTATAAGAGGATAATCATTGGACTCATAAACTAAAGCACCCCAACGGTTAAATATTTTAACATTGGCAGTGAATCCACATAGTTTTATTCCAGAGATATAGAAAAAGTCATTTCTATTATCTCCATTAGGAGTTAGCGCTTTCGATATTTTTAAATCGTTTTGACCACAAGGGAGTACAATACAATCTGCATTAACATTAAAAGTCACTTCAGTAATATTAATACAACCGTTATCTAAACCAGTATATCTAAATATATATGAAATAGGAGCGCTTCCAGGTTTAAAATCATCAGACAATTCTATAGTAGAAGCGTCAAATATACTACCGTTTAATATGGCTTGGGTATTCCCTTCAATGATTTCCCAGGTACCATTTGTGTTTTCAGTATCTAAAAACCCGTTTAAGTCTACAACACCATCGTTATAACATTTGCCTTTATCATCAGGAGTATCAGGTATACCATTTAAACCATGCCCGTCTATTTCTGTAACAATTTCGTCTAATGTTACATTAATAGTTTGTGTATAGACCGCCTCATTTTCGCAGTCATCCCTTACGGTCCATGTTCTTACAATTTGATAATCGTTAAACAATGTTTCATCAAAACTATTAGTTTCATCGAATGCAACAATAACATTACTAGCACAATTATCTGTAAATTCAACAGCTGGAGTTTCAGGGATATCATCACAACTTGTGTTGATTACTTCTTGTATAGGCGTTATTGGCGTGGGCGCAGTAGTATCTATTACGTTTATGGTTTGCGTATGTGTTGTTGATAAATTACATTCATCTGTTGCTATCCATGTTCTGGCAATTGAATATTCGCCAGTACATCTTCCAGGAGTAATAACATCGTTTACAGAAACTGTTGCAATGGAACAATTATCTGTTGCTGTTATTGTTTGCGCGTCTGGAATAGCATGACATTCAACAGTGATGTTTGATGGTAAAGTATCATTAAAAACAGGAGCAGTTGTATCTTGTACCGTTATGGTTTGCTTATGTGTTGTTGTTAAATTAGCCCCATCTGTAACAGTCCATGTGCGTTCTAAAACGTAATTAGAGGTACAACTTCCATCTATTTTAAGTTCATTAAAAATAACATCTACATCGCCACAATTATCTGTTGCTGTAAGAGTAATAGCATCAGGAATTGCATTACATTCAACGATAGTATCTGTAGGAAGGTCTTCTACAAATGACGGCGGTGTATTATCTTCAACAATAACTCTCTGTTGAACAGTAATTTCGTTACCATTACCGTCATTAAAAGTCCAATTAATAGCAAAAGCTCCAAGCGCGTCATAAGTTAATGAATCTGAAGTTGTTGCTGTAATTATTCCAGAACAGTTATCATTAGTAGTTGGAGCTACTGCTGTAACCGAGCATTCCCCAGTAAGTGTATCCAGAGTAGGTGTATCCGGATTGGTAACATCATCTACAATAACAGTTTGTGGAACGTTGATGGTATTACCATTACCATCATCAAAAGTCCAGTTAATGGTAAATGTACCTTGCGTGTCGTAAGTTAATGGATCTGTAGTTGTTGCTGTAATTGTTCCTAAACAATTATCGTTGGTTGAAGGCGCAGTCGCCGTAACCGAGCATTCTCCTGTGAGTGTATCCAGAGTAGGTGTATCCGGATTCGTTACATCATCTACAATAACAGTTTGTGGAACGTTGATGGTATTACCATTACCATCATCAAAAGTCCAGTTAATGGTAAATGTACCTTGCGTATCGTAAGTTAATGGATCTGTAGTTGTTGCTGTAATTGTTCCTAAACAATCGTCGTTAGTTGAAGGCGCGGTCGCTGTAACCGAACACTCTCCTGTGAGTGTATCCAGAGTAGGTGTATCCGGATTGGTAACATCATCTACAATAACAGTTTGTGGTACATTGATCGTATTACCATTACCATCATCAAAGGTCCAGTTAATGGTAAATGTACCTTGCGTATCGTAAGTTAATGGATCTGTAGTTGTTGCTGTGATATTACCTAAACAATTATCGTTAGTTGAAGGTGCAGTCGCCGTAACCGAGCATTCTCCCGTTAGTGTATCCAGAGTAGGTGTATCCGGATTGGTAACATCATCTACAATAACAGTTTGTGGAACGTTGATAACATTACTATTACCATCATCAAAAGTCCAGTTAATTGTAAATGTACCTTGTGTATTATATGTTAATGGATCTGTAGTTGTACCTGTAATAGGCGCGTTATTACAATTGTCCTGAATGGTAGGTGCAGTCGCCGTAACCGAACATTCTCCTGTGAGTGTATCTAGAGTAGGCATATCAGGATTGGTTACATCATCTACAATAACAGTTTGTGGAACGTTGATGGTATTACCATTATCATCATCAAAGGTCCAGTTAATGGTAAATGTGCCTTGTGTATCGTACGTTAATGGATCTGTAGTTGTTGCTGTAATT
>CANMLX010000037.1 GCA_947498845.1 uncultured Flavobacteriaceae bacterium | reverse complement strand
GAAGCAGATAGATTGGCTAAAGAGAAAGCAGAAGCAGACAGACTAGCAAGAGAGAAAGCAGAAGCAGATAGACTAGCAAGAGAGAAAGCAGAAGCAGATAGACTAGCAAGAGAGAAAGCAGATCAAGAAGCAGCTACATCACTAGCTAATACACCAGCATCTAATACCGTTAAATCGATAGAATTCTCTAAAGAATTACAAGATGATTTATTAGAAAAACTTAATGAGAAAGTAGCTAGTAAACAAAAAGACTTAGATGAAATGAAGAGGCAAAATGATTTAAGTGAGAGAGGTATACGCTCAGAAATCAAAAAGCCTAAATTTAAGAGTGTAAGTGCTGAAAACGCAGAATTGGAACGATTAAAAACCGAATTAGATGACGCTTTAAATATTCAAAGTAATAAAATTAAAGAGTTAGAAGCATTACATGCGCAAAGTGTTAAGAAGAATAAGAAAGATCCAATTAATGCTACTTATGTTAAAACGATTAACAGGTTAAAAGCAGAACAACTACAAATTAAAAATGCAAAAGAAGATTTAATAACAAGGTTGGCAGAAATTAAAGTAGCTACAGAAATAGAAAAGAAGAGGCGTATTAAGCGTGCTGTTTATGATAATAGACAGGATAGATATAACAAGGATAAAGCGACCATGGAAATGCTTAAAAGAATTACACCTGTGACAGGCGAAACCCATACAGCTGAAGAATTTGATTATGGAGAAGACCGAGGTAATAGTATACAAATTGTTAAAAATGTGAGTAATGCTAAGGAAGGCTATTATACAGTAATGGCTGTGCATACAGACGAGACGAAAAGAGATGAATTCTTGAAAAAAGTATTATCGACTGGAGATAAGAGTGTAGATTTCTTCTTTGATGTAGATACTAATAAATATTATATCTATTCTAAAAAGTTTGATGATATATATGGCGCTCAAAAAGCAGTACAAGCCAAAGGACTTAAACCTTACCACAGTAAAATGTCTCTGGTTAAAGTTGTGAAATAAATATAAAAGAACATAAAAAGTGTAACTACTTTTTAAAGATAAAGTGATGTAGAATAAAAAACTACTACTATGAAAGCACCAACTAAACTTAAAAATAGCATAATAGTCCTGGTATTATTGCTGGGTAGTTTGCAAGTATTTGCTCAAAATTTTGTAGATTTTTCAAGTCCAACTAAACCTCCAAGGTTTGATCAAGACTTAAAAGGTGATATACTTTTAATAGGAAACAATATTTTAGGGCCTAGCAATAGTGCATATACTGGTAACGATACTAATGATGAGGTTAATATGCAATATATTAATGTTGATGCAGCCAGTGATCCTACATTATTTAGTTCGTCTAGTGCAGATTTAGTAGTACCAAATCCAGAATGTTACCAAATTATTCATGCAGGCTTATATTGGGGAGCCAACACTCCTGGTACTACAGCTATACAAAATGTTAAATTTAAAGGGCCTTCGGGAGGATATAATGATATAACAGGAGAAATAATTTTTAATGCAGGAGCTTCTAGTGTCGATGGGGGAGACAGTTTTCCCTACGCTTGCTATGCAGATGTGACGAGTATTGTTAGAGGCTTAGCTAATAATACGGGAACATACACAGTAGGAAATGTATCCAGTGCCACAGGTAGAACTGAAGATGTAGGTAATGGTACTGGGCATGCCGCAGGATGGTCCTTATTTATTGTCTATGAAGATCCTAGGTTGCCTGGTAAATCGATTACGGCTTATGATGGGTTTAGTTCTATAAGTTCTACTGGTGGTAATGCTACTATAAATGTGAGTGGTTTTAGAACGATTCCTACAGGGCCTGTAAGAGCTAATTTTGCATTTGCTGCTTTAGAAGGAGATCAAGGAATAAATGGCGATGAATTAAGAATTAATGGGAGCTCCCAAGAGTCTGCGGATCGCCCAATCAACACCACTTGTTTTTTCTTTTTTTGTTTTAATACCTATAACTTTTTTAATAGTACAGTAAGTCAATTAAGTGGAGCGCCTGTAAACAATAGAAATCCTAATAGTACTAACACTTTAGGTTTTGATACTGGTATTTTACCTGTAAATAATTTTGGGAATAGTGTTATAGGTAATGGGGATACTTCTGCAACTATCGATTTTACAACAGGAGGAGATACCTATTTTCCTTATTTTGTAGCATTTGCAGTAGAAATTATAGAACCTAAAATAGTACTTACTAAAATAGTAGAAGACGAAATGGGGACTAATATAGGAGGACAAGAAGTTGGTTTAGGTCAAGAATTAAATTATGTTATAGGCTTTCAAAATACAGGTAATGACGATGCTACAAATTTAACCATTAGAGATGTATTACCAGTAAATGTAGATTTTAATTTTCCAGCCGATTTAAGCCCATTACCTCCTGGAGTAAGTGTACAAAGTTATAACCCCGCAACTAGAGAACTTATTTTTAATGTAGATGATTCAGTCGTTGAAATTGGAGATCCAGTTTTGGAAATTAGATTTAAAGTATCTGTAGTAACCTCATGTAGTTTATTAGTAGATGCGTGTACTAATTTAGTAGATAATCAAGCATTTTCAACGTATAATGGTACTATAAATACTGATTTTGAAATAACAAATGAAGATCCAGAAGGCAGTTTTGACACTAATACAGGATGTTTATTAGTGCCAAAAGCAACAAATATTTTAGCAGATTTAGACGATTGTATCTTTGATGAAGAAGTCACGTTTTGTGGTGATGGTACAGATTTAGTAGCTGCTTCAGGTTACGATTCTTACTCTTGGTCTACAAGCCCAACAGGAATACCTGTTATTGGCACATTGCAAACATTACCAGTAACAGCTGCAGGAACATATTATGTGCGTAATACAGCAGTGGCACCTTGTCAATCTATAGAGCAAGTATTTACAGTTATTGAGTTTGGTGCTGCAAGCAATCCAAATCCAGTAATTCCATTTGCAGATCAGGTTGTGCAGTGTCCTAATGATGGTAGCCTGTTACCTAAAATATTTTTATGTGGGGCAAGCGATGTTACCGAAATAGAAACAGGTATTACAGATGCAAGTTCCATAATTTGGGAAGTACTAGATGAGTCTAGCTGTCCAGCAGTAACAAACCCAGATTGTGCTAATGAAAATGCTGGATGTACTTGGAATTCAGCAGGACCACAAGGACCAGATTTTAGTGCAGACACGGCAGGACAATACAGATTAACATTAAACTACGATGGTGGTTGTTTTGAAACATACTATTTTAATGTTTCCGAAAATGTATTTTCACCTACGCATACAGCAAGAGATATTATTTGTAACACAGCTGGTGAAATCGTTGTAAATAATGTGCCTAGTGGTTACGAGTATAGTATTGATGGTACAACGTACCAAAATAGTAATGTATTTTCTATTACTACGCCAAATTTTTATACCGTTTACATTAGACAAATTATTAACCCGCAACCTGCAGATCAATGTATTTTTACGATACCAGATATACAGATTCGGGAAAGAAATTTTTCAATATCAACAAACATCACTAATCCTATGTGTAACGGAGGCTTAGGAAGCGTAAATGTTGCAATAAATGATGTACGACCTCAATATTATTTTTCTATTAGTAATGCTGGTGGGATTATAAATAACATAGGTCCAATAAATGATAATAATTATGAATTTGAAGATCTAAACCCTGGAATGTATACCATTAGCGTGTCTACAGACGATGGTTGTACAGATACAGCAAATATAGAAATTACAGAGCCAGAAACATTTTCTGCAAGTGCCTCTGTAACAAATCCGTTACTTAATTGTGGAGTAGATGCTGCAGGAGATCCTATAGACACAGGAGAAATTACGGTAACGGTTACAGGAGGTACATCACCTTATGCTTATTTTATTAATGGTTCAACAACATTTCAATTATCACCAATAATTCCTATAGCTAGTCCGGGTGGTTCTTATTCTATTAGAGTAGTAGATGAAAATAACTGTGTAACAACAACAACTATAGATGTAGATGAGTTACAACCTCCGGTATTTACTATATCAGAAACAGATGTACTATGTGCTAATTCTGGTAATACAGGAGCAATTAATATAAACGTTACTAATGCAAATGGACATGCATTGCGTTATAGTATAAATGATGGAACAACATTCTCAGCTTCTCCAGTTTTTACAGGTTTAGCAGCAGGAGATTATGATGTGGTAGTGGAGTATTCAACAACCTATCCAACAGGCGTAGATACCTGTTTTACTAGTGCGCAAACTATAACTATAGATGCTTTATCTGCACTAAGTGGTGATGCAGATTTAACAACTAATTATACCTGTACAACTAATGGTGTTATAACCGTGTCCAACGTTACAGGAGGTACTGCACCATATGAGTATAGCATAGATGGTATAAACTTTCAACCAGGTTTAACATTTACAGGATTAACTAATGGATCTTATACCATAACCATTAGAGATGTTAATGATTGTACATTTTCTCCTCCAGCAGTTATAATAGCCCCATTAGACCCTCCAACAGATTTAACAATTACAGATAAAACTTTTGACTGTGATGATTTAACCTCTTCATTTAATGTTAATTTACCCTCTTCAGCTGGTGGATTACCACCAATAAGATTTCAAATTGTTGATCTGCCACCATCAATTCCTGTAGGATCTCCATTATATAATGCCCTAACACAAGTAAATGCAGATGGACAATATTCAGGAGTACCATCAGGTGTATATACTTTTAGAGTGATAGATAGAAATGGTTGTACCTATGAAGAAAGTTTTAATTTAGAATCTGCTCCTCCAATTGGAGTTTCAGGTAGAGTAATTGGTAATGTATCATGTTTTAATTTATCAAATGGTTCTGTAGAATTTAATGTTTCAGGAACTTTTACAGGAGGTAATAACGTATATTCTTATGATGTTACAGGACCAGTAAACTTCTCAGATACTAGACAAACAGCCCCAACCATTACATTGAATAACTTACCAGCAGGAACATATAACATAACAGTTACCGAAAGAGGTACAGGCTGTACAGATACAGCATCAGTAACAGTAACAGAGCCTTCTGCAGGAGTTACCTTTACAACAACGTCTACCAATGTATTCTGTACGACTGATGAGTCACAGATTACAGTAACAGCCTCAGGGGGTACACCAAATTACACCTATGCAGCCGTAGTCTCTGGAGCAGGAGCACCAGCATTAGCAGATTATGCTAGCAGTAATATAATCACAGTAGATACCAATGGCGCAACAGATTTAACATGGGATGTTTATGTAAGAGATGCCAATGGTTGTACCACAGACAATCCAGTAACAATTATTGGTGATGATTTACCTACCATAGATCCAGTAGCCCAACAGTGTTTTGATGGGACACCTTTTAATATCACCTTATCAGGCACAGGAGTAGCACCATTAGAATATAGTATAGGCAGTGGATTCCAAACTAGTCCAACTTTTACTATAAGTGCGTCAGGAACATACACGTTAACTATTAGAGATGCTAATGGATGTTCAGCAACAACAACCTATGTAGTAGCACCTCAATTAACATTAACAGCAGGATTAACCAAGGACTTAGATTGTACGGCATCACCAGATGCTGTAATAGAAGGTAGTATAGCAGGAGGAATAGGGCCTTATACATTAGCAATATCGATAAACGGAGGTGCTTATAGTCCATTACCTCCACCATCAGGTTTAACATTTACCGATTCACGAAATGTTATAGGAAATGCAGTAACAACGTATCAATATAGAATAACCGACGGAAATTCATGTGTAGCAGAGTCGGCAGAAATAACAGTCAACCCAATAGAGCGACCAACAGCCACAGAGACAGTTGAAAATCCAGATTGTAATGGCGCAAGTACAGGATCAGTACAAATTATACCAGCAGATGGTGTAGGACCATACGAGTTTAGTTTTGATGGTAGTGCATTTAGTACGACATCATCTTACGGCAGTTTAGCCGCAGGAACATATACTTACCAAGTGCGCGATAGTAAGAACTGTATCTTTAATGGATCGGTTACTTTAACAGCACCAAGTGAATTAACTACAACCGCTACAGTAGTAGGATTTAGTTGTGATGCAAGTAATGCTGTTGTAGCAGGAACTGTAACCATAACACTACCAACCACAGGAACAGCACCATACCAATATAGTTTTAATGGTTCAGGTTATAGTGCGACCAATGTATTAACAGTAAACGATAATGGTAGTGATCAAACTATAAATTATTCTGTGCGTGATGCTAATGGATGTATTTTTAATGGCTCAGAAACTTTAACGGCATTAGATTCACCAACCGATTTAGACTTTAGCAACGCAGCAGTAACCTGTGCAGCAACAACAACTACAGTAACCGTAACAGCAACAGGAGGTGTAGGGACATTAACATATCAAATGATTTCCCCAGGATCAGTAACACCATCAGGTCCATTAAATAATGAATTTGCAGGTTTAACACCAGATACTTATGTATTTAGAGTGACAGATGCTAATGGTTGTTATTATGAAGAGTCTTATATAGTAACTCCAGTAACCAATATCGATGTTACCGGTAATGTAACCAGTAATGTAGATTGTAATGGCGCAACAACAGGGGCCGTAGAATTTACAGTGTCGAGCTTCTCAGGCACCTATAGTTATGTGTTTAATTCGGGAACTCCAGTAACAGGTCAAAGTGCTGCTACGATACCATTTACAGGGTTAGGAGCAGGAAGTTATACCTTAGATGTTACCGATGAGACAACACAATGTAACGATACCTTTACAGTAACAGTAACAGAGCCTTCGGCAGGAGTTACCTTTACAGCAACGTCTACCAATGTATTCTGTACCAATGATGAGTCACAGATCACAGTAACAGCATCAGGCGGTACACCAAATTACACGTATGCAGCCGTAGTCTCTGGAGCAGGAGCACCAGCATTAGCAGATTATGCTAGCAGTAATATAATTACAGTAGATACCAATGGTGCAACAGATTTAGTATGGGATGTTTATGTAAGAGATGCCAATGGTTGTATCACAGACAATCCAGTAACCATTACTAATGATGCTTTACCTACCATAGATCCAGTAGCCCAACAGTGTTTTGATGGTACGCCTTTTAATATCACCTTATCAGGCACAGGAGTAGGTACTTTAGAGTACAGTATAGGCAGTGGCTTCCAAACCAGTCCAACCTTTACGATAAGCGCTTCGGGAACATATACATTAACCATTAGAGATGACAACGGTTGTCCAGTAACGACAACGTATGAAGTAGCTCCACAACTCACATTAAACGCAGGGTTAACTAAGGACTTAGATTGTACAACATCACCAGATGCTGTTATAGAAGGTACTATAGCAGGAGGAATAGGGCCTTATACATTAGCAGTATCGATAAACGGAGGTGCTTATAGTGCATTACCTCCACCATCAGGTTTAACATTTACCGATTCACGAAATGTTATAGGAAATGCAGTAACAACGTATCAATATAGAATAACCGACGCAAATTCATGTGTAGCAGAGTCGGCAGAAATAACAGTCAACCCAATAGAGCGACCAACAGCCACAGAGACAGTTGAAAATCCAGATTGTAATGGCGCAAGTACAGGATCAGTACAAATTATACCAGCAAATGGTGTAGGTCCCTATGAGTTTAGTTTTGATGGTAGTGCATTTAGTACGACATCATCTTACGGCAGTTTAGCAGCAGGAACATATACTTACCAAGTACGCGATAGTAAGAACTGTATCTTTGATGGATCGGTTACTTTAACAGCACCAAGTGCATTAACCACAACCGCTACAGCGGTGGCATTTAGTTGTGATGCGAGTAATGCTGTTGTAGCAGGAACTGTAACAATAGCATTACCAACCACAGGAACAGCACCATACCAATATAGTTTTAATGGTTCAGGATATAGTGCAACCAATGTATTAACAGTAAACGATAATGGAAGTGATCAAACTATAAATTATTCTGTGCGTGATGCAAATGGTTGTATTTTTAATGGCTCAGAAACTTTAACCGCGTTAGATTCACCGACCGATTTAGGATTTAACAACGCAGCAGTAACCTGTGCAGCAACAACAACTACAGTAACCGTAACAGCTACAGGAGGAGTAGGGACATTAACGTATCAAATGATTTCCCCAGGATCAGTAACACCATCAGGTCCATTAAATAATGAATTTTCAGGTTTAACACCAGATACTTATGTATTTAGAGTGACAGATGCTAATGGTTGTTATTATGAAGAATCTTATATAGTAACTCCAGTAACCAACATAGATATTACTGGTAATGTAACTAGTAATGTAGATTGTAATGGCGCAACAACAGGGGCCGTAGAATTTACAGTGTCGAGTTTCTCAGGCACCTATAGTTATGTGTTTAATTCGGGAGCTCCAGTAACAGGTCAAAGTGCTGCTACGATACCATTTACAGGGTTAGGAGCAGGAAGTTATACCTTAAATGTTACCGATGAGACAACACAATGTACCGATACTTTTACGGTGACAGTAACAGAGCCTTCTGCAGGAGTTACCTTTACAACAATGTCTACCAATGTATTCTGTACCAATGATGAGTCACAGATTACAGTAACAGCATCAGGCGGGACACCAAATTATACGTATGCAGCCGTAGTCTCTGGAGCAGGAGCACCAGTACTAGCAGATTATGCTAGTAGTAATATAATTACAGTAGATACCAATGGTGCAACAGATTTAGTATGGGATGTTTATGTAAGAGATGCCAATGGTTGTATCACAGACAATCCAGTAACGATTAATGTTGATACAGCAGTAACCATAGCTCCAGTAGCACAACAGTGTTTTGATGGTACGCCTTTTAATATCACCTTATCAGGAACAGGAGTAGCACCATTAGAATATAGTATAGGTAGTGGATTCCAAACTAGTCCAACTTTTACTATAAGTGCGTCTGGAACTTATACTTTAAGTGTAAGAGATGCTAATGGATGTCCAGCAACAACAACATATGTAGTAGAACCTCAATTAATAGGAAGTGCTATATTAACAAAAGATTTAACGTGTTCTTCTCCTGTAGATGCAACTATAGATGTTACTGTTTCAGGAGGAAATCCACCATACGTAACGTATGAAGTGTCAACTAATGGAGGAACAACGTATACAGCAGTTGCACCAGTGCCTTCAGGTGTACCTTTTACATATACTACATCAACAGCAGGCACTTATCAGTTTAGAATAACAGATACTAATGGGTGTGAATTTGTAACTAATTCAATCACTGTTAGTACACCAGCTGATCCAGAAATTACAAGTGTGACACAGACGCAAGATATTTTATGTAATGGAGACGAAACAGCTGCTATAGGTGTAGTTATTAATAATGCACAAGGTTTACCGCCTTTTGTAATTAATGTAAATAATGATACTACGAGTACAGATTATGGCACACAAACCAGTGGATTACCAGCAGGAAATTATACAATAACTCTTACTGGTGCTAATGGTTGTACAGATACAGAAACAATTGTTATTAGTGAACCAAATGCAATAGATTTTGATTTAACCAAGGTAGATATAACCTGTAATAACCCAGGGGGATCAAGTTTAGGATCAATCACTGTTGAGAATGCAACAGGTGGAACAGGGAATTTAACTTACTTTATTTCAAATAATTTTGGTGATGTAATAGCAGGAAACCCTTATTCGGCTTCACCAAACGAAGACCATACATTTACTATTATTAATTTTGGAACTTATACTGTAAATGTAGTAGATGCAAATGGATGTAGCTTAAGCAGACAAATAGTTATGGCATCACCTCCTTCAGATTTAGATATTGATGTTACTACACTTACGTCTACTTGTGCAACAGGAGGTACCGCAGTTGTTGAAGCAATATCTGCTGTAGGTAGTGGAAATTATGAATTTGGAATTGTAGAGTTTAACACAGCGCCTTATACATTAACATATTTACCACCAGACACGCCAGGCGGAAGTATAAGAACATTTACAAATTTAACACCTGGTGTGGTTTACACATTTGTAGTACACGACATCACTACAGATTGTTATTTTGTTAAATCTGCCGATACACCAATTGCCCCGGCTTCACCAATGACGTCGACTGTTACGCCTAATAATGTGCAGTGTGTTGGAGAAGATAACGGTAGTGTTACATTTACAATAGATAGCTTTGATGCTACAACAACATCGGTAGAGTATCAAATATTCACAGCATTTACAAATGTAGCAGTTGGTGGTTCGACTACTATACCTGTTACTTTTGGAACACCAGAGACAGTAACAACACCTAGTCCAGGAACATTAGCACCAGGTCAATATTATGTGCGATTTATTGAGAATGGTACAGGAGCTTTTAACGGTTGTCAATCGGCTTCAGCAATTTTCGAAATTAGAGAATCAGCAATTGATTTGAGTATTACAGCAAATGTAACTAAAACTGAAAATTGTAATGAATTAGGAACAGTATCAGCAATAGCAAGAGATGGTACAGCTCCTTATCGCTATCAAATAACAACTTCTGCGACACCGCCATTAGCTACAGATCCAAGTTGGGCTTCTGCTAATGTGTTTAATGTTGCAGCTAATACGTATTTTGTACATGTTATAGATGCTTATGGCTGTATAAAAACTTCAACAGCTCAAGTTGTTACCAGAGATACAGATCCAACGTTAACGCCAGTAGCACAGCAGTGTTATACAGGCAGTCCATTAAGTATCACTTTAGTAGAAGGAACAGGATTAGCGATAACACCATTGACGTATAGTATAAATGGCGGAACCTCTTATCAAACAGGAGATACCTTTGCAATCAATGCACCAGGAACGTACGATTTACGAATAAGAGATGGTAATGGTTGTGAGACGGCAGTACAGAGTTATGTAGTAGCGCCACAAGTATTATTAATGGCTGATTTAACTCAGGATTTAACCTGCAACGTAAGCGCAAGCGTAACATTAACAGCAAGTGGCGGAACAGGAGCATATGCAACATACGAAGTAAGCTTTAATAGTGGCGCTTATGTAGGAATAGGAGGAACACCTTATACAACGACAGTGGCAGGAACATATCAATTTAGAGTAACAGACTCACAAGGTTGTCCTGCAGAATCTAATATAGTTACCGTAACACCACTAACAACGCCAACATTAACAGAAGAGCATTTTGATGTAACATGTAATGGCGGGAATGATGGAAGTATTGTAGTTACTGCAGACAATGGACTAGTACCATATGAATATAGTATAAATAATGGCGGTGCATTCCAGAGTTCTAATACCTTTAATGGCTTAACAGCAGCAGGTAGTCCATATCTAGTAGTTGTAAGAGATGATAAGGGCTGTGTGTCTGCCGCAACATCTGTAACGATCACAGAGCCAGATGCATTAGATGGAACAGCATTGTTAACTCAAGGTTTAACTTGTGGAACAAATAATGCTACGCAAGCAGCGACAATTACAGCCAATGGAATAGATGGAACAGCACCATATAGATATAGTTTTAATGGCGGCGGTTTTACAACAACCAATACATTTACAGTCACTACAGCAGGAACAGTAACCGTAGTTATAAGAGATGCTAATGATTGTGAGTTTACAGCAACCCCAGTAAATGTACCAGCTTTAAGTCCACCAAGCGATTTAGATTTTGCAGCACCAGCGATTACTTGTACAGCAACAACAACAACAGTAACCGCAACCGTAACAGGCGGTGTAGGGCCAACATTTACTTATAGTATAGTATCGCCATCAGGGTCAGTAACTTCCAATACAACAGGAATATTCCCAGGATTAGCACCAGATACGTATTTATTTAGAGTAAGTGATGCTAATATGTGTATTTACGAAGAGTCTTATACAGTAGCATCAGTAACTAATATTTCTGTATCAGGGTTATTAGTGAGTGATGTGAATTGTAATGGCGGCACAGACGGCGCAGTAACCTTTACGGTAGGAAACTTTAGTGGAACTTATAGTTATAGAATAAATGGCGGCGTACCAATAACAGGACAAAGCGCAGCTACAATTCCATTAACGGCATTAGCAGCAGGGTCTTATGTTATAGAAATTACAGATGAAGTTACAAATTGTCCAGCAACAGCTTCTATTACAGTAGCAGAGCCATCGGCAGTAGCGCTTATAGAATTACTACCAAGTGTAAATGCGAATTGTAATTTTGGAGCACAGGTCACAGTAGAAGCAAGCGGAGGAACACCAGGTTATACCTATGCCTTTGTACAAGATGGTGTGGCACCAGTACCAGGAGATTATACAACAAGTGCATCACGCGTATTAGATCCAGCTGTTAGTACAGACTGGGATGTTTATGCCTTAGATTCAAGAGGATGTATTAGTAATGTAGTAGACGTTACAGTAGCTACCGATCCATTACCAACATTAAATACAGTAGCGCCACAATGTTATGTAGGCAGTCCATTAAGTATCACCTTAGTAGAAGGAACAGGATCAGCAATAATGCCATTAACGTATAGTATAAATGGCGGGACGTCGTATCAAACAGGAGACACTTTTACAATAAATGCACCAGGAGCATACGATTTACGCATACGAGATGGTAATGGCTGTGAGACCGCAGTACAGAGCTATGTAGTAGAGTCACAAATATTATTAAGTGCAGCCTTAACAAAAGATTTAGATTGTACGGTTTCACCAGATGCAGTGATCACTTTAACAGCCGTTGGAGGCGTAGCACCATATACATATGAAGTTAGTACAAATGGCGGATCGACTTACACGGTTATAACAGGAAGTCCATATACAGCAGCAACTGCAGGGACGTATCAATTTAGAGTAACCGATTCACAGGGAGTTACCGCTTGTACAGACGAATCAGATGAGGTTAATGTTACCACACCAACGACACCAACATTTACAGCTATTCCAGACGGAAGAGTAACATGTAATGGCGACACAGATGGTACAATAGTGGTACCAACTCCAACAGGAGGCGTAGGACCATATGAGTATAGTATAAATGGCGGGTCTACCTATCAACCATCGAATGTGTTTGAGAATTTAGCACCAGCGACATATAATGTTGTGGTAAGAGATAGTAAAGAATGTGTTTCTTTAGTAGATCAAGTCGATATTACAGAGCCAGATGCATTAGATGGAACAGCATTGTTAACCCAAGGTTTAACTTGTGGAACAAATAATGCCACGCAAGCAGCGACAATCACAGCCAATGGAATAGATGGAACAGCACCATATAGATATAGTTTTAATGGCGGCGGTTTTACAACAACCAATACATTTACAGTCACTACAGCAGGAACAGTAACCGTAGTTATAAGAGATGCTAATGATTGTGAGTTTACAGCAACCCCAGTAAATGTACCAGCTTTAAGTCCACCAAGCGATTTAGATTTTGCAGCACCAGCGATTACTTGTACAGCAACAACAACAACAGTAACCGCAACCGTAACAGGCGGTGTAGGGCCAACATTTACTTATAGTATAGTATCGCCATCAGGGTCAGTAACTTCCAATACAACAGGAATATTCCCAGGATTAGCACCAGATACGTATTTATTTAGAGTAAGTGATGCTAATATGTGTATTTACGAAGAGTCTTATACAGTAGCATCAGTAACTAATATTTCTGTATCAGGGTTATTAGTGAGTGATGTGAATTGTAATGGCGGCACAGACGGCGCAGTAACCTTTACGGTAGGAAACTTTAGTGGAACTTATAGTTATAGAATAAATGGCGGCGTACCAATAACAGGACAAAGCGCAGCTACAATTCCATTAACGGCATTAGCAGCAGGGTCTTATGTTATAGAAATTACAGATGAAGTTACAAATTGTCCAGCAACAGCTTCTATTACAGTAGCAGAGCCATCGGCAGTAGCGCTTATAGAATTACTACCAAGTGTAAATGCGAATTGTAATTTTGGAGCACAGGTCACAGTAGAAGCAAGCGGAGGAACACCAGGTTATACCTATGCCTTTGTACAAGATGGTGTGGCACCAGTACCAGGAGATTATACAACAAGTGCATCACGCGTATTAGATCCAGCTGTTAGTACAGACTGGGATGTTTATGCCTTAGATTCAAGAGGATGTATTAGTAATGTAGTAGACGTTACAGTAGCTACCGATCCATTACCAACATTAAATACAGTAGCGCCACAATGTTATGTAGGCAGTCCATTAAGTATCACCTTAGTAGAAGGAACAGGATCAGCAATAATGCCATTAACGTATAGTATAAGTGGCGGGGCGACCTATCAAACAGGAGACACTTTTACAATAAATGCACCAGGAGCATACGATTTACGCATACGAGATGGTAATGGCTGTGAGACCGCAGTACAGAGCTATGTAGTAGAGTCACAAATATTATTAAGTGCAGCCTTAACAAAAGATTTAGATTGTACGGTTTCACCAGATGCAGTGATCACTTTAACAGCCGTTGGAGGCGTAGCACCATATACATATGAAGTTAGTACAAATGGCGGATCGACTTACACGGTTATAACAGGAAGTCCATATACAGCAGCAACTGCAGGGACGTATCAATTTAGAGTAACCGATTCACAGGGAGTTACCGCTTGTACAGACGAATCAGATGAGGTTAATGTTACCACACCAACGACACCAACATTTACAGCTATTCCAGACGGAAGAGTAACATGTAATGGCGACACAGATGGTACAATAGTGGTACCAACTCCAACAGGAGGCGTAGGACCATATGAGTATAGTATAAATGGCGGGTCTACCTATCAACCATCGAATGTGTTTGAGAATTTAGCACCAGCGACATATAATGTTGTGGTAAGAGATAGTAAAGCATGTGTTTCTTTAGCAGATCAAGTTGATATCACAGAGCCACCTGTATTAGTAGCATCTGGAAGCGCTACAGATTTCGTATGTGCAGCAGATAATTCGGTAAATACAGCAACAATAACCGTAAATGAAGTTGGAGGAACAGCACCTTATACATATAGTATAGATGGTACAAATTATGGAATGGCTAATACTTTTGACGTTATTGACACGGGAAGTGTACAGAATATTACTGTATATGTTAGAGATTTTAATGGCTGTATAGATACAGAAATAGTTACAATTAACCCTTTACCTGCATTAATAAGCGCTACAGGTGTTATAGCAGCACCTATAGATTGTAATGGTACAGGTTCGGTAGAAATAAATGTAGTAGGTGGATCAGGTAATTTTACCTACCAAATGTTACCTGATGGTACAGCACAAGCATCAAATACGTTTAGCATTACAGCGCCTGGGGATTACTTTTTCCAGGTAAATGATTTGGATACGGGATGTTATATTCAAACTGCACCATTTAATGTGCCTCCATTTGATACAATAGAAGCCGAAGCAACTCCAACTATGGCAGTAACGTGTTTTGGAGATACCAATGGCGCATTCGAAATAAATATAACTGGGTATAGTGGCGCATACACTTATGAAGTGTTTAATGGAGCTACTTCTGTAATGGGACCTGTAGCAGCCAATACATCTACAAATCCACTCACAGTTTCAGGATTGTCAGGAGGAAGCTATACCGTTGAAATTGTTGAAACAGATAGTCCTTTCTGTTCTACAACTTCTAATGTATTTACTATTGATTCGCCTTCAGAAGCATTAACACTTGATGCAAGAGAAACGGCTAATGTAACTTGTGATAACGATGCGGGTGTTATTACTGCTACTGCTCAAGGCGGATGGGGTGATTACGAATATGAGTTAACAGGAGCAGCTTCAGTAGCGTATTCTCCTAATGGAACATTTACAGGCTTATCGGCAGGTGTTTATACGGTTAATGTAAGAGATGCTATGGGTTGTATAGTGCCAAGCAATATTACATTGATGGCGCCTACAGCAATAACAGCAGACATTGCTGCTATGCCACCATTATTAGCATGTTTTGGAGATTCTAATGCTTCAATAACTGTTAGTAATGTAATGGGAGGTCAAGGCAGTAATTATACGTATATCCTTAACACTGTTTCACCAATTGCTACGTCTTCTGGTCCACAATCAACACCTGTATTTAATAATTTAGGAGTAGGGACTTACAATGTTACAGTTATGGATGGTTATAATTGTAGTTTTACTACAGTAGATGTAATCATTAATCAACCAATTGAAATAGAAGTAAGTTTAGCACAAACGACTACACAAACATGTGAAGTAGATCCCGTATTAACATTAATGGCATCAGGAGGTACAGGGTCTTATGAGTATAGTAATATACCTAATTTTACAGTTGGTACCGGTACGCCATTTGCAGGAACTGTCACGATCCCTGTTGGGAGGCCTACAGGAACAGCTGATAGTTATGCTTATTATGTTAGAGATGCTAATGGCTGTATTGCCAATATTTCTAATGGAATAACTGTAGAACCGTTTATACCAACGACTATAGGATTAGTAGCTGATGCTTCAGATTTAGAAGTAAATTGTGCAGGAGATAATAATGGTGCTATAGTTGTTATGGCAGAAAATGGTATAGGTAATTATATGTATGAATTATTAGATGCTAGCACTACGCCAGCTACACCAATAACTCAAAATACTACCGGAGAATTTAGAAATTTAACGACAGGTATATACGAAATTAGAGTTGTGGATGGTGATTGTAATAATTCAATAACTCAAGAAATTACAGGACCAACAGATCCTTTATTTGTAGAGCCTATAAATCCAGAGCCTATTTGTTTTGGAGAATTAGGTAGTGTGGAAATAATGGCATCGGGTGGTACGCCACCATATCAGTATGCCATTGCTTCTCCTACTAATCCATTCTTTAACAGAACGTTCGAACAGTTTTTTGATAATCCATTAATAGAGTTTTTACCAGCTGGATTTGAATATCTAGTTCTTGTTACCGATAGTAAAGGCTGTACATTAGATCCAATAGCATTTACGCTTAGTGAGTTACCTGAAATTAGATTTACAGAAGTAGATCTTATTGAAGAGACATGTAGAGGAGATATGGATGGTTTCTTAAGTATTGAAGTTTCAGGTGGTAGATTACCTTATCACGTTACAGTAGACGGCGTGACTATACAAGGAGGTCCTACCCAAACAATTTTTGAATTCTCAAACTTAGGAGGAGGTAATAAAAATATCTCTATCATAGGTAACGATGGTTTAGGTTGTCCAGGAGGTAACAGTGATTATGCGTTCCCTACATCACCAGATATAAGAGCGACTGTAGCTTTAGAGGAAGTATGTAGAGACAATGTACCAGGTTATGATGTTACGGTTAATGTAGAAGATGATCCAAGTGTTGATTTAGACGATTTATCCTATACTTTAGTCACTGCAGATGCTTCAGACGATTCTGTTATAGCAGAATCTCCTGTTCAGCTAGGTAATGTATTTACATATGTTCCTGCATCTCCTAGTGGTACTTACTACTATATTAATGTTACGCATACTAATACATGTGTAAGTCCAACAGATAATTTTGTTATAGACGATGTACAACCTTTAGAAGTCGTATTAAGAAATGTAAATCAAACACTAAATACTATAGAGGCTATAGCAACTAACGGATTTGGTAATTATACCTACACATTTAGATTGAATGGCCAAGAATTGTATTCGGGAAGCGAGAACGAACTTGTTATTTTTGAATCTGGAATTTATGAGGTTATTGTATCTGATGGTGTAAGTTGTGAGGCCAGAGCAGAAATGTTCTTTGAATTTGTAGATGTGTGTATATCAAATTACTTTACACCAAATGGAGATGGTACTTTGGATGGCTGGGGACCAGGCTGTACAGCTAACTATCCTAATTTAACTGTAGATATATTTGATAGATATGGTCGTAAAGTTGCTACATTAGCAGTAAACGATAAATGGGATGGAACTTATAATGGTAAAGAATTACCAACAGGAGATTATTGGTATGTTGTAAAACTTAATGATGAGAACTATCAAGGAGATGGTGAATTTGTTGGACATTTTACATTATACAGATAAATTATTTTAACACCTACAAAAAATATTGAGATGCGAAAAATAATAATATACATAGTGTTCTTGGTTATAGCTAAAAGCTATAGCCAAGAATTTAACTTGCCTGTATTTACGCAATATTTGGCAGATAATAATTTTGTTGTATCCCCTACCTATGCTGGGATTGGTGATAATTTAAGAACAAGAGCCAACGGGTTATCGCAGTGGGTAGGTATTAAAGACGCCCCTAGAAACCAATCGCTTTATGTAGATTTTAGAATAGCAGATAGGTCAGGTGTAGGGTTGACCCTTTACAATGATAGAAATGGATTAACGGTCCAAACAGGGGCTAAATTTTCATTTGCGCATCATATTATATTAGACTATTATTCCAAGCAATATTTATCATTTGGTATTTCTTATAATCTTAATAATTTTAGGGTAGATACTAGTAAATTTGAAGCATTTTCAGATTTAGGAGCCCCTGTATTTGATGCTTTTGTAACAGACGATAGAAGAACTTCAAATCACAATTTTGATGTCGGTTTTTTATATAGATTTGGTGGTTTTTTCTTGAGTGCAAATGGTAATAATGTTTTACCTAAAGACATAGATGATTTCATTAGAAAAGCAGAGCCTAATTTACTTTTAAACTATCAGATTTATTCTGGCTATACTATAAGAGGTCCAAAAGGAAGTAGAACAGAATACGAGCCTTCTGTATTTTACCAATTATTTAGTAGTGACAGTAGGTCTAGTACAGATGTTAACTTTAAATATAGAAAGTATAATAGAAGTGAAGATTATTATTGGGTGGGCGTATCTTACCGTTTTTTAAATGATCAATTTTTTAAACCTCTTAATGTGGGGCCTATGGCAGGTTTTAAAAAGTCTGGTTTTTATTTTGGGTATTCTTATCAATATACTACAAATGAGTTAGCTGCATTTAACTCGGGAACTCATGTAGTAACTATTGGGTTTGATTTCTTACAAAATATAAGTAATTGTCCTTGTACTCAAGGTCCTATACACGATTAATATTGACTCTAAATTTATTATATTAGAGAGAAATTAATTATTCTCCTTTGAACTGTTTCATTTCCATGGAAGGTTCTAAAATAGATTCGTTTTGCCAAATTGTTTTTTCGTACTTGTTTAATATTTTAAAACTAACAATAGAATCTTGTTTAATAGTTTTAAATTCGTCGAGAGTCAATTTTTTCTTAGCACTTATAAGCAGTTCTTCTTTTTGTAAATTACTTCCTTCGATTTTAAAATCGAAACTTACTTTATAACTTTCTTTACTATTTTGTATGAGTTTCAAGGGACGGTTTACATAAAAATAACTTCCAGTGGTACGCTTTAGGTATTTTGGATAGTATATTTTACTACTATCCTTTTCAAAAATAACAGTACCCTTGTTAATATTGGCGACATACTTGATGCCAAAAACAAATTTAAGGTTTACTTTTTCACCATGCCGCTTCTTGTAATAATTGTAGTCTAATCTGGTGATGGCATAAGTATCATCTGATATAAAAAGAGTTCCCGTAAATTTAGCCATGGCTTTTTTAGGCATAAAACGAATCACATATGTAAGCTCTTCATCATTGTAAATCATATCTTCAAATTCATGCTCATAAAAATAATTGTCTAAGATATTTGTTAGAAAAGAATGTTCATAGAATTCCGATTCACTCAATAACGACTTCGTTTGATCACTTAATAAAGAAACTTTAGCATTACTATTTTCTTTTTTAAAGTCTTGATTATCTAACGATAGAGAATCTTCTATTTTAAACAACCCAGTTTTTAATTTATAGGTTTTTGTAGTATCTAAATATGCTAAAATTATACGTTGCGCTTTTTCTTGAATTCTATCTATAGAAAAATCGTGTTTATGATCAAGCAATTGTGCTGCTTTGTCAACTTTAAGCTTAATACTGTCCATACCCAGAGCGTAAACATCTCCTTTAAAATCAAAAAACTGTACCATATTACTATTTTTGATATCCTTAGCCATGTGTTTTAGGTTGGCATTGGCATATTCAATACTTTTTTTATCGGCATCTGATGCTTTATCTATTTCAAACTCTAAGCTTTTAAAATTAATATGATCTGTTGTTCTATGAAATATGGTATATCTATTTAATTCACCATCATAATTGTCTTTTATTTTTAGTTTTACTTTTGCAATTATAGAATCTACATTTGGAGGCTTAGTACTTATAAAGACCTCGCTTAACTCGTTTATAGCTTCTTCCAACTCTATAAGACAATTTTTTAAAGGGCTTAGATCTTTAACATCTATTGTTTTACTTTGATACCCCATACAGGATATAGTAATACTTTTAATACTATCAATACCAGTGATAGTAAAATACCCTTCTTCATTAGAAATAACGCCTGTATACTCGCCTGTTTTAATATTCGAAAATGCAATGGGTTGTTTTGTGTTTTTATCAATAATTTTTCCATTCATATGTTGAGATAAGGCACTATATGAACTAAAAAAAATGATCATAAAAGTTAAAACATTCTTCATTTACAAGAATTACTACTAATTAAACGATTAAAGCCCTATAATGTTACGAAAAATAATTTTGAAAATAACTACATTTACAGCCTTAAAAACTAATGTAAATTATGAAAGCAGGTATCGTAGGATTACCAAACGTAGGAAAATCAACCTTATTTAATTGTTTGTCAAATGCTAAGGCGCAAAGTGCTAACTTTCCATTTTGTACTATAGAGCCAAATATTGGTGTAGTAAATGTTCCTGATCCCCGTTTAGAGAAACTAGAGACTCTAGTTAACCCAGAGCGTGTGATACCAGCAACAGTAGAAATTGTAGACATAGCAGGGTTAGTTAAAGGCGCTAGTAAGGGTGAAGGTTTAGGTAATCAGTTTCTAGGTAATATAAGAGAAACCGATGCTATATTACATGTATTACGTTGTTTTAATAATGATAATATAGTACATGTGGATGGTAGTGTAGATCCTATTAGAGATAAGGAAACTATCGATATGGAGCTGCAGTTAAAAGATTTGGAGACTGTAGAAAAAAAGTTAGATAAAGTAAAACGTGCAGCAAAAACAGGAAATAAAGAGGCGCAAAGTGAAGAAGCTGTGCTGTTAAAATTAAAAGAAGGTTTAGAAGCTGGTACGTCTGTTAGGGCATTAGAGTTTTCGGAAGAAGATTATATAGATTACGTAAAACCATTACAATTTATAACAGATAAACCAGTAATGTATGTCTGTAATGTCGATGAAGGAGCTGCAGTGAATGGTAATGAGTATGTAGATAAAGTTAAGGTAGCAGTTAAAGACGAAAACGCAGAAGTTTTAATATTAGCTGTTGGAACAGAAGCAGATATTAATGAGTTGGATGATTATGAGGAACGTAAAATGTTTCTAGAAGACATTGGTTTGGAAGAACCAGGGGCGTCTAAGTTAATTAGAGCAGCATATAAACTACTAAATCAGCAAACTTATTTTACTGCTGGAGAAAAGGAAGTACGTGCATGGACAGTAGATATTGGAGCAAGTGCACCGCAAGCAGCAGGTGTAATTCATACCGATTTTGAGAAAGGCTTTATTAGAGCAGAAGTAATAGCTTATAACGACTATGTGGCTTATGGAAGTGAAACTAAAGTTAAAGAAGCCGGTAAAATGCGTGTAGAGGGTAAAAATTATACTGTTAAAGATGGTGATGTGATGCATTTTTTGTTTAATGTATAGCGTATCCCTTTTGGTTTTTTTAAATTTAAACAAAGTCTTAATGTTTTAATTTGTAATCTTCACATGCCATTAATAGAGATCGAAACAGAAATCAATGCAGACATACAAGTCTGTTTTGATTTAGCTCGAAATATAGATGTACATCAGGAATCTATGAAGCAGTCTCAAGAAATTGCTATTTCGGGTAAAACTATGGGTTTAATTGGATTAGGTGAAAGTGTAACCTGGAAAGCAAAGCACTTTGGGATTGTACAGTACCTAATACCATTTCTTACATAAAATTATTCAAATAAAACAGTTCTTTTTGCACTAGACTTCATCATAAAATGAAACCAGAATTTAGGCTATGCTTGCATTTTCTTCTTCGCCTAGCACAAAAATATTCTATTTTCTTTTGTGCAATTTTACATAAGAACTGGTATAACATCTAAAATAACCGAATTTAATGCACCAAATTATTTTGTGGATGAGATGGTTTCTGGAGCTTTTAAAAGCTTTAGGCATGAACATATATTTAAGCATATAGGAAAGAAAAAAATACTTATGATAGATACGTTTTTTTTTGAGTCACCTTTAGGAGTTTTAGGTAAAATAGTAAATACGTTATTCTTAAAACTTGAATTCGATTTAAGAATCATAGATAAAAGTCAATAAATAGGCTAGATTCAACTTATAATTACGATAGACTAGCGCGCTAGTTTATCGTAATTTAAGGAAGAAGATGGCCTGTTTAGTGGTTTTTAGCTTGAAATTAATCAATTTTCACAGTTTTATAAGGATTACATAATGCACTTATTTAACTCAAGCGGATAATAGAAAAGGATTTGAATTTTAAAAAAAATAGTGTTCTTAGGTCGAATTCAGGTTTAAAGCGTTATATGACTAACCTATTGGTTAACAGAAATAAAACGTTAAAGGTAAAGGCAGAATCTACACAATAAAACTTTTACAGAGCATTATTTCATGTTGTTGACTATCGTAGTTTTGTTTTTTTTTAAAATTTAGCTTAAAAATTCCATTCTAGTTTTGTTTTATGCAAACAACAAAACAATTTTGGTATGGTATAGGGATAGGACTTATAGGTATAGTTTTATTTTCTTCTAAGGCAGTTATGGTTAAACTAGCGTACACTTATGGCGTTGATGCCATAAGTGTTTTATTGTTGCGTATGTTGTTTTCTTTTCCGTTTTATGTGGTTATTGCGTTAATATATCATAAAAAAGAGAGGAACTCATTTCGGCTAAATTCAAAAGATTATTTGTGGCTTATCTTCTTTGGTTTTGTAGGCTATTACTTGGCAAGCTATTTTGATTTTGTTGGTTTAAAATATATAAAGGCAAGTTTAGAGCGTATTATTTTATTTATATATCCAACGATTGTATTACTGTTAAATAAATTATTTTTAAAACAAACGATAACAAAAATCCAAGCTGGAGCCATAGCAATTACCTATTTAGGGATTATTGTAGCCTTTTGGGAAGAAGTTAATATGTCCGGTCAAAATACACTTGTAGGTGGGGTTTTTATTTTGATAAGTGCAATCACATATGCGTCTTATTTGGTAGGAAGTGGATGGCTAATACCCAAATTTGGAGTTATGAGATTTACGGCATATGCTATGTTAGTATCCTGTATGTGTGTATTTATTCATTATAGTATTATAAACGATACAAATCTATTGAGCTTTTCATGGGAAGTATATGTTCTAGGATTTTTAATTGCTATTTTTTCGACAGTAATACCCTCGTTTTTAGTATCTAAATCAATAAAAATGATAAGTTCTTCTAATTTTGCGATTATTGCTGGTATGGGACCAATTTCTACTATTATTCTAGCAGTTATCTTTTTAAATGAAACCTTAACTTTATTACAGCTATTCGGCGCTTTGGTTGTTATAGCAGGAATTTTATTGATGTCAGTATTAAAAGGGCGTAAAGCTTAATGGCATGTTCTCAACAATATTAATTTTTCATTGTTAATTACTTTGTAGATCTGCTATTTTATTTTTTGTTCTGTTGTACTATATTAGCGTGCAATCTTATTTTACCACCCTATTTATGGCAGAACAAACCAAATATACCGAGGATAATATTCGTTCATTAGACTGGAAAGAGCACATTCGTATGCGTCCAGGAATGTATATTGGAAAACTTGGTGATGGGTCTTCTCCAGACGATGGCATATACATACTCCTTAAAGAAGTTTTAGATAATTCTATCGACGAATTTGTGATGGGAGCAGGTAAAACCATCGAAATTTCTATACAAGGCAGTAAAGTTATAGTGCGTGATTATGGACGTGGTATTCCCTTAGGAAAAGTAGTGGATGTGGTTTCCAAAATGAATACAGGTGGTAAGTACGACTCTAAAGCCTTTAAAAAATCTGTAGGACTTAATGGTGTTGGTACAAAAGCAGTAAATGCATTATCTAACTATTTTAGAGTAGAATCCACACGTGATGGGAAATCTGCTTCGGCCGAATTTGCCCAAGGTGAGCTTACCAATAAAGAGATGCTGGAAGATACTACCCGAAGAAAGGGAACTAAAGTATCTTTTATTCCTGATGAAAGTATTTTTAAAAACTATAAATATCGTAATGAATATATAGTAAAAATGCTTAAAAATTATGTGTATCTTAACCCTGGTTTAACCATAGTTTTCAATGGAGAAAAGTATTATAGTGAAAATGGCTTAAAAGATTTACTCTCCGAAAAAATTAATGAAACAGATTTACTATACCCAATCATCCATTTAAGAGGTGATGATATAGAAATAGCATTAACCCACAGTAAAACGCAGTATAGCGAAGAATACAATAGTTTTGTTAATGGACAAAATACAACACAAGGCGGGACACACTTAAATGCCTTTAGAGAAGCCGTTGTAAAAACTGTGCGTGAGTTTTATGGCAAAACGTATGATGCTTCAGATGTACGTAAATCTATAGTGAGTGCGATCGCTATAAAAGTTATGGAACCCGTTTTTGAAAGTCAAACAAAAACAAAGTTGGGGTCTACAGACATGGGTGGCGACTATCCAACAGTGCGTACTTATATTAATGATTTTGTAAAACGCTATTTAGATAACTATTTACATAAAAATCAAGATACAGCAGAAACGCTTCAGCGTAAAATCCTTCAAGCAGAGCGAGAGCGTAAAGAGCTTTCAGGAATAAGAAAATTAGCTAAAGACCGTGCTAAAAAGGCTAGTCTTCATAATAAAAAACTACGTGATTGTCGCGTGCATTTTGGAGATACTAAAAACGAAAGAAATTTAGAAACTACGTTGTTTATTACAGAGGGAGATTCTGCTTCTGGTAGTATTACAAAATCACGGGATGTAAACACACAAGCAGTCTTTAGTTTAAAAGGGAAACCTCTAAATTGCTATGGACTAACTAAGAAAATTGTCTATGAAAACGAAGAGTTTAACCTGTTACAAGCCGCATTAAATATAGAAGAATCTTTAGAAGATTTACGTTATAACAATGTTGTTATTGCTACAGATGCCGATGTAGATGGTATGCATATTCGTTTGCTGCTTATCACATTCTTTCTTCAATTTTTTCCTGAAGTTATAAAACAAGGTCATTTATACATCTTACAAACACCTCTTTTTAGAGTAAGAAATAAAAAAGAAACTATTTACTGTTACACCGAAGAGGAGCGTGTTAATGCTATAGAAAAACTAAAGCCTAAACCAGAAATTACACGATTTAAAGGTTTAGGTGAAATTTCGCCAGATGAGTTTCAGCATTTTATAGGGGATGATATTCGCTTAGACCCAGTGATGTTAGATGATAATATGTCCATAGAAGAATTATTAGCATTCTATATGGGGAAAAACACACCATCACGACAAGAGTTTATCATAGATAATTTAAAGGTAGAGATGGATTTAATTGAAGATAAATAAATTCCTGCGAAGGCAGGAATCTTGTAATGGATTAAAAAATAGTATTCTTACACGTGAATTTTGTAAATATTTTTTGTTGAAAAATGAAATTATGTTATGTGTATATAATGACTAATAAGCCTAATGGGATTTTATATATTGGAATAACAGATACTATTGAAGAGAGCGTAAAGGAACATAAATTAAAAATATATCCAAACGCATTCACTGCGAAATATAATTGTGATAAATTAATTTATTTTGAAGAAATAGAAGATTGTTCTGAAGCAGTAATAAGAGAGAAACAATTTAAGAAATGGAAAAGAGGATGGAAAATAAAATTAATTGAAGACATGAATCCAAGTTGGGGAGTTTTAAGTTTAAACTGGAATTTAGATTATACAAAAATTAGAATATAAATTAATAAGATTCCTGCCTGCGCAGGAATAGGTAATATGATAGAAGATCAAAACGACGATTTAACAAACGACCAAAACGAAGAGCCCCAAGAAACCATAACCCGGGTAACTGGGATGTACAAAGACTGGTTTTTAGATTACGCATCGTATGTAATTCTAGAACGAGCAGTACCGGCAATAGAAGATGGTTTTAAACCTGTACAGCGTCGTATTATGCATTCCATGAAAGATTTAGATGATGGACGCTATAATAAAGTAGCTAACATCGTTGGACATACCATGCAATACCACCCACATGGCGACGCTAGTATAGCAGATGCTATGGTACAAATTGGTCAAAAAGATTTGTTAATCGATACGCAAGGAAACTGGGGTAATATTTTAACAGGAGACAGAGCTGCAGCATCACGTTATATAGAAGCACGTATCTCTAAGTTTGGTTTAGATGTTGTTTACAATCCTAAAATTACAGAATGGCAGGCTAGTTATGATGGTAGAAGAAAAGAGCCTGTAAACCTTCCTGTTATGTTTCCGTTATTATTGGCACAAGGAGGAGAAGGTATTGCTGTAGGACTTTCTACAAAAATATTACCACATAATTTTATCGAGCTTATAGATGCTTCTATAAAACATTTAGAAGGCAAACGGTTTACCATTTTGCCCGATTTTCCTACTGGAGGTATTGCCGATTTTTCTAATTATAATGATGGGAATCGTGGAGGAAAGGTGCGTGTTCGTGCCAGAATTTCTCAATTAGACAAAAACACCCTAGTTGTTTCAGAATTGCCCTTTGGAACTACAACATCGTCTTTGATTGATTCTATTTTGAAAGCTAATGACAAAGGGAAAATAAGAGTTAAGAAAATAGAAGATAATACTGCTGCTGAAGTTGAAATATTAATACATCTTCCTTCTGGATTATCTCCAGATAAAACCATTGATGCTCTCTATGCATTTACAAGTTGTGAATCGTCAATTTCTCCTCTAGGCTGTGTTATTGAAGATAATAAGCCTTTATTTATAGGTGTATCTGAAATGTTACGTCGTTCTACAGACAACACTGTTCAGCTTTTAAAACAAGAACTGGAGATAAAACTAGGAGAGTTTGAAGAACAATGGCACTTTGCATCTTTAGAGCGCATTTTTATAGAAAATAGAATTTATCGTGATATAGAAGAACAGGAAACCTGGGAAGGTGTTATTACAGCAATTGATAAAGGATTAAAACCACATATAAAACATTTAAAAAGGGACGTTACAGAAGATGATATTGTGCGTTTAACCGAAATTAGGATTAAACGTATCTCTAAGTTTGATATAGATAAAGCACAACAAAAAATTGATGCTTTAGAAGAGCAGATTGCCGAAGTAAAACATCACTTAGAGCATTTAATAACGTATGCCATTACTTATTTTAAAAGATTAAAAAAGGATTATGGTGAAGGTAAAGAACGAAAAACCGAAATAAGAACCTTTGATGATGTAGATGCTACAAAGGTAGTTATAAGGAATACCAAGCTATATGTTAATAGAACTGAAGGTTTTATAGGAACATCACTGCGTAAAGATGAGTATGTAGGAGATTGTAGTGATATTGATGATATCATTGTATTTACTGGGGCAGGAAAAATGATGGTCACTAAAGTAGGTTCTAAAACGTTTATAGGTAAAGATATTATTCATGTAGCTGTATTCAAGAAGAAGGATAAACGTACCATATATAACATGATTTATAAGGATGGTGCAAAAGGGCCAACTTATATTAAACGTTTTGCTGTTACAGCTATAACCAGAGATAGAGAATACGATTTAACCAATGGAAACAAAGGTTCTAAGGTGTTATATTTTACTGCTAACCTAAATGGAGAGGCCGAAATTATTACTGTTAATTTAAGGCAAGCAGGGAGTATTAAAAAATTGAAATGGGATATCGATTTTGCCGATATTTTAATAAAAGGAAGAGCATCAAAAGGAAATGTTGTTACAAAATATCCCGTTAAGCGTATTGAATTAAAAGAAAAAGGGGTTTCTACTTTAAAACCCCGTAAAATATGGTTTGATGAGACTGTACAGCGCATCAATGTAGATGGTAGAGGAGAACTTATTGGGGAGTTTAGGGGAGAAGATAAATTGTTGATTATAAATCAATCTGGACTTCTTAAAACTGTAACACCAGAAGTGACAATGCATTTTGATAGAACTATGATTGTTTTGGAAAAGTGGGTACCCAAAAAACCAATATCTGCTATTTATTTTAATGGAGAGAAAGCATTATACTATGTAAAGCGTTTTTTAATAGAAAATGAAGGTAGAGAAGAATCCTTTATTTCGGATCATCCAGATTCTCAATTAGAAATTGTATCTACCGATTGGAAACCAATGGTAGAAATTGTTTTTGCAAAAGAACGTGGTAAGGATAGAAAAGAGAATCTTGAAGTTAATCTGGAAGCGTTTATAGATGTTAAAGGGATTTCTGCACAAGGAAATCAGCTTACAAAGGATAAAATCAATCAAATTAATTTATTAGAGCCGTTACCTTATGAAGCGCCAGAGGAGATTCATGCAGATGATATTGAGGTTGTAGATGAGACTACAGTTTCCCTAGATAGTGATGATAACACTACTATATCTAAAACACATAATCCACTTCCTAGTGATACGAAAAACACAGAATCTAGTGAGGAAGAAGATGATGGTCAGACAACGTTATTCTAACTTAGAGAATGATAAAATCAAATTTTTGAGGAAATCAATAATATTTAATTTTCTCTGTAATAGTTTGTCTGCTTTATTGTTTATAGGCTGTTTATGTATACTTCTTCTTGATAATTATGCTTCTTTTGGCTTTTCTATAATAATTCCCCTATTAGTTATTGCTAATATGGCAATAGTACTATATTTTTTAACAAAGAGAGATAAAAGGGCAATAGTTTCATTTTTAGCTTTAGTGACTTTTTTTTGTTTTTTTAGTTCTTTTTTTCAAATGAGTTTTAAAAAAAAACAAGAAAATTCTATTTCTATTTTAAGTTATAATGTAAAAGGGTTTAGTATGAGAACTAAATATACCCATGATAAGGTTGAAGGATGTATTACTAGAAGTAAAGAGTCTGTTGATAACAGAGACAAAAAAATTATAAATTTTATTGCTAAAAATAAGCCAGATATAGTTGTAATTCAGGAGTTTAATTACTTAGTGTTAAAGGATTTACTAGAATATCCGCATTTTTTTTTAGGTTATAGACATGGCGTTGAAAAATCGTCACAAATTATACTTTCTAAATTTCCTATTGTAAATAAAGGATATATCGACTTTCCAAACTCAGTGAATAATGCCATGTTTGTAGATCTTGTTATTAACGAAGAAACTGTTAGGGTTTATAATTTACATTTACAATCTTTTGGCGTAGTGGTTAATTCTAAAATGTTTAACAAAAAAAGTCTTTCTTCTCTTTTATCCAAAATATCTTCATCTCAAAAAATGAGAATAGAGCAAGTAGAACAACTTAAAGCTCACATGAAAGATTTTAAAGGAAGAACCATTATTTGTGGTGATTTTAACAGTACGCAATACTCTAAGACTTACAGGAAGCTTAAGAGAGGTAAGAAAGATACATTTATTGAGAAAGGAAATGGATTAGGGATGACTTATAGTTTGTTTGGATACCCATTACGATTAGATTATGTACTGGTTGATAAAGCTATTGATGTTATATCTCATGAGAATTTTAATTTAAATTTTTCAGATCATGAGCCTGTTTATGTGAAATTAGGTCTTAATTAATCAATTTTGGTATTAATTTTTGATATTATTTTATCAAATGAATCTAAATAATCAAACCACAGAATAGAGGTGTCTTTCCTAAACCAAGTTAACTGTCGTTTGGCAAATCGACGTGTGTTTTTTTTAATTTCGGAAACTGCAAAATCTAGCTCCCATTCTCCATTAAAATAGTTAAATAATTCTTTATAACCAACAGTATTTAGTGCATTTAAATTAGAAAAAGGGATAAGAGACTTTACTTCATCAAGTAAACCTTCTTCCATCATAATATCTACACGTTGATTTATGCGGTTATAAATTGTTTCTCTTTCGGCTGTAAGCCCAATACTAATGATTTTAAAATCACGTTCTTGTTTTTCTTTATTTAAAAATGAAGCGTAGGGAGTGTTAGTACCAATACATATTTCTAAAGCTCTAATCACGCGATGAGGGTTATCTATAGCAATAGTATTATAACTTTTAGAATCTAATTGTTTGAGTTTTTCCTGTAAAAATAGTAATCCTTTATTTTGTAAATCGCTATTTAAAGTGTCTCTAATAGAACTGTCTACTTTTGGGAAATTATCCAAACCTTTGGTAACAGCATCTACATATAAACCAGAGCCTCCAACCATTACAACAATATCATGAATTTTGAAAAGTTTATTTAAGCACTGGATAGCATCATTTTCAAAAGCGCCTACATTGTAACCATCTGTAATAGATTTATGATGTATAAAATGATGTTTCGCACCAGCTAATTCCTCTTCTGTGGGGGCGGCAGTACCAATTTGCATTTCTTTAAAAAACTGGCGTGAGTCTGCCGATAGTATTTCGGTATTAAAATATTGAGCAAGTTTTATGCTTAAGGCTGTTTTTCCTATAGCCGTTGGACCAATAATTGAAATTAAATGTTTTGTTTTGATAATACTATATTAAATACGCAGTTTACTCGATAATCGAGATTAAAAAGCTCCGAGGCTTGCCTCGAAATTAAAAATATGTTTCTAACTAATACCTCACGGATTTGCCCCGAGGTAGTTTACTACCACAATTATAACAATAATCAGCTTTTTTCTTATGGTTTTCTACTGAACAATTTTCACAAGAGCGTAGTTTTATAATACCCTTTTTAGGTTTGTCTTTTTTTTCTTGCGAAACATATTCTGCAGAGACAATACCTGTTGGAACAGCTATAATGCCATAACCAATTATCATGACTAAAGACGCTATGAATTGACCTAGAGGGGTTGCAGGAGAAATATCGCCATAACCTACAGTTGTTAAGGTAACAATACACCAATAGACACTTTTAGGAATATTAGTAAAGCCATTTTCTTCTCCTTCAACTAAATACATGATAGTGCCTAGGATTATAGACAAAATTAAAACAGCAAATAAAAAAACAGATATTTTAGCTTTACTAGCTTTTAAAGCCGCTACTAAATTATTTAAAGCGCCTAAATATCTTGTTAATTTTAAAATTCTAAAAATTCTAAGGAGGCGCAAAGCACGAAGTGCTGCTAATGCGTGTATGCCTCCAAATACAAAAGATATATATTTTGGTATTGTAGATAGTAAATCTACAATACCATAAAAACTTGTAATATATTTAAAAGGTTTTTTGGCTGTGATTATTCTGGCAATATATTCAATACTAAAAAGAATGGTGATTATCCACTCAAAAATATCTAAAATATAATGAAATTTTTTATCTACGCTAGAGACACTCTCAAGCATTACTAATAAGATACTAACGATAATAATAACAAATAAAATAATATCAAATAGTTTTCCAGCAGGAGTATTTGATTTGTAAATAATATCGTGCAGTGTTTTACGCCAGTTATTTTTATTTGTTGTATCCATTACTCAAAAATAAGAAAAGAATTACTTATCGTTTTTTCAACACTATTAAGGAATTAGTTTGTAGGTCTACGGCTTTGTTTAAAAGTTCTTTTAAATACGGGTAATAATTAGAAGAATATATTGGTTCTTTAAAATCCAATTTAAAATTCAAGTTAATAGATTTCTCAAATACCGTTGTCGATATAACTATTAGAGCTACATTATTAGGCACTTTTAAAATCGTTTTTTTAGGTAAGTCTATTACGTCATAAATTTTAGGGTCAAAATTAATCTTCACAGAATACAAAAAACTATCCTTGTATCCAAAATCTATAGGATAGGTGCGTTCCTGTAATTTAAAAGGGTTTTCCTTAAATATTGGAAAAGTAAATGGATTTAGATAAAGATTTTGTCCACTAAAATCAACATCATCTAGAGTAAAATCGAAGGTTTGTTTAAAGTTTTCGTTAATATCTACATTGAAATTCTCTATTGTAACGTTAGGATATTTATCTCTTAATTTATCTAAATAAGAGTTAGACTTATATCTTTTTTTGTGATTTAACCCGTGCTGTCCTGTGAAATTTGATGAGTATGATCCTGTTATGCTTTTATCTTTAGTTAGTGTTAGTTCATTTCGAATAGCGTATAATGATGATTTATTAGTAGCAATATCAATCCAAGAACTCCCATTTTTAAAATCCATTAATCTGCCATAGGAATTTAAACATCTAAAAGGGAGTTGGCCAAAATTAAGAAGGGGATCTGTAGCATCTAATAAATAAGCTTTACCATTGACTTTTACTTGCACAATTAAGTAATTAAAATCGGAAATAACAGGAAACATTTTAGTAATATGGCCATGGTTTCTTGTTGATGCTAAAACAGGATTTACGTCATGCCCCAATTCTTTTAATATATTATGAAGTAAGATATTTATTGAAGATACATTTCCAGATTTTTCTTGAATAAGATTTTTAATAGATACATCTTTAAAAATACGATATTTGTTATTCCAGGTATAGTTATTTTGTATGTGATTATATACGGACTTTACTTGTATTAATGGTTCGACTTCGTTTAAAATACCTTCATTTAAGATCAAAGCGGGATCAACTTTCTTTTTTAACTGCTTTCCAATTTCTTTATCAGTTCTTATTTCTCTATCAACGTCTTCCCATGATTTGGTATAATGATTCACAGTGCCATCAAAACCTTTAAACGTTTCAAGTTCATACTCTATTCTAGCAAGATAATTGTCTTTTGTAGTCATGTAATCTTCTTCTATAAATGCAGGTATATCTTTCATTGCATAGACACTCTCTGAACAATCTGCATAAGCACCTCTGGCATGTTCAAGACATGTTTTTTTGATTTCTGAAGTTTCAATGTCTAACTTTTTAAAACCTACTAATTTTATGTGATAAAGCCAGTTAGCAGGAATACTGGTTTTGTATTCACTATAAAGTTTAGGGATACTACTTTGAAACTCCCATTCTTTATACTTATACATAAAAGGAGATTTGAGTTTGTAACTGTAAGTAATTACGGATCCTGGTTTTATATTTGGTAAAGTAAATTTTACTAATGTAAAATGATCATCATGTTTTTCTTTAAAAATAGCATTTTCATCTAATTGAGATTTTATTACCTCACCATTAATTTTGTTATAAGTAGTTGCAGAAATATCACTTATTCTTACAGACGAGTTTTTACTTTTAAACAGAGGAATACTAACAGTAGCCTTGTCGAATCCTTCTCTATTTAAAATTTTTATTTTGTACTTTACTTCAGTTCTTAAATCATAATCATTTGGGTCAACATAACTATTCCCTTGTTCGAATATAACTAAAGCATTGGCTGTAGTATCTTTTTTAAAAATATTAGTTTCAATATCGCCAAGAGTAACACGATAAGATTCGGAATTAAAAGACGATTGAGAAAAAAGATTTAGATAAGAAGCAAGTGTTAAAAATACTACTATTTGTTTCATTAATTATCTATTATTAGTTGTTTTACTCGCTTATTACGTCTTAGGTAGTTTTGTATAATATGTTGCGTATCTCTATTATTTTGCATAGGCGTAATAATAGATTCTAGTATTTCTAAATTATTAATTTGATAGTTGAGGTTAAAGAAGCCTAATCCTTTAAAAATACCGTCTTTTATTAATATGGCACTGCGCTCATCTATAGCTCTACCTTTATCTATAATGACTAAGTTTTTATTAGAATAACTGTTCTTATTAATAAGACTTTCAACACGTTTATTATAGACTTCATGAGATTCTTTGTTAATACAAGCGCCTTCACAAGCTTTAATCTCAAAATTAAAACAGCTTGTTTTTGTTTTATATAGTCCTGTTAATTTCTGACATAAATTATAGTCCTCCGTAGCTTTAGTGATAAAACTTTTACCACTTTGTCGATTTGAAAATGTTGTAATGGGGTTTTTTCTCCCATCTGCTTTGTCAATTTTTAAATTAATATATTTGTTTTTGTCTATAAAACTGTAAAGCGCATGTGTAAAAAGTGTACGCCTTAAAGCTCTATTTAAAATAGGTTTGTTGCGCTTAATTTCCTCACTTTCTTTGAGTAAGGCAACTAGTTCACTACCAGTAGCTTCATAAGTTACAGATGTCACTAAAGCTTGAATTTTTTTAGATTTTGGTTGAGTTCCTGTAAAATGTTGATTGATACGCTTTTTTATGTTTTTACTCTTTCCTATATAAATAATTTCACCATCGGCTTTATGGATATAGTAAACACCAGTAATAGAAGGCAAACTTGCAATAATATCAATATGTCTGGGCTCTAATTGTTTTTTAGGGTTTAATCGAATAGAATCTTGAATAATATTCTTAGAGGTATCCTTATCTAAGAGTAATTTAAATAGTTTTACAGTGGCTTTGGCATCTCCAGAAGCGCGATGTCTATCTGCTACAGGAATACCTAGAGAACGTACTAGTTTACCTAGGCTATACGAAGGCTGGTCTGGGATTAACTCTTTTGATAATTCTACAGTACAAAGCGACTTTCTTTCGTATTCAAATCCTAAACGTCTAAACTCTGTGCCTAAAATTCTATAATCAAATTCGGCATTATGCGCAACTATAATACAACCCTCGGTAATTTCAACAATACGCTTAGCAACTTCATAAAATTTAGGCGCATTTTTTAACATGTTACTATTTATGCCTGTAAGATTTACTACAAAAGGTTGTATGTCTCGTTCTGGATTTACTAGGCTTATAAATTGATCTACTATCTCATGCCCATCGTATTTGTAAATTGCAATTTCGGTAATGCCCTCCTCATTATACTTGCCTCCAGTGGTTTCTATGTCTAGTATTGCGTAGATTTGTTAAAAGTTAAAAGTTAAAAGGTTGCTTTTGTTTTTTTGTTACTGCTTACTGCTTACTGGTTTTTATTTAATATGTTTCTTAACTTCAGTCTTCAGTCTTCAGTCTTCAGTCTTCAGTCTTCAGTCTTCAGTCTTCAGTCTTCAAATAATTTCTTGATCCAAATATACTACTTCCAACACGAATCATAGTACTACCGCTTTCAATGGCTAATTTGTAGTCGCCACTCATGCCCATACTAATAACTTCTGGATTGAAATTAAAAGCTTGTAATGGTTTTAATTGATCAAAAGTTCGTTTTAAGACATCGAATTCTTTCTTAACTTGGTCTTTGTTGTCTGTAAATGTGGCCATGCCCATAAATCCTACAATGTTGATGTTTTTTAATTCTGAAAGTTGCGTAGATTGAATAATTCCTGAAGCTATATCGGGAGACATTCCAAATTTAGAATCTTCTTCGGCAATTTTTATTTGAAGTAAACAATTGATAATTCTATGATGTTTTTTAGCCTGTTTGTTTATTTCTTCCAGTAATTTAAAATTGTCTACACCATGAATTAAACTCACAAACTGCGCCATATGTTTTACTTTGTTACGTTGTAAATGTCCTATCATGTGCCACTCAATATCTTTAGGTAGCTGTTCGTGTTTTTCAACCATTTCTTGGACTTTATTTTCTCCAAAAATGCGTTGACCAGCATTGTAAACTGCTATAATATCACTAACAGGCTTAGTTTTAGAGACGGCAACAAGTGTTACATGTTTAGGAATAGCATTCTTTATACTAATTAAGTTTTGTGAAATATTCATAAATACAAAAATACTTTATAATACAACTAGAAACAAGTGTAAGATAAGGCTTGAGATATGAGGTGTTTTAAATTCATTTTTTTAATAAAATTGTTTTTATTGTGTTTAAAATAAGGTGTTTGTGTTTTTTATGTACTGATTTTTTAATCGTGGTATGGTTAATGATATTGGGTGAGCTATTCTAATAAATAAAATAGTATAAAATGAAAAAATTTTCACTTACTTTAATTTTTTGTGCATTAACTTTAATTGCAAAATCCCAAAATACAGCAAGTGTAGAAAAGTCGATTTTTGGTATTCAAACAGGTCTTTTAGGTGTATGGGTACATAACGAATCTAAATTATCAAATCAATTTGCTTTGAGGAGTGAAGTTGGTCTAGATGCTTTTATTTTGTCAAAAGAACATTTTAATAAGGATGGACTTGTTTTTGTCCCTTCTATTACTTTAGAACCTCGTTGGTATTATAATTTAAATAAAAGACAAAAGAAGTCAAAGCGAATAGATGGAAATAGTGGAAACTTTTTTTCGATAGCGACAACATACTCGCCAGATTGGTTTACTATTTCTACTGTTAAAGATGTAGATGTTTTAGGGAGTATTGCTATAGTGCCTACTTGGGGAATGCGTCGAAATATTGGTAAGCATTTTATGTACGAAACAGGTTTAGGAATTGGATATGGTAATAATATTGATAGTAATAATGTATTAACTAATGATAAAAAAGGTGGTGTTGTTGTTAATCTTAATTTTAGAATAGGGTATAGGTTTTAGATAAAATAAAAATTTCTATAAGATAATAGCTACTAGGACAAGGCATTATCAGCTTAAGCATAATAATACCAATTCTAAAATGAATATATTGTAAAGAAAAATGATAGATTTTGGAATTATACGAGGCAGAAAAAATAAGCATAGCCGTAGTTACGGTTCTTTTTTATGTTGAAGATAGAATTTCAAAAGACACTTTTTAACTCAGTAAATTCATTTGGGAATTGGTATAATACCAATTCTACCATAAAATGCGACATATAATTCGTTTCTTTTACATGATTTCTGCATTAAAAAAATAAACCGTAGCTAAGGCTATGCTTGATTTTTATGCTTTGAACTCCTGTAAAATAACTCAAATTATTTATACCTCATTTTATAGCAAAATTGGTATTAGTTGATAAGATATTTTTTATACAATTTTAATGTCTATTACCTTTTATAAAATCACTTGGGTTTAAATACCCTTTGGTGATTTTAGAATAGCCAGCTCCTATATTCATGTTAATAGAGTCTCTTATTTCTAAATGAAGATGTGCCCAGTATACACCATCACAATTACCTATTCTGGCAATTTGCTCTCCTTTTTTTACAAAAGTATTTTCTCGAACTACCATGGTGTCACAATGTGCATAGAGAGACTCATACAACTCATTTTTATACAGGTGAATTATTCTAACTACCTTTCCCCAGCCACCTTTATAATCTTTAACTTCACTAACATAACCATTCGAAATACTATAAATAGGATCACCTAAATCGGTATTACCACCACCAATACCATTCCAGTCATCTCCTAAATGGTTGTTTTTTTGAAATATTTGCGCATTATAATAGCCTTTGGCATTGGGTTTTCCTACTGGATAATCAAAACCTTTTGAAATATATTGAGGGTTGTTTTTGAATAATACCTGGTATTTATTTTGATTGGAACTATCTTGTATTGTTTGATGGGGAGTGCTCATATCACTTTTAACCAAAACAGTAGTCTTTTTTTCTGATGGCCTACAAGACATTAAAGTGAAAATTACAGCGATATAGTAGATAAAATAACGGATTTTGTTAAAGTTTATTTAGTAAATTGATTAGAAACGTTTTCTGCTTTTTTATTTTTAGAATAATCGTAAAACCCTTCACCAGATTTTACGCCTAATTTACCTGCATTTACCATAGTAATAAGTAAAGGGCAAGGTGCATATTTTGGATTTTTAAAACCATTGTACATCACATTAAGAATAGATAAACACACATCTAATCCTATAAAATCTGCTAATTGTAATGGGCCCATAGGATGTCCCATACCTAATTTCATTACGGTGTCTATTTCTTTAACGCCTGCAACATTATTATAAAGCGTTTCTATAGCCTCGTTAAGCATAGGCATTAAAATGCGATTAGCTACAAACCCAGGGTAATCATTAACCTCTACGGGAATTTTATCTAAGGTTTTAGATAATGCCATGATGGTTTGCGTTATTGCTCTATCTGTATTATACCCATTAATAACTTCTACAAGTTTCATTATTGGAACGGGATTCATAAAGTGCATTCCAATAACGCGTTTGGGCTTAGAAGTAACAGCTGCAATTTGTGTAATGGATATAGAAGACGTATTACTAGCAAGAATAGTATTACTAGAGCAGCTTTTATCTAATTGCTTAAAAATTTTAAGCTTTAGGTCTAAATTTTCTGTAGCGGCTTCAATAACTAAATCTACTAATTTAACACCTTCTTCAATTGTGGTGTATATTGAAATATTTGATAGGGTATCTTGTTTTTCTGTTTCAGTGATTTTTTCCTTAGCTATCATCCTATCCAAATTTTTAGATATAGTAGCAAGTCCTTTATCTAAAGATTTTTTATTGATATCTACCAGCTGTACTTTGAAACCTTTTTGAGCAAAGGTATGAGCAATCCCATTACCCATAGTACCTGCTCCAATTACAGCTATATTTTTCACATGTTTAAATTTTAGTAATTATTTGATAATAAATTATAAATGTTTGTTTTTATACTAATAGTTTTAACTTAGTCATTAGTCATTAGTCATTAGTCATTAGTCATTAGTCATTAGTCATTAGTCATTAGTCATTAGTCATTCAGTGTTTTAAAACTGATTGATTATCATATTCGCGACACGAAGGGCTTCTGTACCATCATGTAGGGTAACAATAGGTTTTGTATCGTTATTTATAGCATCTGCAAATGTTTCTAATTCATCTAAAATGGAGTTGTTCTCCATTATTTTAGGGTTATCAAAATAGATTTGTTTTTTTGCACCTTCAGCATTTTGTAGAATCATATCAAAATCACCAGGATTTTCTGGTGCATCTTTCATTTTTACAACTTCACACTTTTTTTCTAGAAAGTCTACCGAAATATAAGCGTCTTTTTGAAAAAAACGTGCTTTACGCATATTTTTAAGAGAAATTCTACTTGCCGTTAGGTTAGCAACACATCCGTTTTTAAACTCTATACGTGCATTGGCAATATCTGGAGTATCACTAATTACAGCAACACCACTGGCTGAAATTTGTTTTATTTCAGATTTAACAAGGCTTAGAATAATATCTATATCATGAATCATTAAATCAAGAACAACAGGAACATCGGTACCTCTTGGGTTAAATTCAGCTAAGCGATGTGTTTCAATAAACATAGGTGAATTTATATCGCTTTTTACAGCTAAAAAAGCAGGATTAAAACGTTCTACGTGACCTACTTGTCCTTTTACTTTATGCAAAGCTACTAAAGCTCTTATTTCTTCAGCTTCTATAACTGTGTTGGTAATTGGTTTCTCAATAAAGATATGTTTTCCTTTGGTAACAGCTTTTATTGCACACTCGTGGTGAGACAATGTAGGTGTTACGATGTCTACTACATCAACAGCATCAATTAACTCGTCGATAGAATCGAATAAGGTATAACCAAATTCATCGGCAACTTTTTTAGCTGTTTCGGTATTAGCATCATAAAAACCGATTAGATTGTATTTTTTTGATTGTTTAAGAAGTCTTAAATGAATTTTACCAAGATGACCAGCACCAAGAACCCCAACTTTTAGCATATTCTTTTACGTTTTTAACAAAAATAGCATAATTAGAAAATCTTAATCATAATTTATAATCAAAATTTATAATTGAACTCATCTTGACCTTTTGTGTTTAACCGAAAATGGTTTAAAAATTTGACCAAATAAGGCGCTTTTTGAAAGTCATAGCAGCGCTACGAATGAAAAAAGCAACGAAATGTGGGTGAATTTTAGCCATTTTTTAGGAAATAGAAAAAGTCAAGATGAGTTCATTCTATAAAAAAGATGGCTTTCTCATAGCTAAAATTAAAATTACAAAATAGTTTTTAGCTTTAAAATGTTTGATTAAATTTAACATTGCTAACCTCCCAACATATTGAAAGATACATTTAAACACAAAGGACTTCGACAACAATTAGTTAATACATTAAAAGCTAAAGGCATAAGCGATGTGAAAGTACTCGAAGCTATAGGTAATATTCCTAGGCATCTATTTATGGATTCTGGTTTTTTAGATCATGCTTATCAAGATAAAGCATTTCCCATTGCTGCCGATCAAACTATTTCGCAGCCCTACACAGTTGCTTTTCAGAGTGAGTTATTACAAATCACACCACAAGACAAAGTTTTAGAAATAGGTACTGGTAGTGGTTATCAAACTGCTGTTTTGTGTGAATTGGGAGTCAGAGTTTATAGCATAGAACGCCAACAAGAATTATTTAAGAAAACGAGTAAGTTTTTACCAAAATTAGGCTATCGTACTAAAAAACTTGTATTTGGTGATGGTTATAAAGGGCTACCAGACGAAGCGCCTTTTGATAGTATTATTGTTACAGCAGGAGCGCCTTTTGTACCTAAACCGTTATTGAGTCAGTTAAAAATTGGAGGAAGACTTGTTATTCCTGTTGGAGATGCTGTACAAATTATGACGCTTTTTATTAGAAAAGATACTAAAGAATTTGAACAACATGAATTTGGAGAATTTCGCTTTGTACCTCTACTGGAGGATAGAAATTAAAAGTATTTTGAAACTATTTTAGTTGTTTTTTACTCATAATAAGTTGTTGTATGTAATTCTCTATAATGAATAATAAGGAACTTAAATAAGTGGGATTTATATCTAAATATCTAAAAAAGCGTAAAGACAAAAAAGAACTAAAAAAATCTAATTTTGGAAGAGATTATGGATGGTATATTGAATATGAAGATAAAATTATTGGTGAACTTGTTGACTGGAAATTCACTGATATGTTTTGGTGTTCGTATAAAGTAGTGCTCATAGATAATGTATGGGAGTATATTCTGTTTGACGAAAAACTATGGCAGAATTGTGAATTCAAATTCAAAAATAAAAAATACAATAAATATGCAGAAAATGCATTTTCTGGATTTGCTCCTGGAAGTTTAATAGAAACGAGAACAGTTGGAATGCGAATGCTATACTTTACTGAACTTTGAAATAACTACATATAACATACCTATGCGATAATGCGAGGGTTAAGGTTAATCGAAAAATAGTTGCCTATTAGGTTTGCCTCCAAAGTATTAAATTTAGTATTTTAGAAAAGATAAAAACAAAACATAAACTTTGGCTAAGTGTTAACACTAGAATTATTGATTTTAGGCTTCTGCATTACGTATAGTTAAACTAATTTTTAGATTGTACATCATTAGGAGTTAGACGTGTTCGAAATATTTAGTTTTTGCCTATTGCCTATTGCCTATTGCCTACTGCCTATTGCCTATTGCCTACTGCCTATTGCCTATTGCCTATTGCCTACTGCCTAAAGTATATTCGTATCAAACCCATCAATACTTTTAGTATTTTTCTCTTTCCAGTAGTTTTTAATGCGTTCTTTTCCTTGTTTTTCTGCCCACGAGTATAGTTGCAAACGGTCTTCTTTAAAATCCATAAAGGGTACTGCATAGCCACAAGACGTCTGGACTAAGTCGACAGATATTTCAATAATTTGCCGTGATCCTGTATTTTTAGGGAATTTATCAATGTAGTTTGAGTACTCAATATCTCTTTCATGATACATTTTTGCTTGACCATAAAGCCTTAAAATAAGTGGTTTACCTTCAAAAGCACAAAACATAATAGTCATACGATTATTTTTTAAAAGGTGAGCAGCAGTTTCGTTACCACTTCCTGTTAAATTTAACCAGATGACTTTATTTTTATTAATAATACGAAAGGAGTCTAAACCTTTAGGGGAAATATTTACACGTCCCTCTGAAGCTGCTGTGCCAACAAAAAATAATTTTTGCTGTTCAATAAACGTTTGTAATTCTGGCGTAATTTCGTCTAATTTCTTTCCCATGAGCTACTCTTTTTTAGGCTTTTTTCTAGGTAGGTAAGCTTTGGGTATAGGGTGTTTTTTAGTTTCCTGAGACCAGAATATATTAACAATCCACCAACGTTTACCATCATTTAATAGCTGGATACTATTAATACCTCTCATAAATGGTTTCTTTTCTTTTTGGTTATGAAAACATTTATAGGTACTAAACACATGCGCTATATTTCCAAAGATATTCACCTTTCGGTGTATTTCCCGTTCTATAAATCCATTAGTTTTTAACCATTTACTGGAGTTTTTTATATAGTCGTCTGGACTTAAATAACGTGCATTGTATTTGCCTTCGTTGTTTTTGCCAGCAGGGATTAACTTAGCATCTGGTTTAAATAAATATTTAAATTGTTTCCAGTTTCTATCTTGATTCTTTTCCGCAGAAATAGTTTTATATAATGTTTTTATAGTTTTATCTAAACTAAAAACACTAGTACTATCAATTACAAAGCCCTTTTTTTTAGTGTCTTTTTTAGATTCGTCTTGTGCATTTAAGGGAATAAGTACAAAAACAAGTATAATACTTAAAAGTAGTTGTTTCATCTGTTTGAAATTTTTTGATTTCTGAATCTTCAAAAAATTTGAATGCATTCAGGAGTGTACATAAATTTTAATCATTCCTTTTTATGAATTTGAAATAATGAAAACTCATGTGCGTTTCATGTTAGTGAAATTGAGTTGTAATTTAATAATTAAGATAAAAACAGAGCGTTAATAGCCTCTTAAATTATTTATAAGCTTTTTTAATTCTATCAAGATTTCGTTTATTATCTCTATCTTTAATAGTCTCTCGTTTATCATAAAGCTTTTTACCTTTAGCTAATGCTATATCTAGTTTTGCATAGCCTTTTTCATTAATAAACAAACGCAAAGGAATAATGGTAAGTCCAGTGTTTTGAACTTCTTTTTCCAGTTTTTTTAATTCTTTACGGTTTAATAATAATTTACGAGTAGCTTTTGGTTTATGATTGTAATACGTGCCATAAAGATATTCTTCAATAGTCATATTTACCACAAAAAGCTCGCCACGATCATTAAATTCACAAAAACTTTCAGCAATAGAAGCTTTACTACTTCTAATAGATTTTATTTCCGTGCCTGTTAATACAATGCCAGCAGTATACTTATCCAATATTTCATATTGAAATCGCGCTTTTTTATTCTGTATGTTAACAGTTTTTTGCATGGGGAGCAAAACTACATAAATTACTTTAAACCCACTTTATATATTATAATTTAACCAGAGTTCGATTTAAGAATCATAGATAAAAGTCAATAAACATGTTAGATTCAACTTATAATTACGATAGACTAGCTGGCTAG
>CANMLX010000036.1 GCA_947498845.1 uncultured Flavobacteriaceae bacterium | reverse complement strand
GTCAGTTATGTTTTTTACACGTGTTGATTGCGAATTGTTGATTTTTTTTTTGAGCAAGAGTGGCATGCTCGCTAACGTCTCGTATAAGAAATCGTAGGGCAGTAAATAAGCACTATCGTTTCAGTTTATTACTTAGCTAAATATAAATATTTTGCTTTTATCTTTTATTCTATAAACGCCAAATTTTATATTTAGCGGACTTTGTTAGAATGCACAGACCTTTTGGTTTAGTACAAACGCCCTATGTTTTTTATACATTGTTACCTGGCTGGCTTTTCTTTCCGCAAACTTGCTAGTGTTGGCAAAAGACATACTCTTTTGCAATTTTTGGCTTATGTGTTGGCTGAAGCGAATTGCAAATGTGTATGGCTTTTAGCGTTGGCTTAATATATAACCATATCATTTTTCATATTGAATAATAAATCGGCTAAATTCCTATTGTCATCTTCAAGAATCGCTTTGTTAATTCTTTTATTTAACTGTAAGTTTAAATAATCCTTTAAGAATATAAAGTCTTTAGATTCATCTTTAAAGTATTCTAGTAAACTTAATATTACAGTCTCATTTATTGCTTGTTTAAAGAGTTCAATAGTGTCTAATGTAATTCCTTCATTAGCAAGTTTTTTATCATTTTTAACCTCTTCAATTTCTGTTGGTAAAGGACCAAAACCGATAGCTTTATTAGTTTTAGCAATACGAAATGAGCTTTTTATTAAACTGGCGGAATCACAAGCAAGTAAAAATAAATTCTGGTTTTTGAAAATTCCCATTTCATTTCTTTTTACCAAAGGCTGCTTTGGAAAATCATCAAGTAATTCACCACCGTAAATTTGGTCGTCCTGACCGTGTCCTAAAAATAGTATTGTGGTATTTTCTGGAAGGTTAGCAATATTGTCAAGACAACTTTTGTATGAATCTGTGTTAGGATGAATTTCAATTAATTCAAAATCAATGGAATTAGATTTTAAGCTATCTACAATATCAAACAGAAACTTTGTTGAGGGGTCAATCGAAATAATAACTATTATCATCAATCCTCGAATTTATTTAAATCAATTAAATGAGCTATAGTTAGCTCAACTAAATTTTTCTGAAAGTCGATTCCATTTGGCAAATCTTTATCGATTTCGTGTGCTATGTCTGAAAGTTTTTTTCCTTTAAACTTTGGATAGACACTGTTAAAAACTAAGTCCGGGTATTTTTCTAAAAATTTTATCAGATGATCTTTATGTTTATATATTTCTTTAGGAGCAACAGTTAGTTTTGTTAACTCTTCAGGTATCCTATCTCTATCTATAAATTCATCAATTTTTAGCTTTATCAAGCTTTTGACTTTTTTTGGTGTGTCAAATGTTTTTGCAACTTTATCCTGTTCAGATGAATAAAGACAAAACTTAGCTCGTCTTAATCTATATTTTTTTGAAGTACATTCGTTTTTAATCCATTTAAGTAATTCGAAGCCATCTAAATTCTTGTCTTTAAAATCATAATCTGAAGCAACTATATCAAAATTCTCATTCATAAAGTTATCATTAACATAAGATTGAATTTTGGCCTTGTCAAGTATTACTCTTCCTGTAGATTCATCTCTTTTCTTGTAATGATCGTTGCTTAAATCTAAAAAAGTTTCATCAAGGTCAAAACCAACATTTTTAAGTTTTTTCCTTAGATTATCTATTTGAGAATTTATCTTATTATCATCTATGTATAATAACCGTACTACACTCATATTGTATTGAAAATAAGTTTAAAAGAGGCTCCAGATAATTTTAAGTTATTACCTATAAAGTCAATCTCAGAATTCATATCATTTAAAAGGTTCTTTGTGTAGAATAACCCTATTCCAGATCCATTCATACCGTTTGTAGGAATATCACGCACAGAGAGCTCAAAAATGCGTTTGTGTTTGTCTAAAAATTTATTAGATAAACCATCACCATCATCCGAAAAAATCAATTCTAATTGTTTATCGCTTGTGTTGTTAAACTCAATCAGAATATTTTCTGCTCCCCATTTGATAGAATTGCTTATTAGATTATCAAGTATGATTGATAAATTTAAGACACTAATATTTTTGTTTAGGTATGAGTTGTTAACCTTAAATTCAAATGATATCTTATCAGAAAATGTTTCACCGTATAATGAAATATATTCCTGAATATATGATACTAAATCAACGTCCTTTTTTTCGATATCTTCTTTGAGGTCTGATCTAGTAACAAACTCGGCCATTTTTAAAGAGCGTTCGGCATTGAGTTTTAGGAAACCTAGTCTCTCAATTAGGTTGTTTATATCGAAATCATCTTCTGTTAAGTCGTCAATTATATTATCAATACCATCTCTTATTTCGATATTATTGATTTTTATGGTATGAATTAGCCCATCTGCATCAGGACTTAGAGTTCTTCTTGTTGCAAGAAGGTACAAGTTTTTTTCTTTTTCAATGGATAAATCTACTTCTGCTTTCTCAGCTTTATCTTTATATTCTTTGGCGGTCTTTTCAGCGCTCTGTTTTTGATTTTTTAAATCATCTAATTCATATTGAAGTTTTTCTATTAGTATAGTTTGTTCCTCAACTGTCTTTTTGTAATTCTGTAACTCTAGAATTGCTTTTGTAGTAGCTTCATTGGTCGAATATTTAGCAAATTCTTTGAGTTGTTTTTCTAATTCGGCATTTTGTTCAGCCTTACGTTGTAAAATTCGACCCAAAGTTTCCGAGTCAATTTTTTTATTATCAAAATCTTCAATTAACTGTTGAAATTCTCTTTCGGACTTTTGCCTTTCTTCTTCAATCTTTTGTGTAATTAAATTTTCATTGATATATAATTCTATTACGTCATTAACTCTTGCAGATATTATTGAATGTATCGCACCATATGTTCTTCTTTGCTTTGTCTGGTCGTCTTCACGAAAAATCAATTCATTTTCTTTCGCTTTTCCCGAAATGATTTTTTGTTCAATTTCTTTAAACTGAGGGTCTTTATTATCATAAATAGAGCTATCCCAATTAAGTCCTTCTACTACATATCTTTCAAGTCTTCTATGTGCTTTATAATAGAAACTATCATTTCTTTCAGAATTAGTTAAATCTTTGTAATTATCATTTCTTACAATTCCTTCTCTACTGGATATGATTTGGAAATCATTTAACTCATCAAGAATTTCAATTTGACCAATTATATCTCTAAGACCCAGAAAGCTTCTTGTTTTTTGTGCTTTTCTTTGATCTAATCCCAGCCAATCATTTCCTACATCTCCATATGGTGAAATTCTAAATCCATTAATAAACAGAAATATAGATCCATAATTAACTGATTGTATTCCAGTTTGTTTAGTGAAAAAAGCTTTAGCGTATGGATTTAAGTAATAGATAGAGATCTTTACATTCTTAATCGAAGGATAGTAAGGGTTTTTTTCTTTTAGCCAAAAAATCGTATCACCTTTATCTTTAAGTTCTGTATAGATAATTTTACCTCCATCTTGAGTTCTAGTTTCAATACTAGTTGATTTGAAATCCAATTTATCAAAAATTCGATTTTCTACTTTACCAATGAATTTTTCATATTCATTTCTTAAGTCATTCTCTTTTATAAACTCAGGTGTACTAATATAAATACCGAAATCATCATTTTGAAATGCTTGATTAGGATTGATAAGTTTTTCTAAATATTTTTTTAAGTCAACGAACTTTTCTGTATCCCATTTTATGGTATTTCCACTTTTGTCTTTAATTGGATACGCCCAAGAACTTCTTAACTTTATAACTTCTAATAGTACACCATTATCAAAGGCTTTAAAACCAAGATTTTCAATTTCATTTTTTGATAGATATTGAAATTTTAAAGGTATAGATTGAATCTCCTTTTTTTCATCTTCAATTTCGAATAACTTCCAATCTATACTAAGTTTTAAATATTTGTTATCATCTTTTGTTTTCGCATATAGATTGAGATATTCGCCAAGGCGGTCACAAGAAAATCTTCCAACCCCTTTGGCTCCAGCCATTCTTCTATTATGTTGTTTCTTGTTAGATTTTTTTTCTGAATAAGCTATGTTCAACCATTTATCTTGGATGTCTTCTAGATCCATCCCTAAACCATCATCTTGAATAATTAATCTAGATGTTTTGTTCGAAAATGATTGTGTAAGCTCATCATCATTATTCTTGAGGTTTAGATAAGTTACATTAACTCTTTTTGCATCTGCATCAAAAGAATTTTTCACCAATTCAAGAATTGCGATATTGTCATCATTGATAAGGTCTTTACCAATTATACTTTTTAACTGGACATTAGTTTTAAAATGTAATTCGTTCGGATTTGTCATTAGCTAATTAGTTTGTTTAAAACCAATCCGCTTTGTTCACCGAAAAGAGGTGGTATCGCATTGCCTATTTGTGAATATCTAGGAACTTCTTGTGTTCTTCTCTTACCTCCAGTTGTATATTTACCCTTAAATTCATACCAATCATTAAAAGATTGTATTCTAGCATATTCTCGAACTGTGAAAATTCTTGGCTCACAATAATGCACATAATCGTCTGGTAAAGTAGTGATTGTTGGAGTAGGAGTACTTCCAGACAAGGGTATTATAGTTCTCTTTTTGAGATTAAATCTTTCTTTAATTTCATCAGATAATGTTTTGTTTTTATCTGCATTTTCAAGTATGTATTCAAATTTTTCAATTGTAGAAGGATTGTGGTTTGCAAATCTGTGACTATCAGGTATTTTTCCTGAATAGTTTCCTTTCAAGAGTTTTTGATATTTTGATTTAGGTTTATTATAAAAACCTGTTTTGAAAGAAGCAGTATCTGGTGATGTTGTTTCATTAATTCTTAATAAATCAGATATTGCATCTTCCAAACTATTTGTTAGACCAATCCCTTTATTTACTAAGAATTTTTCTCTTTCGCTTCTTATTGAATCAAAAAAGTCTGTCGGTTTTGTGTTGTTAGCAATGTCTTTTCTAATTCCTACTAAAATGAAACGGGTTCTTTTTTGCGGAACACCATATTCTGAAAAATCAACAAGACGACCTTCTACTTTATAACCTAAATATTTTTCGTCTTTTGGAGTATATTCTAATGCATTTTTTACATATTCCGAATACACTTTTCCTTGAATTTTATTTTTATCAAATTTTTGAGTAAAACCTTTTACATTTTCAAAAAAGATAACTTTTGGTTGTACTTGACGAATAAACTTTATGTAAGATTTGATTAATTTATTCCGTAAATCATTTTCATTTCTTTTTCCAGCAGTCGAAAAACCTTGGCAAGGTGGTCCACCAGCGACCATATCAATTTTACCTCTTAAAGATTTAAGCTCATTAGGATAGTTTTTGATTATTGTATTAATATCGTGGTTAGATTTGGGCAACCAATTTGGCCATTCGAAATGATTATTATTTTCAATTAAGTTATGGTTAAAAGTTTCAAATGCGTCAGGACTTTTTTCAATTGCAAATAGTCCTTTCCATAAGCCAGAATTATATAGTCCGAGTGAAAGTCCACCACAACCTGCAAATAAGTCTATATATGTTTTCTTTTCATTCATCTTCTTGACTATTATCCTTTGTTGGAACTAACAATACTCTTACATCAACGTCTAATATTTTTGCGATTTTTCGGAGGACTCCAATACTCGGTTGAGCATTGTTATTACAGTAATTTGTAACTATTACATAACTTTTTTCAATCTGCTCAGACAACCAAGTTTGAGTTCTTCCTTGTTCTTTTAATACTTCTTTAATTCGGTTCATTTTGACCATTTATAAGTCATTGTAAAGCTTTTTTATATGGCCTAGTAATATAATTTAATACCGTATTTTAAATGCTTTATATTAATGTACGAAATTACAATATAAAAATGTATTGTAAAATATCATAAAATAGTATATATTTGTATTGTATTACAATATATAAAATCAAATTATGTACTATGAGTAGGAGATATACCAAAGCTGATTTAGAAGAGATTGTCTATAAACAATTAGAAAATTTAAACGCAATGCACGACTTATTGGGAATAATGAAATTCCAAAATGACTTGATTCATAATATCAATCAAACGTTAAGAGAGGAAATAGGTCAATTTAAAAAACAACAAGTGATGTATCCGACTAGAAGAAAGCCAAAGTCGTAATCCTCTTGCGGGTGGGAAGATTAAGCTCTTTTGGTTTTTAAGATGGGCTTATGAATGGCAAAAACCAAATGTGCTTAATGTGTGGTGGATTTTTCAGCTTGCAGGTAACAATTGTATATAGTTACCAAGGTAACTATATATCTATTATGTGGGTAGCTAAATTAATAAATCTTTAACATCTTTAAACTTTTTTATAGCAACATGCGTGTAAATCTCAGTAGTTTTACTGGATTGATGACCTAGCAAGACTTGAATATATCGTAAGTCTATGCCTTCCTCTAAAAGATGTGTTGCAAAACTATGTCTTAACATATGCGGGTGAACAGATTGTTTGATCTTGGCTTTTTTAGCAGCTTGAGATACAATTTTTAAAACACTGGCAGCACTATATTTTCTTTCGGGTTCTATAGATTCAAACAAATATAGTTTTGGTTGATACACGCTGTAGTATTTTCTAAGGTTGTGCAGAACAGATTGATTGAGAACAGTATATCTATCCCTATTGCCCTTTGCTAACCGTATTTTTATAAGCATGCTTTTACTATCAATATCGGTGAGTTTTAAATTTAATAATTCCCCTCTACGCAATCCAGAAGAATAGAGCAAGCTAATAATACATTTATGTTTTATATTTTTGGTAAGCTCAATCATTCTTAAAATGTCTTCTTTTGCTAATATATTTGGGAGTTTCTGCTCTTTTCTAGGCCTTTCAATACTGTAAAATCTATTGGGCATTTCCATTACAACTTCATAATAAAACTTAATACTATTTATGGCTTGATTAATATAACTGTTGGATTTGTTTTGCTGAATAAGATATTGTAAATAAGCTCGTATTTCCAATTCAGATAATGTAGTAATGGTTTTGTTTGGGAAGTGATTAATAAATTTTTCAAATTGTACAATATAGGTTTTACAAGTGTTAAGGGCATATCGTTTGAGCTCTAATTTTGCCAGATACGCTTCAGGAACATACTTATAAGACGTTGTTTTGCTTCGGTTGCGATACCAGTTAATGTTAATAGCTATAGGTTGATTATCTCGTATGGGCTTTTCTTTAAAAAAGGAATTACCGTTTATCCATGCTATGCCTCTAAAGGTTTTGAAAATACGATCTAGATTTTCTTCAGTATCTACAAGATAGACCATTGAAAATTCTTTACTCCATTTGGGGTTGGGGAGTTCTTTTATGAGTGCTTGTATCACCTTGTCTGGATAGAATTGTATCCCAATCATTTTTGTGTTACCAATAAGTAAATGCTTTAAAGTAATGTGTTTAGAGAGCGTCATACCACAAAAGTGTAGTATTTAAAAAGTATAGTAGTATATTAGTCGAATACTATACGGATAGTATGCTATTAATTAGAGCTTATGAAAAGATGTTTGTATTGTAAGACCGAAATTAAAGGAAGATCAGATAAAAAATTCTGTTCTGTACACTGTAAGTCAGCACATCAATATCAAGAACGAAAATCTCAGGAAACATTATATTATGCTATTGATAAACAACTAAAAATAAACAGAAAACTTTTAAAAGCTTATAATAAATCAGGAATGTCTACCATACGCAAAGAAAAACTGATTTCTGAAGGGTTTAATCCAGCTTATTTTACACATTATTGGAAAAACAAAAAGGGACAAGTATATCTTTTTTGTTATGAATATGGGTTTCTAGAGTTATATAAAAATAATAAATGGAGATATCTCTTGGTAACCTGGCAAGATTATATGAACAGTTAATAATACCAATTCTTAAATGAGTATACTGTAAAGGAAAAAGATGGATTTTGGAATTATACGATACAGAAAAAATAATACCAATTGGAGTTTGAATTTACTGGAGAGGGAAAATGATGAATTTTGAAATTATAGAAGACAGAAAAACTAAACATAGCAGTAGCTACGTTTCTTTTTTATGTTGAACTAGAATTTTAAAAGGCGCATTTTAACCCAGTAAATTCATTTGGGAATTGGTATAAGCTATATCTTCTAATCGTTTGGTTATAACTTACGTTAAATTATTGGTGTGTTAATTTCCTCTTTCAGTATTAAAAACCTTAATACCACATTCTAAAAACGCAGCATATTCTTTTTCATTAGGAGTATAACCAACGGGTTGATCTAAAATTTTTGTGCCATCAGCGTTTAATAAAACATAATAGGGTTGCGAGTTGGTTTTAAAAAACTGTGTTTGAAAATGTGCCCATTTATGCCCATAATTTTTAAGTTGCCTTGTACCACCATTTACACGGTTTACTGTAAGTTGCTCTTCTGTAGGGAGTTCTTTTTTATCATCTACATATAGAGAAATGAGTACATAATCATTACGTAAATAATTATCGATAGACTTAAGAGACCATATATGCTCCTCCATTTTTCTGCAGTTTACACAGGCATAGCCAGTAAAATCTAATACAATAGGCTTATTTACTTTTTTTGCATGGGCGATACCTGTTTTTAAATCTTTAAAGCATTCAAGATTGTTAGGACAGTCCTGCGGATACATAAAACTATAACCAACAGGAGGCGCTAAACCACTTAACAGCGCTAAAGATGTAAAAGATGTTGTAGCATTAATTGTTTTTACTCTAAAACCAGAAGCTAAATAAATAACAAATGAAGCTACTAAAATACCGCCAGCTATTCTGGAAAACGATAATTTTTTAATTGGCGAATCGTGGGGGAATTTAATTTTCCCAAATAAGTATAGTGCTAATCCTGCGAAAATAATAATCCAGATAATTAAAAATGGTTCTATCTTTAAAATATTCCAATGGGCTACTAAATCTGCATTAGATAAGAATTTAAATGCTAAAGCTAGTTCTAAGAATCCTAGAATTACTTTAGTAGTATTTAACCAACCTCCAGATTTTGGTAAAGCATTTAACATATTAGGGAACATTGCAAATAGCGCAAAAGGAAGTCCTAAAGATACACCAAACCCTGCCATACCAGCCGTAAGTTGCCATGCACCACCGTCGGATGATAAAGATCCCGCCAAAAGCGATCCCAAAATAGGACCTGTACAAGAAAAAGAAACTATAGCTAATGTTAATGCCATAAAAAAGACACCAATAATACCTCCTGTATTTTCACCTTGAGTCGTTTTACTAGTCCAACTTGAAGGTAATGTTAATTCGTAAAACCCAAAAAATGATAAAGCAAAAAATACAAATACTAAGAAAAATATAATGTTAAGCCACACATTAGTTGATATTTCATTTAGAATATCTGGATTTACCGAATCTAAAAGGTGAAATGGTAGACTTAGTAATATATACACAGCAAAAATAAAAAAGCCATAGAGTAGAGCTTTTGATATGCCAGCACCTTTACTTTGTCCACTTTTTTTAGTAAAGAAACTTACAGTTAGTGGTATCATAGGGAAAACACAAGGTGTTAACAATGCCAATAGCCCCCCTAAAAAACCCAGACCAAAAATACCCCATAACGATTTCTTTTTATTTGGAGGAGTAGCTGCTACAGAGTCATCACATTTAATATCAGATTGGCTTATATCTTCTGGTGATATTCCATAGAGTAATGCGTTTGCTTTATTAGTAGCAATGGCAGTAGTGCTTTGAGTGTTTTTAGAGTCGCTTACTAATGAAGCATTAATCTTAAACTCTAAATCCACTTCTTCTGGCGGTGAACAACTTTTATCATCACATGCCATAAATTCTACAAAGGCATTTATAATGTTTGTGTCTTTTAAGAGCTTAATTTTTTGTTCAAAAGCAGCACTGTTATTAAAGTATTTGACCTTCATTTTAAAAATAGGATCGTCAACGACATGTCCCGCTTCCTCAATAGTATTGCCTACTATTTTAAACGTGTTTTCAGAATCATCAAAAGTAAATGTTGTTGGTATTGGGCCGCCATCGGGAAGGTCTTGAGAATATAAGTGCCACCCTTTGTCTATGTTAGCTTTAGCTATAAGTTTATATTCTGTGTCCGAAATTTTCTCAACCGAAGTACGCCATTTAACAGGCTCAACAATTTGTGCTTTACATATTAGGCTAATAAGTATAGCAAAAAGAAAAATAAATTTTCTAGCAATCATATTTTTAGCGCTAATTATTTAATGTTAAATTCTAAACTAACTTCTGTAGGAGGTAAGCATCTGGTATCATCGCATACCATGAACTCTACAGCGCCTTTTATTTTAAAAACATCTTGCGTTTTTAATTTTATGCGTTGTTTGAATGATGCTTTATTTGAAAAATATTTAATCTTCATATCAAAAATAGGATCATCAACCACATGGCCTTCTTCTTCCTTTGTATTTCCTTTTTTTAAGTAATTTTTGCTGCCTTCAAAAGAAAAAGTAGTAGCTATTGGGCCTCCTTCTGGTACTGTTTGCGAGTATAAATGCCATTTGTCTTCAATCGAAGCTGTTGCTATTAATACGGCTTCTGTATCTGAAATTTTTTCAACCGAAGTTTCCCATTTAACCGGCTCTATAATTTGGGCGAAAGCATTAAGGCTAAAAAAAGCAACTATAAATAGGGTAATAATTTGTCTCGTCTTCATTTATTATCAAGTTAAAGATTAAAACCGTGTAATTCTATTGCAATTACTTTAGTTTCTATAAACTTTTTGAGAATCGACTGTCATTTCGATCCCGAAGTTTCGGGAGAGAAATCTCAAAATTATGAGATTCCACTTCGTTAGCTACGCTAAATACTTTCAATTAAAAAATATTTTAATTTCAGTAACATTCGGAATGACAAGTTAACTCTATAAAGAGTTTTATTTTTTTGTTTAAAACTATGGATTTCAAATCCATAGAGTTTTTTAATCTACAAAAGGCAATTTTAATGCCATATTTTGGTCGTAATATAGTATATATTCTTGCGTCCTCTATATGTTAAAAAAAATATAAGTTGCGTAAGTCTAAAATAGACCATTAATTTCTGCATCAATGGTATTAATAACAGAGCCTAAATCTTCAGGAGTATCCACAAAATTTAAATTATCTACATCTACTATTAATAGTTTGCCTTTATTGTAACCATGAATCCAGGCTTCGTAGCGTTCGTTTAGCCTACTTAGATAGTCTATACTAATAGAATTCTCATAATCACGACCTCGTTTATGTATTTGAGACACTAAATTTGGGATAGAACTTCTTAAATAAATTAAAAGATCTGGCCCTTGTACTAAAGACTCCATTAAATCGAATAAGGCACGGTAATTCTCGTAATCTCTATTAGTCATTAACCCCATAGCATGTAGGTTGGGCGCAAAGATATGGGCATCTTCATAGATGGTTCTATCCTGTATAATGTCTTTACCACTTTGGCGTATTTGTAATACTTGTCGAAACCTACTATTTAAAAAGTAAACTTGTAGATTAAAACTCCAACGCTCCATTTGGTTGTAAAAATCATCTAGATATGGATTATCCACAACATCTTCCAGCTGTGCTTCCCAATTATAATGTTTTGCTAATAGTTTTGTAAGCGTAGTTTTTCCAGCGCCAATGTTTCCGGCAATTGCAATATGCATGGTGTTAATTGATTTTTATTTGGAATTCTTGTAGGCTTTCATTGTTGTAAATATACAAGCTTTCGTTGGTTACAAAAAATTCATTTATCGAAATACCCTTAGTTTTAATGGGAATAATATTACTTTTCTCTTTTCCTAAATAATACAGTGAATTCTCTTTTTTTAGATATAAAAAACCATTGTTTTCTTCAATATCTGTATAGCCATTATTTTTTAGTTTCTCTACAATGCTTCCAAAATAGTTATAGACCATAATGTAATCCTCGGTAAGTAAATAGCAGTAGTTATAATTACTTTTTAAAGTTAAAATTTTACTAGTTATGGGGTGTTGCGTTTTTGCTCTAGTTGTGTTGGTTTTATAATCATATACTTCTAAAAGGCGGGTGTCTTGGTTGAAAATCCAAATAGTATTATCGTATCCTGTTGAAATGTGCGATACATTTTTGTAAGTACTAATGGCATTGAAATCAATTTTAAAAATTTCAGCTAAACGATTATCTAAAATTACAGCAGTGTTAAGTTCTTTGTAAAATAGGTTGATTTTTAAAGGGTTAAAACTGTTTGCAGAACTAAGTTCTCCTAATTGTAAATTATTATAGCTTATGGTTGAGGTTTTATTTTTTTTGTAGATGGTATTAGCTTTCGTAAAAAAAAGCGTGCCAAAATTATCAATACCAACGATATGATCTGCTTTTAGCTCAACTTGATTAACAAATTTAGTGTCAATTAATTCTTGACCATTAACTAATAAGGTCGTATATAAAAATAGAACTAATAGGTATTTCATATTAATTCGAAAATACAAAAATCAAACGGTTTATTGGAATACATTAAAATTGAGAGCAATGTATTTATGGATTTATACTATCAATATACGAAAAGAACCTGTATTTGGTCTTTTAACCTCAATATTTATTTAGTACTAATTTAATACGATTTACGATTAAAATTTTCGCATATGTCAGTTCGAGTGTTTTTTATGAAGAGATAACGAAATAAAAAATGTATCGAGAACAGGTTTGCAGCTTCTCGATACATCACGCTAAGGCGTGACACTCGAAGTTGACAAAAATATTTATACGAAATTAAATTACGTAAATGGTATAACTTAGCAATTACCCAGAAAAACTTAATCTTTTTGCCTAATATTTCAAAACAATACCAATTCTTAAATGAATATATTGTAAAGTAAAATGATGGATTTTGGAATTATACGAGGCAGAAAAAATAAGCATAGCCGTAGTTCAATGTCATTAAGTTAATGGAAATTATGTCTGTTCGAGCATTAACGAGAAAAAATATATTTTTAACGACGTTAGCTTACGGAGTAAGTCGAGAACTTTTTATTCTAACTAACAAAGAGGTTTCGACTGCGCTCAACCTGACACTGAGAACATATAAACTCTTAACTTAATGACATTGAGCCGTAGTTACGGTTCTTTTTTATGTTGAAGATAGCATTTCAAAAGACACTTTTTAACTTAGTAAACTCATTTGGGAATTGGTATAAAATACAACTGTAGCGTTGCCATGATTGAATGTTATTTAATATTTATCAAAAATGCTCATAACAAATAAGGGTTTGATTTATAAATCAAACCCTTATTTATCTTATACCAAATCTACTATAAAATGCACCATATAATTCGCTTCTTTCACATGATTTCTGCATTATAAAAATAAACAATAGCTAAGGCTATTCTTGATTTTTATGCTTTGAACTCCCGTAAAATAATTCAAATTAGTTATAGCGCATTTTATAGTAGATTTGGTATTACAATGTAATTTAAAAGGCAGTATTATTTAGCTAACGGCTTTTTTAATACGCTTTACAGCTTCTATAATTTGTTCTTGAGAAGCAGCATAAGAAATTCTAATGCAATTAGGGTTTCCAAAAGCATCACCAGTAACTGTTGCTACTAGAGCTTCTTCAAGTAAATAAAGTGAAAAATCTGTAGCATTGTTTATTTTTTTACCATTTAACGTTTTTCCAAAGAAAGCAGAAACATCTGGGAAAACATAAAATGCACCATCTGGTGTATTTGTTTTAAACCCTTCTATGTTATTTAGTAGGTCTAATATCATGTCTCTTCGTACATTAAACTCATCAATCATATACTTAATACGCGAAGGAGACTCGTTTAAAGCTGTAATTACTGCGCGTTGCGCAATACAATTAGCTCCACTAGTGGTTTGTCCTTGTAGTTTATTACAGGCTCTAGCAATTTTTTCTGGAGCCCCAATAAATCCAATACGCCATCCTGTCATGGCATAGGCTTTAGAAACACCGTTTACTGTTATTGTACGGTCATATATTTCATCAAACTCAGCGATACTTGTATGGCCTTTTCCGTAGTTAATGTGTTCGTAAATTTCATCGGAAACCACATAAATATTCGGGTGCTTTGCTAAAACAGCAACTAAAGCTTGTAGTTCTTCTTTACTGTAAACAGATCCACTTGGGTTACAAGGAGAGCTAAACCACATCATTTTAGTTTTTGGTGTGATAGCCGCTTCAAGTTGCTCAGGTGTCATTTTAAAATCTGTATCTATAGATGTTTTTACTTCAACAGGAACACCTCCAAATAATTTTACAATATCGGAGTAACTTACCCAATAAGGACATGGTAAAATGACTTCATCTCCATCGTTTAACATCACGCCAGCAACATTAAAAAGTGCTTGTTTAGCTCCAGTAGATACTACAATTTGCGATGGAGCGTATGTTAAATTATTATCACGTTTAAATTTTGTGATAATAGCGTCTTTTAAATCTACATATCCATCAACAGGAGTGTATGAGTTGTAGCCTTCATTTATAGCATTAATTGCAGCTTCTTTAACAAAATCGGGCACTTTAAAATCGGGTTCCCCAAGACTTAATCCAATAATGTCTTTGCCTTCGCCTCTTAATTCTCTTGCCTTTGCCGCCATTGCTAATGTAGCAGATGTGGACATGTTTAAAATTCTATCTGATAATAAGTTCATTATGATACTAGTAAAATTATACTTGTAAAGCAGGTTTTGTACCCATTTCTCGTAAATACTTAAAATGTGCAATAATTGCTTTACGTGTGGTTTTATATTCGTTATAAGGTAAATTAAATTCTTTAGCAGTTTCTCGTACTATTTTTGATATTTTAGTATAGTGTATGTGACTAATATGCGGAAAAATGTGGTGTTCTACTTGATGGTTTAAACCTCCAGTAAACCAATTTACAATACGGTTTTTGGTACTAAAATTAACTGTAGTTTTAAGTTGGTGTATTGCCCATGTATTTTTTAGGGTGCCATCTTTTTCTGGTAGAGGCATTTCTGCATCTTCAATAACATGAGCAAGTTGAAATACAACGCTTAAAATTAACCCAGCGGTGTAGTGCATTATAAAAAAGCCTAATAAAATTTTCCACCATGCAATGTCTAAAAGCACCATAGGTATCACAATCCAAATAGCAACATAAGTGGCTTTAGAAATAACCAATTTACTCCAATTCCATACGGGGTTTGGAAATTTACCAACAGATAATTTACGTTTCATGTAACGATGCATTTGTTGCCAATCTGTAGTGATGGCCCAATTTATGGTTAACAATCCATAAAGAAGGATGGAATAGTAATGCTGAAATTTGTGGTGCCATTGCCATTTGGAATGTTTTGTGAATCGTAAAATTCTACCAGCATCTAAATCTTCATCATGGCCGTGAATATTAGTATATGTATGGTGTAACACATTATGCTGTACTTGCCAGTTGTAAACATTTCCTGCTAAAATATATATACTGCTTCCCATTAAGCGGTTTACCCATGCTTTATTTGAGAAAGACCCATGATTACCGTCGTGCATCACATTCATGCCAACGCCTGCCATACCAACTCCCATAACTATGGTAAGTAATAGTTGCACCCAACCAGGAATGCTGCTTATTGTTAAAATCAAGAAATACGGTGTTAGAAATATAGAGAACATAACAACAGTTTTTACCCATAATTTCCAATTCCCTGTTCGCTTTATATTATTTTCTTTAAAATAAGTGTTAACACGCTTATTTAGAGTTCTAAAGAACTTAGCAGAGTCTGTTCTTGAAAAAGAAATTGTTTGTTTTGCCATACAATTAATTTAAATAGATTGGCGCAATAAAAATTTTAGAGCACACCGCGCAAAGATACGCATAAACGGTTTTAACTTAGTGTGTTTTTTTGTGAAAAAATAAGTCTTAAAACTATATTTTTGTTCAAAATTTAACGTTCATGGAATTAATTTTAAAATATTTTCCAAATTTAACAAAAGACCAAATACATAAATTTGAATTACTAGAGTCTTTGTATAAAGATTGGAATTTAAAAATAAATGTAGTCTCCAGAAAAGATATAGACGAGCTGTATTTACGTCATGTTTTACATGCTTTAGCTATTGCTAAAGTAATTGTATTTAAAGATGACTCTAGGATTATGGATGTGGGTACAGGAGGTGGTTTTCCTGGTATTCCTTTAGCTATTATGTTTCCAGAATGTTCTTTTCACTTAGTAGATAGCATTGCAAAAAAACTAAAGGTTGTTAATAGTGTCGTTGAAGGTTTAGGATTAACTAATGTTAAAACAACGCATACACGTGTTGAGGAGATCAATGAAACTTATGATTTTATTGTGAGCCGTGCCGTGGCAGCAATGCCTACTTTTGTGCATTGGACAAAAGGTAAAATTGCTAAACAGCAAAATAATGAACTAAAAAACGGCATTCTTTATTTAAAAGGAGGCGATTTAACCGAAGAGCTTAAAGATTATAAAGCGATCACAATTTATAATATTAAAGATTTTTATTCTGAAGATTTTTACAATACTAAAAAGGTAGTGCATTTACCTGTGAAGTATAAAGGATAATTAGGAAATTAAAGTTTACTAAGCTTGCTATACATTTCTTGTGTTAGTTGTTTATTCTCCTCATACCAAAACGTAGCTTTAAAAATAGAGAAGTTTTTGTTAGCGCCAGTTATAAGTATATTTCTAGCGCGTTTAAAGTGTATTTTGGCTTTTTTAAAATCATCTAAATTGTAATACCCTATAGCAAGTCCAAAATGCGCATCGTAATCTAAATCATCTCTATTTATAGCAGTGGTAAGGCTAGTAATACTTTCGGAGAATTTACCTAATAAAAGCTGGTTCGCTCCAAGATAAAAATATGCAGGCGTATTAGAGTTATCGAGTTTTATAGCCTGTTTAAAATCGGATAACGCTTGTTTGTAATAATTCACATCTAACAAAGCGAGCCCTCTATTATAATAAGAGTCACTGTCGGGTTTTAACATAATACAGGCTGCATAATCTCTAAAAGCTTGTTTGTAGTTTTTTAGTTGCATGTAAGTTAGAGCTCTTTGATTGTATGATTTTACATCGTTAGGAAAAACGCGTATCACTTTAGTAAAGTCTTTAATGGCACTTTCATAATCTTTTAAATTATATTTAGTGTAGGCTAGGTTATAATAAGCGCCTATTAAATCAGGATCTAATTCGATAGCTTTTTCGTAATCTATTAAAGCACTTTCATAGTCCAATAGGTTTAGCTTACAATTACCTCTGTTGTAATAACTATCTGCATCTGGTTTATAAAAGATTATTTTGGTAAAATCTAAGATAGCACTATTGTAGTCTTCCAAATTATATTTAGCAATACCACGATAAAAAAGCGCATCTAAATGTTTATTATCAATACTTAAAGCTTGATCTAGCATTTTAATTTGCTCTTCTGGATTGGAAAGTCTTATTGCTTGTCTCACATATTTATTTGCTTGACCAGAACTTAATAATGGGATTAACAATAAGGTAAATAATAGTTTTTTCATTAGTATTTTATATAACTCAAAATAGATTTAATTAGTATTAGTTATTTGATTTAAATGATGTTCCATGTGATTTATGTAATCTAAAATTAAAAAATTTATACCAATTCTTAAATGAATATACTGTAAAGGAAAAAGATGGATTTTGGAATTATACGAGACATAAAAAATAAGCATAGCCGTAGTTACGGTTCTTTTTTATGTTGAAGATAGAATTTTCAAAAGACACTTTTTAACTCATTAAATTCATTTGGGAATTGGTATTAAATCGCGTTTTTCATTATTAACAACAATTTGTAGTGAAAGACTTTCTTTTGATAATGCATTGATTACATAGATAATATGGTGGTTAATCGTTAACCACATATTTAAAAGTTCTGGTTTATCTTTATGTTGGTAATTATTAATTTTTACTAGTGCATCTTGATCATAACTATTAATTTGGTAAGGTTGTTTTTTAAATTGAATTTCAATAAAGCGCTGTAAGTTATTTATTCCTGAGTCTATGAGGTGACCCAAGATTTCTTTTTTAGACCATTTATGTTGAGACGGTTTTTGTTCTAGAATTTCATTAGAAGTTTTAACGATGTATTTTTCGAGAGTTAATAATAAAGTTTCGAGTTTTGCGGTCATTTCATCAAAATATAATGATTAAAACATAAATCTAATGAAATTTTATTGATATATAGCTTTCCTATTAATCGTCATGTTTTATTTATATTTTTGGCATTATTAATAGTGACACTTAAATGTATTTTATACCAGAAGCCTTAGATGATTATATTGTAAAACATTCTGCAAATGAACCAGAATTGTTACAGCAATTAACAAGAGAAACGCACCAAAAAGTTTTACAACCTATAATGCTTAGTGGCCCATATCAAGGGCGTGTGCTTAGCATGATATCTAAATTATGTTATCCTAAAACAATTTTAGAGTTAGGTACATTTACAGGCTACGCTACTTTATGTTTAGCAGAAGGTGTGCAAAAAGATGGTGAAGTTCATACTATCGATATTAATGAAGAATTAGTAGATTTTCAAAGAAAATATTTTGATAAATCTAAATACGGGCATCAAATTTTTCAACATTTAGGTAATGGATTAGATATTATTCCTTCTTTAGATAAAAGGTTTGATTTGGTTTTTATTGATGCCGATAAGCCTAATTATGTTAATTATTTTCATTTAATAATAGATAAATTAAATACAGGAGGTATTATTATTTCAGACAATGTACTGTGGCATGGAAAGGTAATTGAAGCATTAGATCCAAAGGACAAGTCTACTAAAGCTGTGTTGGATTATAATACACTTTTAAAAGAAGATAGTAGAATTGAGACTGTGGTTCTACCTATTAGAGATGGATTAACCATTTCTAGGAAATTATAATGTGTATTATCTAGGAAGCATTATTCCTTAAACTCATTTGAATATTAGTTTCTATAGTTTGAAAAAACTCGTAATTATCAAAAGGTTTGGTAATAATACCATTGAATCCTATAGATTTAAAGTTTTGTTTAAGATCTTCTACATCTGCAGCGGTTAAAGCAATTATTGGTGTATTAAGATCAAATTCTCGAATTAATTTTGTGGCCTCAATACCTCCCATTACAGGCATGTTGATATCCATTAGTATTAAGCTAAAGTCTTGTTTTCTTAAAAGATTAAGGGATTCTACGCCATTTTCAACTACCATACATTTATAATCTTGTTTTTCCAGTAAATTTTTTGTGACTATCTGGTTTATCTTATTGTCTTCAACAATAAGGATATTATGGGTGTCTTTAGTGAGTGTTGTATCTTCAGAAATAGCCGCTGTATCACTTTTAGGAATATTTGCTTTTATACTTTCTTGATCTATTTTAAAAGTAACATTAAAACTAAAGGTAGAACCAAAGCCATACTTGCTTTCAAGCTCTATTTTACTTCCAAATAATTCTACAATCTTTTTTGTTATAGAGAGTCCAAGTCCAGTGCCTTGGTAATTAATATTGCTGTTTTCGAGTTGCGAAAAGTTTTCAAAAATAGTATTAAACTTTTCTTCGGGAATACCTATGCCGTTATCTTGAATTTCAAAACGTAAATCAACTTTATCGTTTAAAATATTTAATGTCTTAACATATATGTTAACACAACCATTTTTTGTGAATTTAATACTATTACCTATTAAATTAATTAAAACTTGAGATAGTCTTACATTGTCACATTCTACATATTGAGGCACATGATCATCTATATATGTTTTAATCTCGTTATTAGTTTCTTGGAGTTTGTAATCAAAAGAACGCGCTATATTTTCGACGAGATGTTTTATATCTACAGATACCTTTTTTAATTCTATTTTTTGATTTTCTATTTTACCAAATTGTAGCACCTCATTAACTAAACTTAAAAGGTAGTCTCCAGAATATTTGAGAGATTCTAGAAGTTTACTGTCTTTGCTATTTAAGCTGTTATTTGATAATAAAAGTGACGTTATACCAACTACTCCATACAAAGGCGTTCTCAATTCGTGAGTTACATTGGATATAAATTTTGATTTTAATTCGGAAGATTTAAGCGCCTCATTTTTAGCCTCAACTAATTCCTCGTTTTGCTGTTTTAAAGTTTCTGATAATTTTCTTTTAGTAAGATAATTTCTAAATAATGTAATAAGAGAAATTGCTAATAAAACTAGTGTTACAGTAATAACGATATTTATTCGCCTAAACTCTTTTGCTATTTCAAACTGCCGTAACTTTTCGCTATTAGCAATTAATGCATCATTTTTATAATCTTCTATAAGGAATTTAGATTTTACAATCGCCTCATGTCTTGCTTTTTCTCTATTTACAAACTCATCATTACAATCATTATAGTTTAGAAGCGCAAGATAGGCTTCCTCTTTTTTATCTATTTGAACTAGAGATAATGATAACTCTTTGTATGCCTTACTTAAAAGAAAACCACCATTGTAATTGGTGTTTAAGTCCACTTTTTCTAAATCGCTAATGGCTTCATTAAATTTAATGGTAGCATTGTTGTGCAAATTTTTATGGGCATAATATTGTCCATAAATATAGTTGTAATACCCTTTGAAATATGGGTTAGCATTTTCTGAGGAACTCATGCTTTCCTCTAGTCTTAGTAGATGGATTAAGGCTTCATCTAGTTTACTATCTTCAAGATAAAATTCACATAACTTAATTCGAATGTTTAACATTAAATCATTATACTGTTCTAAAGTATAATTTTTATCACTGGATGTACTGTCTTTAGTTATGTAGAATAATGCTTTTTTAAAATGGCTAATTATGTTTTCTTTAGGTTGTGCTTTTTGGTATAATTCTCCTAATTTTAAATAGGCATTTGCTGTTAAGTAGTTGTCATTTATTTTTGTGGCGGGTTTAATTACTGCTTTATAACTGCGCTCGGCATTTTCATATTCTTGCATCAGGTTGTATATATTACCTAAATAGAAGTTAGAAAATGCTTTTCCATAATTATCATTTATAGAATCTGAAATCTTTTTTACTTTATTAAAAGACTGAAACGATAGAACAATTTCATTGTTTTTTAAATGCGACAGTGCAGAAGAATTTATACTATCAATTTGATGTATTAAATCCCTATCATCTTGAGAGAAAGTAAGATTAATAAGTACTATAAAGAAGAGTGTCAGATAGATCTTCATAAGTAAATAAGAGATTTGGTGCGGGCAATATACCAATTATTATGACAAAAGTAATAATTTTCTAGAGAAGAATATAGATAAAGTGCTTAAAAAAATCGTCAAAAGACTATAATTTGCGTTTAACAGACCCTGTAAAGTCTTCTAAGTCGTCTTTTACTTTGCTTATTTCTTTTTTTATATCCTTGGTGATATCTGTGTCAATGCCATGATTTTCAGCACTTTTTGTGATTTCGTGCTTAATATCGTTAGTAGCATCTTTAAGTACTCTCATGCCTTTTCCTAGACCACGAGCAATTTCGGGTAACTTGTCTGCGCCAAAAACCATAATAGCAATAAATAGTATAAATGCTATTTCTCCTCCTGAAATAAATAAAAATGTTGCCTGATATATCACGCCACAAATATAGTAAGTTGTTTGTTAGAATAAAAAAAAGCTAATTCTTTAAAATTAGCTTTTAACAAAAAATGTTAATTAAGTTTATTTTTTAGGTTCTGGAGGGTATTTCTCCATTATTTTACTTACAAACTCTTTTATTCGGGCTTCTTTTTGCGCTGTATTTCTTGCTAGATAGCCACTACCAGTACCTTGCCATACTAACTCTTTTTTATTTGCATCTATTAAATCTACAAAAAGTGAGCCTTGAGTGCTTGTGGATACCATGGGTTGATTCCAACCCCATCCCCATCCAGGACCAAAGCCTCCCCAGCCCCAATTACCCCAACCCCATGCGTTATTGTATACACTAACTCGTTGATGAGACTTGGTGAAAATACTAACCAGTAAGTCTGGATTTTCAGATTTGGTAAACCCTTTAGATAAAAGTTGTGTTTCTATGGCACGAAGTATACGGCGTTTGTCTAAATCGCTAATTTCTGCTTTGTCTATGCCTGTTTTAAAAAAGGCAAATGTTTTATAAGTGTTAAAATCGGCTTTATTATCATAATCTGAAGCTACACGTACAGAAGAACATGAGCTTAAACTAACAATTAAAGCAATTAAGGATAGTGTTTTTAATAGTTTTTTCATAGCTAGGTGAATTTTATAATGTGTCAATAAATTTTATGACCCCTTTAATTTTTGAGTAAATGTTTTTAATAAAAAATTATCAAGAATCGTACCATAAGCTAATAATCAGTTGTTTAAGGGCTTTGTTTTTTTATGGCATTTGTTTTTTTATCATAACCATAAGGACAATGTCTGCAACCACTTTCGCAACAATAACCACGTTTTAAATGGTACTGTTCCGTAAAGCATCTGTAGCCTTCAGGGGTTAGGTAATAATCACCTTTTTCAACTGGAATTTTCTTTTTCATGGTAAACAAAGGTATTTAAAATTAAGGAATTTGGTAAAATATCTGCTGTGCTAATAAAGATTAATTATACCAATTCTTAAATGAATATACTGTAAAGAAAAATTATGGATTTTGGAATTATACGAGACAGAAAAAATAAGCATAGCTGTAGTTACGGTTCTTTTTTATGTTGAAGATAGAATTTCAAAAGACACTTTTTACTCAGTAAATTCATTTGGGAATTGGTATTAGAGTGAGATCTAATACCAATTTTGCTATAAAATGAGGTATAAATAATTTGAGTTATTTTACAGGAGTTCAAAGCATAAAAATCAAGCATAGCCTTAGCTACGGTTTATTTTTTTAATGCAGAAATCATGTAAAAGAAACGAATTATATGTCGCATTTTATGGTAGAATTGGTATAAGCTTGTAGATTTAGTTGAAAGTTTAAAGGTTTAGAAGTATTAGAAGTTTAGATGGTTAGAGGTTAAGGGGTATAGTTTGTAGGTCTTGTAAATCTTTTTTAGTGTATTATTTGGTATAACTTGATGGTTACTGTTTGTTTTGATGTCACTTAATTTGAATCCCTTTAATACACAAACCAACAACCAACAACCAAAAACCAACAACCATATTATATCTTTATGGCTTAGTTTTTGATTTGTATTTCGCATGGTTTTAATTCTAAGATATTTGGTACCTAGAGGTTATACTGGGATTTCTATTTTTCCATTTATTGTTTTGTGTAATAAAGAACAAAAAAGTGATGTTATTTTAATTAATCACGAACGTATACATTTAAGACAACAAATAGAATTATTAGTAATTCCTTTTTATTTATGGTATATAATAGAATTTTTAATAAAGTTGTGTGTTTATAAAAACTGGAATTTAGCTTATAAAAATATATCTTTTGAACGTGAAGCTTATGCAAACGAGTTTAATCTGAACTACATTAAAAAACGCCGAATTTGGAGTTTTTTAAAGTATCTTCGCAGTAAATGATTTTCAATTTAAAAGACAACGAAAATATACCAATTAAACTGCCTTTTGCCACAGATATCACACTTTTTTTAAAGCGGGAAGATAAAATTCATTCGTTTATTTCAGGCAATAAATATAGAAAACTAAAATATAATCTTTTAGAAGCCAAACAGAGCGGTTTTACCAAATTACTAACCTTTGGAGGCGCTTACTCTAACCATATAGCAGCAGTGGCATTTGCAGGAAAAACCTTTGGTTTTAAAACAATTGGTGTGATAAGAGGCGAAGAGTTGGTAGATAAGATTACTCAAAACCCCACATTGCGTTTTGCTCAAGAATGTGGCATGGAATTTAAGTTTATTTCTCGGGATATCTACAGAGATAAGACCAGCACAGAATTTTTAAATACATTAAAAAACGAATTTGGAGCGTTTTATTTAATTCCAGAAGGAGGTACTAATACTCTGGCAATTAAGGGATGTGAAGAAATTTTAACCGAAAGCGATAAGGATTTTGACTATGTCTGCTCATCTGTGGGTACTGGAGGAACAATTTCTGGATTAATAAATTGTTCAAAACTTAGTCAACAAGTTTTGGGATTTCCAGCTTTAAAAGGTTCTTTTTTACATGAAGATATTAGTAAATTTGTGAGCAAATCTAATTGGAAATTAATAGAGGATTATCATTTTGGGGGGTATGCCAAGATAAATGTCCACTTAGTAGCCTTTATAAATACTTTTAAAAAACAGCATAATATACAATTAGATCCTGTTTATACGGGTAAGATGATGTATGGTGTTTTTAACCTTATAAAGAAAAATAAATTTCCTAAGGGATCAAAAATTTTAGCCATTCATACAGGAGGAATTCAAGGGATTTCAGGAATGAATAAAATGCTTAAAAAAAAGAATTTACCATTAATAGAAATTTAAATGAAACATTGTTTAGTTGTAGTTTGTTTAGGATTAGTGCTATTTAGTTGCGGTTCTAAAAAACGTGTAGTCACTAAAAAGTCTAAAGAAGAAAAAACGCAACATGTTTATCAAAAGAAAAATGAAGAAACTAAAATAAAACCTATAGTTAAAACTTCAAGTTCTCATGCTAATTCTACAGTGGCGTATATTGAAACCTATAAAGCGATTGCGCAAAAAGAAATGCAATTGTACAATATCCCTGCTAGTATCACTTTAGCTCAGGGGATTTTAGAATCGGCTTCAGGAAAAGGAAGACTTTCTGTAAAAGCTAATAACCATTTTGGAATAAAATGTCATGAATGGAGAGGTGCTAAAATCTATCATGACGATGATAGAAAAGGCGAGTGCTTTAGAAAATATAAAGACGCTAAATACTCTTTTAGAGATCATTCTTTGTTTTTGTCGGAGAAAAAGCGTTATTCTAAATTATTTAGTTTAAGACCAGGAGATTACAAAGGTTGGGCAAGAGGACTAAAAGCAGCAGGCTATGCTACAGATAGTAAGTATCCGCAAAAACTTATTAGTATAATAGAGCGCTATAATCTTACAGCTTATGATAATTTAGTAATCGAAGATAAAAATATTGTAAGTGTTAGAGAAGTGCCAAAAAAAATTACTCATGTAGTGGTAAAAGGGGATACATTATATTATATAGCCAATATGCATAACATGAGTGTTGAGGAATTAAAAGAGATAAACGGGTTGAAAGATAACACGATAAAAATTGGTCAGGAATTACAAGTAAGTAAAAAATAACACATGATTTATAAACGTAGTAGCGCATTATTTGCTGAAGCAGAAAAAGTTATTCCAGGAGGCGTAAATTCTCCGGTAAGAGCATTTAAAGGTGTTGGAGGAACTCCAATTTTTGTAAAAGAAGCTAAAGGTGCTTATTTGTATGATGAAGATGGTAATCGTTTAATAGATTATATAAACTCTTGGGGACCAATGATTTTGGGACATGCTCATGCTCCAGTTGTAAATGCTGTAGTAGAGAAAGCTAAAAAGGGAACGTCTTTTGGGATGCCAACAGAAATTGAAACTAAAATAGCAGAATTAGCGGTATCTATGGTGCCAAGCATAGATAAAATTCGTTTTGTGAATTCAGGAACCGAAGCTTGCATGAGTGCAGTACGATTGGCTAGAGGGTTTACAGGAAAAGACAAGATTATAAAATTTGCAGGATGCTATCATGGACATAGTGATTCTTTTTTAATACAAGCAGGTAGTGGTGCTAGTACTTTTGGAACACCCAATAGCCCCGGAGTTACACAGGGGACTGCAAAAGATACGCTACTGGCAAATTATAACGATATTAAAAATGTAGAGGCGCTCATAGCAGCAAATAAAAATGAAATAGCTTGTGTTATTATTGAACCTGTAGCAGGTAACATGGGATGTGTGCCTCCAAAAAACAATTTTTTACAAGACTTACGCAAATTATGTGATGAAAATAATATACTGCTCATTTTTGATGAGGTGATGACAGGGTTTCGATTAGCAAAAGGAGGAGCACAAGAATTATTTAATATAAAAGCAGATATTGTTTGTTTTGGGAAGGTAATAGGAGGCGGCTTACCAGTTGGTGCATTTGCTGCAAGAAACGAAATAATGAATCATCTAGCGCCTTTAGGGCCTGTGTATCAAGCAGGAACTTTAAGTGGTAATCCTTTAGCCATGGCAGCAGGTTTAGCGATGCTTACAGAATTGAATACAGATGCTGCTGTATTTAATCGATTAGCAGAGAAAACCCAATATTTACATCAAGGAATTTCAAAGGTGTTGCATGACAATGCTGTAACGCATACTATAAATCGTGTTGGGTCTATGATTTCTGTTCATTTTGATGAAGCCGAAGTTGTAGATTTCAAGACGTCAGCCAAAGGAAACAACGACACATTTAAAGCATTTTTTCATGGCATGCTAAACCAAGGCGTTTATATAGCGCCCAGTGCTTTTGAAACTTGGTTTATTACCGATGCCTTATCTTACGAAGATTTAGATTTTACAATTAACGCAGTAAACAAAGTAGCAAAAACTTTGTAGTTGATTAGTCTATTAATAAAACAAAATTAAAAAGCATTTCTTATACCAATTTTGCTATAAAATGAGGTATAAATAATTTGAGTTATTTTACAGGAGTTCAAAGCATAAAAATCCAGCATAGCCTTAGCTACGGTTTATTTTTTTAATGCAGAAATCATGTAAAAGAAACGAATTATATGTCGCATTTTATGGTAGAATTGGTATTAGAACTAGAAATGCTTTTCGTTTTAACTATAAATCAACTACAAAATGAGACTATTTTGTTTTATTCGCTAGAATGTTTTTTCTTTTTCATTTTAGCATGTCTTTTTCTCTTTGTCATAGCATTTTCCCATTTTTGGTATTGTTCCGCGGTTAAAATGCTTTTCATTTTTTCTTTTAGAGCAATTTTACGATCTAACCTGTTGTTAACTTTCTGTAGGCGCTCTTCTTTAGTCATTTTTGGTTTTTCGTCATTTTCTTTCATAGCCTTTCTTTTAGCGATGTGTGCTTTTCTACGATTAGCATTTTCTAAATTTATGGCATAAATAGCATCTTGTTGTGCTTGGTTTAAATCTAAAAACAACGTCATTTTTTTAGTTTTTAAAGAAGCTATTTCCTCTGGAGTATAATCCATGGCTCTAAAGTCTTTTTTATGCTGTTGTGCTAATGTAAAATTGATAGTAGAAGTAACGAGTATGATAATAAATAACTTTTTCATAGGATAACTTTTAATTTTTTTCACTTCTATGACGCGTTAAAAGCATAAAGGTTTAAATCCATGAAAAAGTTTAACAGAGCTTTAACAAGATTAGCTCAAAAAGCTAAATCTTTAATGCAGAAGGAATACAGAGGAGTTATCCATAAATTACGAGTTCGATTTAAATTTCAGTTAATAAATGATAGTAATAACACTGAAAAACAGTGCTTTGTCATATCGACAGAGCGAAGTATGCGATGCGCTGAGCATGGTCGAAGTGAGTGACGAGATATCTCATAGGAGTTAGATTCCTCCTCGTTAGCTACGCTAAATACTTTCAATTAAAAAATATTTTAATTTCAGTAGCGTTTCGGAATGACAATATCAATTTGATTGTTTTGTGTAAAATCATGATTATCAGGTTCTAATACGTCGAACTCACATTAAATAGTATTATACCATTGATGTAATTTAATTTCGTGTAACTATTTTTGTCAACTTCGAGTGTCACGCCTTAGCGTGATGTATCGAGAAGCTTCAAACCTGTTCTCGATACATCCCGAAGCAAGTTCTGGATACTCGAGCTGATACATACGAAAATTTTAATCGTAAATAGTATTAAATTTAAGGTTCAAGATTACGTTATTGAAATTAAATCTATGGTTGTATTATAAATAGTATCCTTATGTATTTTACTTTTTAACCATGCGTAAAAACTCATAACAAAAATATCTTCTTCTTTATTTTCAATCCATTCAAAAGAATCTTTAACTTTATTTTTAAAGTTGGTGGTGGTGACCTGTTCTGGATTTTTGTAATACAATTGAACCAGATTTAAATAGGTAATAACACGCTGTTGATTGATAGATTTTAAATACTTATAATGATGGCGTTTAAAACTTAAAAGTTTAGAATCTACCAAATCAATATTATTTAATTCAATATGTAATAATATTTCGGCTAAATTCTTTTTTATTACCCATTCCTTTCCTGCTTTTTCCTTATACCATTTATCGCTATGGCGTAATTTAGAAAATAGTTTATGGGATTTTTTAAAGTCATTTTTCTGGAAATAAAACATAATTAAACTTAAATGAATATCTAAAGACGCTTCAATATCCATATGTTTTTTGTCGATAAAGGAGGTTAGTATTTCTATAGCATCGGCTTGTTGATTAGTAAAATTTAAGTTTAAGGTTAGAAGTAAATTATATTTAAGTTTAAAACTTGCGTAATATTTCCTTCGTTGAGCATCCATAAGTTTGTGCATTTTTTGCAAGTAAGCCAGAGAACCAGCAAACTTTTTATTTCTAAATAACGTATTGGCAATATGATAAACGATTTGTATGTGGTAGAATGGTTGTTTTTCTTTTTCTTTTTTCTGAAGAATAGCAGTATAGCTATCTATTAAAAAAGATTCAATTTTTAAATAACTGTTAGTAGCAAAAGCAGAAATGCTAATAATGCTTAATAGTTTATATAAAGATTTAAAAGACATAGTGTCTATTACAGTAATATCATATTCGTTAAGTGTTTTATTAAGTAGTGTTTGAAAATCTTCGGTAGTATTACTGGAAGTTCTGTTAAGTTTTTGTTTTAGTTTTGAATAAACAATATTTAATTGATCTTCTAAATGATGTTTGTCCTTATTTATATTAAACTTCTCTATAACCTCATTTAAGTTAATAAAAGGTAGTGAATTAGCATATTGAATTTGTGTATAGTATATTTCATTAAGTAAAGCATATAGATGATGCTCAATAGCAACAGATTCTGCTTTGTTTAAAATTTTATAAGCAACCTTAAATTGTTTTTGGTGTAAATAATTTCTAGAGGCTAAAAGATATTTTATAACATCCATTTGTAGCGAGTTTTCCTCTTCTAGACTAGTATTTGCTGAAAAATGAATAATAGATTGAAACAAACGCTTCCTTAAAGCATGGTAAGCATCCTTTTTGTTAGTTCCATAAAGTTTAATGCAAATAGCTTTGGAGCTTAATTCTGTATTAAGTAATAGCTTAAATAATTGAATGTTTTTTGTGTCTGTGCGCTTATTTTTTTTATTCAAATAAGAAATAAAAGCATTTTGGTCTTCTTTAGAAAAAGAAGAAACCATGGTGTTTAAATCATTCATTTAGTAATTAATAAAAATAAATTACAGTATTTAAAATGACATAAATTATTAATAATATATAAAAAATATCTGAATATACCTAGCTAGTAGTATATTCAGATATTTATACTATTAATTTAAATGTAAACTTTTTAAGTGTTAATTAAAACCCTTTATTCGATTACAAACTTTTTAGTAGCTCTTCCAATCCTAAATATGTATAATCCTTTGTTTAAACTTTCTAAGCTAATATTTCTTTTTGTTATACCAGATAAAATCGTTCTTCCTGTTATATCTAATATTTTATAATTAGTATTGGTGTTTTCATTATAAACAAATGACTTAGTTGATTTGTCATAGAAAGAAGATGATAACTCTTTCTCAAAGTCATTTAATGATAATACATCATCTATGCTGAATGTTAAACCACAGCATGCATTAGATGCATTTCCTGCGTAAGAGAAAACCTCTGTACTGTGACCAAAAACTTGAAAACGTGCCAGATCAGTGTCAGCAGTAACATTTGGTACTACCACATTCACTTGAAAAGTTTGTTGTGAAGAGCTAGTTGTGATTGGTGTAAGTACTGGGGTTGAAATCTCATCAAAATTATCTAAAAATCTAGCTCCAATATTCATTCCTATAGCAGTTACTATAGGACCTGTGTGCGCTTCGATGTCTGTATAAGTCACAGTTAATGTGTGCGTTTCATTTTCAGTTAATGTTGGTGTGGCTGTTTGAAAATTAGCTGGAGTCATACCATCAATCATCGTAATTGTTATTTCCTGAGAATTTGTTAAACAAAATGAAAATAACAATAATAAAGTAATTTTTTTCATAATTAAGATTGTTTTAGTTTAGATTACTAATATAAAAAAAATATTATAAAGTTAACCTAAGCTTAATGCGTTATATTATTAAAATACAGTAATTTACATTTTGTAGCAAGGGGTTAGGACGAGTTTTTACACTTGTGATATGCCTCATCATTTCTATCCCTTGTCTTTTAGCATGACATAAAGCTGTGTTTAAATGGTATAGATAAATATTATTAATGCGAATTAATAGTTAAATATTAGCCTAATAAAAGCAAGCAGTAGTGAGTCTACTGGGCAGGCATAAATTTAAATCTTTAGTAAATCTGACCTTGCAAGCGTTTTATATATCACTTTTTTGAATTAACCAATTGAAAAATTTTTCGATAGTTTGTCTAATACGAGATACCGTTTTGTAATAAATTTCATCAGAAGATTTGTTAAACTTTTTAAAGAAATCAGATACGCCTTTGCTGTCTTTTATAGGAGTTAACATATGTGAGTTATAGTTTTTTGTTTATTGGATTAAAGAATTATTGATTTTGATAAATTTTGTCTCCAAAGAATATCCGATTTTCTAATGCTGATCGATTCTGTATTCTAAATAGTTTTGTAGAATTAACCATTAAGAGACTTAAAATCAATAAACTAAAACAATTTATTGCGCTGAAAAACATCTGTTTAATCTTGTTTTTGTGTTTTTACAACCTTTGATTCGCATTATTATTTAAATCTTAAGTGTTGAACTCACTACTAATTTATATCTTTTTTAATACCTTTGCAGTGTAAAAACTTTAGGGGTGTTCTGTGTATAGAACTGAGAAATACCCTTTGAACCTGATACGGTTAGTACCGACGAAGGGAAAAGTAAAAAGGCATTATGCCACTATCTTTTCATAAGATGATACATGGTATCATAATATTTCAAAGTGTTATCCCTACATATAACTTTGATTAATGATTACAGTACACGTTAATGATACTCCAATTAAAATAGATGACCATTTTAATGTTGTTGAGTTATTGGAGAAAATCGATTCAAAAATCGATGGTATTGCTGTAGCAATAAACAATAGTATTATCTTTAAGGATAATTGGGAAACACAATTATTTAGAGATAACGATACGGTATTAATAATACAAGCTACCCAAGGAGGATAATTAAAAATTTTACTGCATAATAGCAGATTTATAAGGACTAAGAGTCAAACGTTAATACAATGAAAAAAAAGGATACAGCACCACAGGAAGGGAAGATTACAAGAAATCCATTCCCTAATTCTAAAAAAATCTACATAAAAGGTAGCATTCACCCACAAATAAAAGTGGCTATGCGAGAGATTACTTTAAGTGATACAAAAGATTCTATGACAGGGAAACTAACGCCTAATGAGCCAGTAACTGTTTATGATACGTCTGGACCTTATACAGATCCAAATAAAGAGATTAACGTGCATAGTGGTATTGAACGCATAAGAGAGCAGTGGATTTTAGATCGTGGTGATGTAGAGGAATTGGATGCTTTTTCATCTAAATATTGTAATGAGCGTTTAAACGATAAAAGTTTAGATCACATGCGTTTTGACCTAAAACACAAACCTAAACGAGCTAAAAAAGGACAAAATGTAACGCAATTACATTACGCAAAAAAAGGAATTATTACGCCCGAAATGGAATACATTGCTATTCGTGAAAATCAACGAATAGACGAAATGACCGAGATTAGAAAGCAACATAATGGAGAACACTTTGGCGCTTCAATTCCGGCAAAAATTACTCCTGAGTTTGTACGTGAGGAAGTAGCTAGAGGGCGTGCAGTAATCCCTTCAAATATAAATCACCCCGAAGCCGAACCTATGATTTTAGGGCGTAACTTTTTGGTGAAAATAAACGCAAATATTGGAAACTCTGCAACGACATCCTCTATTGAAGAAGAAGTAGAAAAAGCCGTTTGGGCTTGTCGTTGGGGAGCAGATAATATTATGGACTTGTCTACAGGACAAAACATTCACGAAACACGTGAGTGGATTGTACGTAACTCACCTGTACCAATTGGTACGGTGCCCATTTACCAAGCTTTAGAAAAAGTAAATGGAGTGGCCGAGGATTTAACTTGGGAAATTTTCCGTGACACCTTAATTGAGCAAGCCGAGCAAGGCGTAGATTACTTTACTATCCATGCTGGTGTGCTACTACGTTATGTACCCATGACGGCCAATCGTGTTACCGGTATTGTATCTCGTGGTGGTTCCATTATGGCAAAATGGTGTTTAGCACACCATAAAGAAAGTTTCCTATACACGCATTTCGAAGAGATTTGTGAAATATTAAAATCATACGATGTAGCCTTTTCTTTGGGAGATGGTTTACGTCCTGGGTCGGTTGCCGATGCCAATGACGAAGCACAGTTTGCAGAATTAGAAACTTTAGGTGAACTTACGCAAATTGCCCGTAAGCACGAGGTACAGTGCTTTATCGAAGGGCCAGGACATGTGCCAATGCACATGATTAAAGAGAATATGGAAAAGCAAATCGAAGTTTGTGACGAAGCGCCTTTTTACACCTTAGGCCCTTTAACAACAGATATTGCCCCAGGTTATGATCACATTACATCGGGTATTGGTGCTGCCATGATTGGTTGGTATGGTTGTGCTATGTTATGTTATGTAACACCAAAAGAGCACTTAGGGTTGCCTAACAAAGAAGATGTACGTGTGGGTGTGGTTACTTATAAATTAGCTGCGCATGCTGCCGATTTAGCCAAAGGACACCCAGGGTCACAACACCGTGATAATGCGTTAAGTATGGCGCGTTTCGAGTTCCGTTGGGAAGATCAATTTAACCTAGGTTTAGATCCAGAACGTGCTCGTGAATATCACGATGAAACATTACCAGCTGCAGGTGCTAAAATAGCCCATTTTTGTTCTATGTGTGGACCAAAATTCTGTTCTATGAAAATTTCTCAGGAAGTTCGTGATTTTGCTGCCGAAAATAAAATTTCTGATGATAATGAAGTCCTACAAAAAGGGATGGAAGAAAAATCAAGAGAATTTAAAGAAAAAGGTTCAGAAGTCTATTTATAAAAATATAACGTGGTAGTCCTTATAGCACCAGAGCAAGATATTTTAAATGAGCTTGAAATACTTAATGAGCTTTTTCAAGCAGGGTTAGAGTATTATCATTTAAGGAAACCACATAAAAGTTTTGAAGCGCATTGTAATTATTTAGATACTATTGATAAAAAGTATCATGATAGAGTAGTGGTGCATAACTATCATGAATTGGTAAACAATTATAATTTAAAAGGCATTCATTTTCAGGAAGCAAAAAGAAGAGCATTGGAACATTGTAATGAAAAACGTTTAAAAGATAATATGAAAGTGTATTTAGAAAATTTTTCAACCTCTAACATTAAGCTTTTAACTATTTCAAGTTCTTTTCATGAACCAGAAGCTGTAGATGCCTGTGATTATGATTTTGATTATCATTTGTTAAGCCCTGTTTTTTCTTCAATTTCTAAAAAAGGATATGAAGGCAAAGGTTTTGATATAAACCATATTAATAAAAAAATAATAGGAATGGGAGGTGTTAATAGGGAAAATTCAACAAAATTTGTTAACTTAGGCTACAAAGGAATTGGAGTTTTAGGAGGTGTTTGGAATAGTAGTGATCCTGTTTACAACTTCAAAGCAATAAAGAATCAATTTAATAAGCAATAAACAATATGAAATTATAAAAATATTTAACAGATTAGTCTGTAACACTAAAATAATCTCCCTAATAATTTGATTTTTAGCGTTATATAAACATAGACTAGATGCACAGTAAAAATTACATTTTATCAATAGCAGGTTGCGACCCATCCAGTGGTGCGGGAATAACCTCAGACATTAAGACCTTTGAGGCGCATAACCTCTATGGCTTGTCAGTATGTACAGCCATTACAGTACAAAATGATATAGCTTTTGAAGCTTCCCATTGGGTAGATGTCGAAATAATTATGCAACAAATAGAAACGCTATTTGATCGTTTTAAAATTGAAGTTGTAAAGATTGGGATTATTCAAAATTGGAAAATTTTACACGAAATAGTCAAAAAGCTTAAACAATTAAATCCAGAAGTTAAAATAATATTGGATCCTATTTTAAAAGCAACAGCTGGTATGGCTTTGAACAAAAATGATAATGTAGATATATTAGATGAAATTTTAGATGGCATCTTTTTAATAACACCTAATTATGATGAGATTCAAAATTTATATCCAGAGCTATCTATAAAAGAAACCATAGAACATATTAGTTTAAAAACAAATTTATATCTAAAAGGCGGACATAGAAATAATAAAAAAGGATGGGACCAATTGTTTTACAATAAAAATTTAGAGGAAACAATAGCACCTATTTTTAAAACTACCTACGATAAACATGGTAGTGGTTGTGTGTTTTCCTCAAGTATAGCATCGTATATCGCATTGGAATTCCCATTAGGTGAAGCAGCAAGGCATGCTAAAGTATATATAGAGAATTTTTTACGTAGTGATCAAAGCTTATTAGGAAAGCATACAAATTTAATTATAAGTAAATAATGGTAGTACCAAAATTGCATTACATATCACAAGGAAAAACTCCAGAAGCACATTTAAGTAATATTCAAAGTGCATGCAGTTATGGCGCAGAATTAGTGCAACTAAGGTTGAAAAATGTTGCAGATAGCGTGGTTTTTGAAACAGCAAAAAAAGCAAGAGAGATTACTGCACACTATCAAACACGACTCATTATAAATGATTATTATAAAGTAGCAAAAGAAGTAAAAGCAGATGGCGTTCACTTAGGTAAAACAGATCGTTGTCCACAAGAAGCTAAAGACTATTTAGGTGAATTTTATTTTGTAGGTGGAACAGCAAATACGCTTCAGGACTGTGAAGAGCTGCTAAAAAAGAACGTAGATTATATCGGTCTTGGACCGTTTCGATATACTAGCACAAAAGAAAATTTAAGTCCTATTCTTGGAGCAGAAGGCTATTTAACAATTCTTGAAGCGCTAAATACCAAAACACCTATTATAGCTATAGGCGGTATTACAATTAACGATGTTGAAGCGCTTTTAAAAACTAAAGTTTATGGCGTTGCTACATCAGGAGAAATAACAACTAATTTTAATAATATAAGTAAATTCAATGCACTATTAAAAAGCTCATCTACCCATGAGCAAGTGTGGAAAATGCATTAATTATAGTATATGGCAGACATATTAAAAATAGCCGATAAAACATTTAATTCCAGGCTATTTACAGGAACAGGTAAATTTAGTAGCTCACAAAAAATGCGAGAAGCTATTTTAGCATCCAAAAGTGAGTTAGTAACGGTGGCTCTTAAACGGGTTGAGGTTGAAAATGAATCGGATGATATGTTAGTTCATCTCAAAGGGAATCATATTAACCTATTACCAAATACTTCAGGAGTGAGAACTGCTAAGGAAGCTGTTTTTGCTGCACAGTTAGCAAGAGAAGCCCTAGAAACCAATTGGGTGAAATTGGAAATACACCCAGATCCTAAATATTTGTTACCAGACCCTATAGAAACCTTAAATGCAGCCGAAGAGCTAGTGAAACTAGGGTTTGTAGTGATGCCTTATATTCATGCAGATCCAGTACTTTGTAAGCGTTTGGAAGACGTAGGTACCCAATGTGTTATGCCTTTAGGCGCACCAATAGGTAGTAACAAAGGCTTAAAAACTATGGATTTCCTTGAAATTATTATAGAACAGAGTAATGTGCCAGTAATAGTAGATGCAGGCATAGGAGCACCGTCTCATGCAGCTTATGCTATGGAATTAGGCGCAGATGCCGTATTGGTAAATACAGCCATAGCCGTTTCTCAAAATCCAGTACAAATGGGGTTAGCGTTTAAACAAGCCGTAGAAGCAGGTAGAATAGCTTATAATGCTAAATTAGCACCAATAAAACAACACGCAGAGGCCAGTAGTCCTTTAACCGCTTTTTTAAATGAGTAGTTTTAAGAAGATTTTTGATACTTACAATTGGGATACATTAGAAAAAGAGATTTATAATTTTTCTGGTGACGATGTCGCTTTGGTATTGAAAAAAGAGAAAATTACCTTAGAAGATTTTAAAGTGTTAATTTCTCCAGCAGCTAAACCATTTTTAGAACAAATGGCACAAAGAAGTAACGCGATTACAAAAAAGCGTTTTGGCAACACTATACAAATGTATATACCAATGTATTTGTCCAATGAGTGTCAAAACATTTGTACCTATTGTGGCTTTAGTATGACCAATAAAATAAAGCGTAGAACACTTACAGATAAAGAAATACTCACAGAAGTAGCGCATATAAAAACACTGGGTTACGATCATATATTACTAGTAACAGGAGAAGCCAATAAAACAGTAGGCGTGCCTTATATTAAAAATGCGATAGCGCTAATAAAATCACATTTTTCTAATATAAGTATCGAAGTACAACCGTTGGATCAAGATGAATACGAAACACTTATAGATGCGGGATTATATGCCGTTTTAGTGTATCAAGAGACCTATCATAAAGCAACGTATAAAATACATCACCCAAAAGGGCGTAAGTCTAATTTTGATTACAGATTAGATACTCCAGATAGATTAGGAAAAGCAGGAATACATAAAATAGGTTTAGGTGCATTATTTGGTTTGGAAGATTGGCGTGTAGATAGCTTTTATACCGCATTACATTTAAAATACCTTCAAAAAACCTATTGGAAAACAAAATATTCCATTTCCTTTCCAAGGTTAAGACCACATCAAGGCGACGTCCAACCAAAGGTTGAAATGACGGATGCCGATTTGGTACAACTTATATGTGCTTATAGGCTTTTAGATGAAGATGTAGAACTCTCTATGTCTACCAGAGAAAGCGAAACGTTTAGAAATAATATTATTAATTTGGGGATTACCTCTATAAGTGCAGAATCTAAAACAAACCCAGGAGGCTATAGTGTAGAAAAAGAATCGCTGGAGCAATTTGAAATATCAGATGAAAGAAGTACTTCTGAAATTAGAGATATGATACAATCTCAAGGTTATGAAGTCGTCTGGAAAGATTGGGATAAAAGTTATTTTGAAACAGCATTATAATGAAAGCACTCAATCCGTTAGAATTACAACACTACAACAGACATCTTATTTTAGATAACATAGGCCTGGAAGGACAATTAAAACTAAAAAATGCCAAAGTATTAGTTGTCGGAGCAGGAGGGTTAAGTTGTCCGTTATTGCAATACTTAACTGCAGCAGGTGTTGGGCGTATAGGAATTGTAGATAATGATGTTGTAGATCAAAGTAATCTCCAAAGACAAATATTATATACCTATGACGATGTAGGGCAACCAAAAGCTGTCACAGCAGCTAAAAGATTAAATCAATTAAACCCACATGTTAATTTTGATGTTTATAATGAGCGTTTAACCCAACACAATGTATTAGCGTTATTTGAAGCTTATGATATTATTGCAGACGGGACAGACAATTTTCCAACACGATACCTTGTTAACGATGCCTGTGTAATAAAAAATAAACCCTTAGTATTTGGTTCCATTTTTAAGTTTGAAGGGCAAATAAGTGTATTTAACTATAATAATGGACCAACGTACCGTTGTTTATATCCTACACCACCAAAACCAGATGCTGTTCCTAATTGTTCTCAAATAGGTGTGCTTGGAGTGCTTCCAGGCATTGTAGGAAGCCTGCAAGCTAACGAAGTGTTGAAACTAATTTTGGGTCTAGGCGATGTATTGTCGGGAAAGCTGTTAACATTTAATGCACTTACCGTAAAACAATTAGTATTTTCTTTTACTAAGAATCCTTCAATACATATTACTACATTAGAAGCTAATTATCAGGAGTTTTGTGGTATTTCAGAAAAAGAAATCATTACAGAAATTAATTATAAAGCTTATAAAGAGCAAGTTGATAATTTTAATCTGTTAGATGTAAGAACAGATGCAGAGCGGGAAGACTATCATATTGGAGGGCTACATATTCCTTTAGATGAATTAGAAGGTAGATTTAAAGAAATACCACAAGATAAACGTCTTTTAGTGTATTGTAAATCTGGAATGCGTAGCCAAAATGCTATACAACTACTTGAAGAAAGTGGGTTTAAAAACAGTTTGGTAAATCTAGAAGGAGGTTTGTTACAACAAAATTTACTTTAGTTTTAAGAAACTTTATAAAGTTTTACTTAAATAACGTGAGCTCGCATAAGATTTAAATACAATGTGTATAAATTTCTGTTGTTCAAGTTGTTGTAGGTGTCGCTTCGAGTATTTTTCGACCCAAAGGAGAAAAATGTATCGAGAAGTTCTTTTTTTAATGATTCTCGATACTATTTCTTCGTACCTCAGAAATCACTCGAATTGACAATCAGGCTTTTACAGATTATATATTCAATTATTATATCGAGTTAAATACTATTTTATATTGACTATAAAATTTGTGTAAAACATAATTTATACCAGTTCTGATTTAAATTTACCTATAAGAAAAATAATAGATTTTTGGCTTAGATGATAAAGAAAATTCAATCATAGCAGCACTACGGTTGTATTTTATTTTGAAATATTAGGCAAAAAGATGAAATTTTATTGAGTAAATTTAAGTTAGAAATGGTATTATTTAGTTAATTTAACACTACTAAAAGATATAATGTAGAAATCTTTTAGTCGAATTTGCTATTAACTTAGTTTATAGAAAGTTTAAAAATTGATTAATAGAATAATAAAGAATAGATTGATTTTCTTTTGGGGCTCAAGTTTTATACTGGCCTCAATTTTTTATTATGTTTTGTGGTTAATCATACCTAGTCATCGTGTGTTTGGTAGTGTATTTAGAATGCTTCCATATCATTATCAATTTCCATTACAATATATAGTTATTCCTTGTTTTTTTTATGGAGTTTTAGCAAACTTATTTGCTAATAATTTTAAGAAAAGTAAAATAACAAAACAGATGTTTTTAACTTTGTTAATTATTGTTCTTACAATTTTTATTAGTCTACCATTTGGAGGAATATTGTGGCATTTTCATGATATGAAAGCTGGGTTTTTTCCTGAAAAGTGGATGTTTAAATTGGTAAATAAGGGGGTGGCATCAGGATTTGGAATAGGATGGTATATTATTTTGTTATCAATACCGTATAATATATTGGGTGCTATAGTTTGTTTTTTTCTCACAAAAAAAGGAGCCGAAATTTGTAGATAAAAAATATGTAAAACTAATAGTATTATGAAGTTTAAAGTTAAGATTAAATACTATTTAAAGCCATGAATTCAAACAAAAAACAAACTATATTAGATTACAGTTGTTTCATTATATGTCTTTTTCTTTTATCAGGCTACTTAAATGCACAACAAAGACCCACATTTGGTGAAGATTTAGCATTTTTAAACCAAAAAATTAAACCAATTATCTTAAAGACAGGTGAAAATAGACAGGTTTTGGTTTCTGCCGAATATCAAGGAAGAGTTATGACTAGTACTTCTAATGGTGCAAAAGGGGATAGCTATGGTTGGTTTAATAAACGAATTATCTCAAGTGATACCGTAAATAAAAGTATATGTAGTCTAGGAAGTGCAGGACGTATTTGGTTTGGGCCAGATCAAGGGCCTTACAGTATTTTTCATGAGATAAATACGACTACAGGAAAAGCAGAATATGCGGCTCCCAAAGATTTAAATACATTGCCGTTTAAAGTTTACAAACAAACACAAACTTCGGTAGAATTAGGTAATACACTGCACCTAGAAAACTTAAAAGGTTTTGAGTTTGACATAGATGTAAAACGAGAAATCAATATTTTATCCCAAAAGAATATCGAAGATAATTTAGATATCGATTTAGGTAAAAAAGTAAAGTTTGTAGGGTTTAAAACTAAGACTTCAATGAAAAATGTTGGGGATAAAGATTGGTCTAAAACTACAGGGTTACTTTCTCTATGGGATTTAGGGTGTTTTTATCCAACACCAAAAACTACAGTGGTTATTCCTTTAAAAGGTGATGCTAAAGAAGCTACTATTTATTTTACTGAGATTGATGATACCAGAATAGCAATTAAAAATAACGTAATATTTTACAAAGCCGATGCCAATTATTTAAATAAAATTGGGACACTTCCAGAACACACATTACCCTACTTTGGTAGTTATAGCCCAGAGTTAAACCTATTAACTATTGTCCAGTTTAGCTTTGATGGCGATAGGGATTATGTGAATTCTCATTCAGTAAACATACAAGAGCAATATAGAGGTGATGTAATTAATGTGTTTAATGATGGTAAAATAGGAAATATTGGTCCTTTTGGACCTTTTTACGAATTAGAAACATCGTCACCAGCAAAAGCGCTTAAAATTGGAGAACGTATACAACATACACATAAAACATATCATTTTGAAGGTTCTAAGAAGGTATTGAATCAAATAACCAAGCACGTTTTAGGTGTTTCTATTAAAACAGTTATTAACGCATTACCGTAAAAAGTAAAAAACCTATGAATTTAAATTCATAGGTTTAATATAACAAGTTGTTAACTAATTTACGATAACTCGTAATTTTTTAATAAATAATATTATTAACCTGATTTCGATTTAAGAATCATAGATAAAAGTCAATAAACATGCTAGATTCAACTTATAATTACGATAGACTAGCTGGCTAGTTTATCGTAATTTAAGGAAGAAGATGGCGTGTTTAGTGGTTTTTAGCTAGAAATTAATACATTTTCATAGCCTCAAGAGCGACATAATACACTTGTTTAAATTAAGGTACTGATAAAGAGGTGTTTGTGTTTTTAAAAATAGTGTTCTTATGTCGAACACAGTCCATCAATGGGCTAGCCCATATTATCTATATAGATAACAGGATTAGCCTTATTTTTATTGAATTAAAAACAGGAATAGTTAAATCAAACTTTAAAAAACATTGGTGCTTTAAAGCCCATAACTCAGTTTAGGTATGCATACAGTTAGATTATCTATTGGTGACTGAAGATCCCTTATGATAGAATATTCAACTTTAAGTATGCTGATTTAACCATTCCTATTAAAATAGGTATTATGGCAACAAAATTAGTAAATTTAAATGCAGCAGGGATTGATATATCATCAAAAGAACATGTTGTAGCAGTTCCCGAAGATCGATCCAAAAGATCCGTAAGAACCTTTCAGGGTTTTACAAGAGATTTACATGACTTAGCAAAATGGCTAAAAGATTGTAAAATAGAAACCATAGCCATGGAATCCACAGGGATTTATTGGTTTGATTTATATACTATTTTATTAGACTATGGGTTTGAAGTTTATTTAGTAAATGCTTACCACGTAAAAAACGTTCCAGGAAGAAAGAGTGATGTAAGCGATGCACGTTGGCTTCAAGAATTGCATACTTTTGGTTTATTACGAGGTAGCTTTCAACCAGACAACCTTACTCGTTCTTTACGTAATTATGTAAGGCAAAGAAAAAGTATTATTAGGCAGATCACTAGAGAAACACAACGTATGCAAAAATCTTTAGAGCAAATGAATATTAAGCTTAATAATGTGATAAGGGATATTAATGGGAAGACAGGAACAGCTATTATTACCAAAATACTAGAAGGAGAGCGAGACCCTAAAACATTAGCTCAATATAGAGATTGGAGAATCAAAGCCTCTGAAGAAACTTTAATCAAATCATTAGAAGGGAACTGGAGAGAAGAACAGCTATTCAATCTAAGGATCGCATATGAACACTATCTATTTCTACAAAATCAACTTGAGCGATGTGATCTGGAAAGCCAAAAGGTGATTCAAAAAATGACTAATGATGCTTTTGCGAAAAGAGAGGTGTCTAAAGTTAAAAAATCTAAAAACAATCCTAAGTTCAATGTCTCACAGTATTTATATGAAGTTTTGGGAGTTGAAGTAACAAATATATATGGAATTAAGGAAATTACAGCACTAACCATATTCTCCGAAACTGGAATAAACCTAAAAGAAAAATTTCCAACCGAGAAACAATTTTTATCATGGCTTAATGTGGTCCCCAATAACAAAATAACTGGAGGTAAGGTTATATCCAGTAAGGTCAAGAGGAAGAAAAACAGAGCAGGACAAGCATTTAGAGATGCTGCAGGCTCTTTATGGGCTGCACAAAATCCAATCGGAGATTACATAAGAAGAAAGAAAGCTAAAAGCGGTGGAAAACAGGCTGTTGTCGCTACAGCAAGAAAACTAGCTGCTATTTATTATAAAATGGTTACCCAAAAAGTCGAATTTGATCCTAAATATATCAACAAAAACAAAGAGGAATACTTAAGGAATAGATTAATACAACTTCAAAAATTAAAAGAGAAAACCGAAATATTACTTAATGATTATAATAATGTTGCTTAGTTAGTTATATGATAGGTTATTAAGCAGTAGCAACTTCAACTTCTACGGCATCAATTTCTTTTTGTAAATCTTCTAACTTTTTCTGTTCATCTTTTGCCGCTTGTTCCTCTTCAGGAGAAAAACGTACTAAGAACCCTAAGAATCCAACAACAGCTACAATAATACCAAATGTAAAGAAGGCTTCTTGTAGACTAGAGCCACTTCTTAATAAATATTGTGCGTATAATACAGCACCTACATTACCTCCAGCACCTACAATACCAGATACAGCGCCTAGAGCTTTTCGGTTTATAAAAGGTACTACAGAATACGTAGCGCCTTCTGCCATTTGTACAAATAAAGAGAAAAATACCATTGAAGCAACAGCTAAACTTAGCACATTCATTTGAGAGAATATTAATAAAGCAAGCCCTTCAGCAATCACGACATACACCAATATTTTAACCCTTCCATTTAATCCCGAGTTTTTACCAAATTTATCGGCAATCCATCCTCCTGTAGAACGCGCAAACAAATTCATTGCGCCAAAGAAAAGTACAACAAGACCAGCAGCTTCCTGGCTTAAACTAAATTTTTCCTGATAATATGTAGACGCTTTACCTGTAACAAATAGCTCCATTCCAAAACATCCAGCATACATTAAAAATAAAACCCACACTCTCTTGTCTGATGCAGCGGTTAAAAATAAGCCTTTTTCTCCCTTTTTAGTTTGTGGTCTTTCTTCTGGTAAGTCAGAATAATTTCCTTTAGGACAGTCTGTAGTATATTTCCAGTATAAAAATGCAACAATTAACATGATAACAGCTGGGACATACATGGCAATTCTCCATGATGCTGTAGCCTCAGCCAAACCAAATGCAGCTACCGCAGAAGCAATTAATGGCATAGTAGCATTGGTTACGCCACCACCTAAATTACCCCAGCCAGCAGTTGTGGCATTGGCAATACCAATTACATTAGGAGCAAACATAACAGATGTATGGTATTGTGTAATAACAAAAGAAGCACCTATAACACCTATGGCTAATCTGGAAATTAAGTATGTTTCCCATGTGTTAGCAAAAGAAGACCCAGCAACAGCTAAGGCTCCAAAAACTAGTAAGTATACATAGCTTTTTCTAGGGCCAATTCTATCACATAAAGGGCCAATAAGTAAACGTGCAAAAATAGTAACGCCTACCGATGCTATAAAAGCAAGCGTCGTTTGCGCTTTGGTTAACGCTAAATCTGGAGCAATGGTCGATTTCATTAACGGGGCATGAGAAAACCACCCAAAGAAGCATAAAAAGAAAGCAATCCAACTTAAGTGGAATGTGCGCATCTGTACAGTTTTAAAATCTGTAAGCTTTATCTTGGTGGCTTTGCTGGTACTTAGTTTGTTCATGGTATTTTAGTGTTTAAGACAAAAAATTAAGTATTAATACGTATTTAATACGTAGAAACGCTGCAAAACTATGTACTTTTAATAACTCATAAGCTTTCTTTTAGCATATTATTTACTGCTTTTTCGCAGGTTTATTCGGTTTAGTACAGTAAATTAGATAGATAACATGAGTTTGGGTACTTATACCATTTACGTAATTTAATCGAAAAGAATTCCTCGACGCCCTGCGTCGGGGTTTCCGAAGAAGTTGTCATTCCCGTGAAATCGAAGATTCATGAATACAAAAATTTGAAATAGTTAT
>CANMLX010000035.1 GCA_947498845.1 uncultured Flavobacteriaceae bacterium | reverse complement strand
GATGGATGGCTTATTTAGCCAAATAAAAAATCTAAGCCCTCCTTTTATCTATTCTAATGCATAAAACGGGTTAAAAGAAATTAATAAGCTAATCTTTCCTTACGCGTCTTAAATCCAATAAATTAATAGGATTATTTTTTAAGCCTTTAATATTTTTTTGAGTGAATTGAATCACTTCATCATAAAATAAAGGCACCATAATGGCATTATCCATAGCTAAGGAGTCTATGGTGGTGTATAAGTGTTTACGTGTTTCAATATCTGTTATTGTAAAGGCCTTGTTGTATAAACTGTCTACGGTTTTATGTTTAAAATGAAAATAATTTGAGCCATTAGGCGCAAAGTTTTTACTGTAAAAAATAGATAAATAATTTTCGGCATCTAAATAATCGGCTATCCAGGAACTTCTAAACATATCTACTTTTCCGTTGGATCTAGATGCTCTTAGAGAAGCTTCGGGCATGACATCTACATTTATTTTTAGACCAGCTTTTTCTAGTTCTCGTTGAATAAATTCACAGAAACTTAAATAATTGCTAGAGGTTACCAATGTAATTTCAGGGTTAGTAATACCACTTTCTTTTTTAAATTGTGATATAAGTTGTTTGGCTTTTTCTGGTTGGTAGGTAAACCCTATGCGTTTATTATAGCCTGGTAGTCCTAAAGGAATAAAACCACCATCGGCAGCATTACCAATACCATTTCTTAGGTACACAATCATTTTTTCTCTATCAAAACCATAGTTTATAGCTTTTCGTATCAATTTAGACTGTATTTCTGGTGTTTTAGAGTCTAAATAAAAACCAAGATATTCCGTATTTAAATATGGGCCACGGAGCACATTAGTAGTCTCTTTATATTTGTTTCGAAGTTTACCGTCTGCGGTTAATAACTCATCTTTATATGATGCATCCAAACTGTTTAAAAAATCGATGTTTCCCTGCGCAAATTGTAGAAATTCGCTTTGTTTATCGGGTAAAAAAGTTAATGCTACAGCTTCTAAATAAGGTAAAGGCTTACCAGCTTCGTCTTTTTCAAAATAGAGCTCATTTTTTCTAAAAACTAATTTTATATTTTCTTCCCAGCGTTTAAATTTAAACGGGCCAGTACCTATGGGATGTGCTCTAAATTCTGAGCCGTAATAATCTACCGCTTCTTTAGGGACTACAGAGCAATATTTCATGGTTAACAAACCAATAAAAGCAGGAAAGGGTTGTTTTAAAGTAATTTCAAAAATAGAATCATTAATAGCTCTAAAATTATTAACTTTATTGAGTACCCAACCTCCGGGAGCAGCTAATTTTTTATCTCTTAATCTATTTAAGCTATAGGTGAAATCTTGCGCGGTAACAGTTCTTGTAGAATCTTTACCAAATATGTTGTGTTTATGGAAGTAAACATCATTTCGTAAAGCAAATGTGTAGGTTGTACCATCTTTAGAGACTTGCCAACTTTTAGCAATGCTGGGCAAAATGTTTAAGTCGCTATCCAATTGTACCAGACCGTTAAATAGCTGATTGCACACAGAATTATCTTGCAGAGTTCTGGAAAAAGCAGGATCTAAAGTATTTATATTTTCATATTCATTATAACGAAACACCAAGTGGTCTTGGTGCTCCAGATCACTATTTCTACATGAAAAGAAACAAGAAAAAAAGCTAATTGCTAATAAAAAGGTTAATACAAATTTATAATTAATGGTCACGTATATATAGCGTTAGGATTCTGGTAAAGCTTTCCAGTTTTTAATAACTTGTGTGTAAAAATACATAAAAATTAGAGCTACTATAAAAAGAATAAAACTCCAGAGTATGCCAATACTGCCTAGTAAATTAAAGCATTCTTTAACTTTACTTCCATAGGTGTAATAAGAACAAAGATCATCTTGATGCATAGATACAATTACAAGTATTAAAAATACATAAAGAATAAAACCAACTATAGAAATGTTTAAACAAACAGCAACAATGCCTTTTTTTAGATTTTCTTTAAAGAACACAGGAATAGAAAGAATTACAGAAGCGATAATCAATGTTAAATATCCCGAAAAATACCCTGTATTTTTGCTATTGAAACCAATCAAATAATCAGTTACTATTGTAACAAGAGCGACAAGCATAATAAGAATAATAACAGTAATCACAGAAAAAATAAGCGACTTTATACCAGTAACCCTAAAAATAAAAATAATGCATGATAAAAAGAAAGCTAACCATAAAAAGATATGTATGCTGTCTGTAAGAGGCGTATCATCATTTATTTGTTTTACATTAGTAAATAATGTATGTAACGCATCATGATCCAGAAAATAATTAGTGAGATGCTCTTTATTAAATTGTTGTTCTGGGGATTTTACATTATCTGTTTGATCTTCTATGTAAGCATATTTATAATTTCTTCTGGTTTCAGATCTTATTAAGTGGTTTAACTTAAAATCTTCAGGATAATAGATGAGCGTAAACCATTCATCAACAGATAAATTATGCTTGATCTCATAGGCATCACAGATATCTAAAAAATCAATGAGCACTTTTTTTATTTCTTCAGGATTATTTCGTTTTAAAAGCTCATAAACTACTTTGTTTTGTTGCGTTTTGCCTTTAGCAAACATATCGTTAGAGAATACATTTTCTGATAAAGAAGAATCATAATCAATGTAATAATTTAAAGGTTCTTCGTCTTTATTATAAAAGGTTTTGGAATAATTAAAATAACTTGGGTAGGCAGATGTAACATATTGAGACATATCTACCAACTTATCCTTGTAGTAATAAGTTGCAGTTGTGTCTTTTACTTTTTTAAAAACATAGCCTTGGTATGTTAAACTATTATGCCCTTCGTATGTCCCGCCCTCTTTGGTATATAATGTGAAATAGTCGTAATTAAAATTTAGGAATTTTAAATATACCGAATCAACATTTTTTGTGTTTGTCTCACAATACAAAGAGTCAAAAGGAGCAGGGTATTTACGATTATTTATAGTGTAATCATCTAGGTTTTCAGAGAAGAAAGTAGCCGCAATGTTGGTTTTATCGATTTCAGCATTTATTCTAGAGGTTTCGTATTTAGATGAAATTAATGTTTTTACACCATAGCTGTATGAAATATAAAAGGTTGATGCAAAAAATATAATAATTAAATAAGCTAAAAACTGACCAAATAGATTGGAGCGCTTTAAAGGATATAAGCTCTTGAAAGCGTTATTTTTAAATAAATAAACAAGCCAAACAACAATAAGTAAAATCGACAATATCACACTAAAGAATACAGTGCCGCTATCGAAAAAAATATCTTTAGCTCTGCTTTCATGTAACATTTTAGGGCTAGATATTGTTAGAAAGCCTAAAATAAAAAAAGCGAGATGTATTAAAAGGCTACAAGAAAGCATCCATACAATCTTAGTATTCCAAATAGTTGGATAATTTTCTAGTAAATATTTGTTGGTTTTTGATATGAATTTTTTCATGAAATACTTAACTGTTAAGCCACAAAGAAGCGACGTGTAGATTTAGATATATCTCTGGTGTAAGTGACATCTATTTTATTTTTTCCTAAAGCTTCCAGTACACTGTAAAAAGATGTATTGCCCGAGAAATACGCGATATATATCCCACCATTAAAAATTAATTTTTCTAAATGAAGCGCATTAAAAACAGATTTAAGTATATCTCTTTCCACTTCGCATTCTATTTCAACAATTAGATGGTTATTTTCGGAGGTTACGGTATCAATGTTTTCTTTATATTTTCCATCTTTTAAATAAATAACTTTATCGGATATTTTTTCTACTTCATAAAGTTGTTGCGAACTTAATATTAGGGCAATAGGGTTGTTAATGGAGTTACAAATAGATTTTAAATCTTCTAAGATTACCTGTTGTGCAAGCACATCCAAATTTGCAAGAGGTTCATCAAGAAATAAAATTTCTGGTTTTCTAAGTAGTGTTCTGGCTAATTCAAAACGCATTTTGTAACCAGAAGATAGTTCATTCCATTTTAGGTGTTTGTAATTCCATAAACCTAAGCGTGCAATCATCATTAAAACTCTGGTTTCATTTTCTTCAGGAGGGCAGCCATAGCTCGATAATACAAATTTTAGATTGTCTTTTAAACTCCCATACCATTTTTTAGTCCGTTGTGGTATGTAGACTAGGCTGGTGGCTAAATCGTAAACATTACTGTGTTTGGATTCCAAATTATAATCTATAGAACCTTGAGTAATTTTTAGTTCTTTGGCCAAAGCTCTTAAAAGTGTTGTTTTTCCATTACCGTTTTCACCAACCAAACCGTATACCTGCCCTTTTTGTATAGCAACAGTAATAGGCCCCAATGTAAAACGATTTGTACCATAGCTTTTAATAATACCTGTAGCCACTACAGTAGTTTGTGCGGTGTTGTATTCGGTTATGGGAATTTTAGAGATCTTTTCTAAAAGCGTTAAACTTTTTTCGATGAATTCATGTTCATTATCGGGATGTTTTTCTTTCCAATCGGTTAAAGAAATAACGGCTTTATAGATGTCCATGTTTTGAGTGTCCAAAGCACAATCCATAAGTTTTCTGTAGCCTAAAAAAGTATCTTTATTATTAAAAAAAGAAATAACGTCTTTAATTCGCGCTTCTGCTTTTGTCATTGATAAATAGAATTATTAGGAACTTAAAGCTAATGTAGGTATTTAACGTTGTAATACTTTAAGTAATTATGTAAATTTGCGAGTTTTTAAGCTAGAAACCAAATAAGGGAGATTTTTTCCTTATTTACATGAGCTATTTAGATTTATGAACAAGAAAGTCGCATTTTATACGCTAGGCTGTAAGCTTAATTTTTCTGAGACATCTACTATTGCAAGAACCTTTTCTAATGAAGGTTTTGATCGCGTAGATTTTTCGGAAACTGCAGATATTTATGTGATTAATACATGTTCGGTAACCGAAAATGCAGATAAACGTTTTAAAACTATAGTAAAACAAGCGCAAAAGTCTAATCCCAATGCTTTTGTAGCTGCTATTGGATGTTATGCACAGTTAAAACCACAAGAATTGGCTGATGTAAATGGTGTAGATTTGGTATTAGGAGCTACAGAGAAGTTTAAAATAACAGACTACCTTAATGATCTCTCTAAAAACGATTTTGGAGAAGTACATTCTTGCGAAATTGAAGACGCCGATTTTTATGTAGGCTCTTACTCCATAGGAGATAGAACCCGTGCTTTTTTAAAAGTACAGGATGGATGCGATTATAAATGTACTTATTGTACCATTCCATTAGCCAGAGGAATCTCTCGAAGTGATACCATGGCAAATGTTTTAAAGAATGCCAGAGAGATCTCAGCGCAAAACATAAAAGAAATTGTGTTAACTGGAGTGAATATAGGTGATTATGGAAAAGGGGAGTTTGGTAACAAAAAACACGAACATACGTTTTTAGATTTAGTAACAGAACTTGATAAAGTACAAGGTATTGAGCGTTTACGAATTTCATCTATAGAGCCTAATTTATTGAAAAACGAAACGATTGATTTAGTGGCGAAATCCAGAGCATTTGTACCTCATTTTCATGTGCCATTACAATCTGGGAGTAATGAAATTCTTAAAAAAATGAAACGCCGTTATATGCGAGAGTTGTACGTAGATCGCGTAACTAAGATAAAACAAGTTATGTCTCATGCGTGTATAGGAGTGGATGTAATTGTTGGATTCCCGGGAGAAACCGACAATCATTTCTTGGAAACGTATAATTTTTTAAGTGAGCTGGATATTTCTTATCTACATGTGTTTACCTATTCAGAAAGAGATAATACCGAAGCAGCAGTAATGGAAGGTTCAGTGCCTAATACCATTAGAAGTAAGCGAAGTAAGATGTTAAGAGGCTTATCGGTTAAAAAGCGTAGAGCCTTTTATGAAAGCCAGATAGGAACTCGTAGAACCGTGTTATTTGAAAGTGAAAATAAAGAGGGTTATATCCACGGCTTTACCGAAAATTATGTAAAAGTAAAAACACCTTGGAACCCTGCTTTAGTGAATACCTTACACGATGTAGTCTTAACTAAAATTGACGAAGACGGACTAGTAAGATTTGATTTTACCCAGAAAATAGCCGTATAAAAAAAATCCAAAGTATTAATTAACTCTGGATTCATATTTTTTCTAACGTCTAACGTCTAACGTCTAACGTCTAACGTTACTATATCCTAACCCCTACAGGTAACATACGTTTGTATTTTCTGTTACTTCTAACAAATTTTGCAATTTCAGGACTAGTAGGAACAACACTCAAGTTACGTTCTTCAATCTGCTCAAAAACAGCAGCTAAAAAGTCTTTACTAAAATTTTCATCGGTAACTTCTTTAGGGATAATCATTTTTGTTAAAAATATTTTACGCTCTTGTAGAGAGTACTCTATTTTTGCTAAATCATCATTTACTTTAACTTCAAATTGACGTAGAAAGTCATTATCTATTAGTTCAGCAGCATCAACCATAATGTATTTTTAATTGTTATATTTCCAGTAGAATCTTAAAATAGTGTGAGTACTATTTTATAAGTTTGTGGCGCAAAATTACAAAAAAAAAATGACTTTTTAAACAATGCTTAAACTTAATGTCTTATGAGTCAAGAGATAATACCTGTTTATTTAATGCCTGGGATGGCAGCCAGTCCCTTAATTTTTGAAAATATTAAGCTGCCAGAGTCACAATTTAAACTGTATTATTTGGAGTGGTTTATTCCGTATAAAGAAGAATCTTTAAGCGATTATGCATTGCGAATGACAAAGCATGTGAAACACGAAAGCCCTGTATTATTAGGGGTGTCTTTTGGAGGTGTTTTGGTGCAGGAAATGAGCAAGCATATTACTGTAAGTAAGTTAATTATAGTCTCTAGCGTAAAAACTAAGTTTGAATTGCCTTTAAAAATGCAATTGGCAAAATCTACTGGTGCTTATAAATTAGTACCAACACAATTAGCGAGTAAAGTAGAGGTTTTTGAGAAGTATGCTTTTGGGAAAAATATAACAAAACGTTTAGAGCTATATAGAAAATATTTATCGGTTAATGATAGCGATTATTTAAGTTGGGCAATAAAGGAAATTGTATGTTGGGAACAGGAGAAACATAATCCAGAAATTATCCATATTCATGGAGATAAAGACCCGGTTTTTCCAATTAAACACATAAAAAATCATATAAATATAAAAGGTGGCACTCATATTGCTATTATAAATAAATATAAATGGTTTAACGAGAATTTACCGCATATAATTACAGAAAATTAAGTTTTTTTCTTACCTTGGGCAAACCCTATTTATGTTACAGATTATGAAAACAATACAAAGAATATTGGCTCTTTTTGGCTTATTAAGTTTATGCTTATTATTTACTTATGCGCTACAAGATGCTCCCACCGACGAGAATATCGAAAAGAAAATTATTAACGATTACAACGTATATGCATTGCAAGTACCAGATCATTTAGATTTTGCGGGAGAAGCTATGCCTCTAAAGAATCCAGATATTCTTGAACGTATGGATAGAGAATTGTTAGTAAATACCTATTGGCAATCCAACGGTTTATTAATGTTTAAACGCGCAGAAAAGTATTTTCCAGTTATTGAGCCTATTTTAGAACGTTATGGTGTGCCAAACGATTTTAAATATCTGGCAGTAATAGAAAGTGGCTTAACTAATGCTGTATCCCCTGCAGGAGCACGAGGTTTTTGGCAAATCATGAAAGCTACTGGTCGCGAAAATGGCTTAGAAGTAAATACTAATGTCGATGAGCGTTACCACTTAGAAAAAGCCACAGAAGTAGCCTGTAAATATTTATTAAGAGCCAAAGCTAGATTAGGCTCTTGGACCTTAGCTGCTGCTGCTTATAATGCGGGAAACGCAGGAGTTTCCAAACGTTTAAGAGAGCAAAATGTGTCTAGCTATTACGATTTACTTTTGGGGCAAGAAACAGGACGTTATGTATTTAGAATAGTCGCTCTAAAAGAAATTTTATCACATCCAGATAAGTATGGATTTAATTTTAGAGATAAAGATTTGTATCAAAATATACCAACCTATAAAGTTGAGGTAGATTCTGCTGTAACTAATTTTTCTAAGTTTGCTAAAACGTTTGGTGTAAATTACAAAATTCTAAAACTACACAATCCTTGGTTAAGAGAGCCTCATTTAAATAATAAAACTGGAAAAACGTATTATATAGAAATTCCAGAAAAAGGGCATTATAATTAATTTTTTAGTAAAACTATACACTTAAAAATTAGGCTAATACCAAATAAACCGTAGCTAAGGCTCAATGTCATTAAGTTAAGAGTTTATATGTTCTCAGTGTCAGGTTGAGCGCAGTCGAAACCTCTTTGTTAGTTAGAATAAAAAGTTCTCGACTGCGCTCGAACAGACATAATTTCCCTTAACTTAATGACATTGAGCTAAGGCTATGCTTGATTTTTATGCTTTGAACTCCTGTAAAATAACTCAAATTATTTATACCTCATTTTATAGCAAAATTGGTATAATCTCTACTTTTTAACTCGCTTTATGCAATAGAAGGTTGTCGTGAAGCTTGTAGATGCAAGAAATACTAGTGTTTTCTTAATTTTAGTCCCGCATGTGCCAGGAGTGAAATTAAACCCGTTTTCTGCATTAGAAAGTCTATTACGCCTGCAATCTCCTGCAAACACTGTCGTAAACTGTATTTTTTAATCTAACCGTAGCGGTGCTATGCCAAGATTAAGAAAACACCAGTGTTTATTGAATATCACAGCCTCATAACGACCTTCTATTGCATAAAGCGGGTTAAAAAACGCAGCGAAGCTTTAGTATTTGTAGTAGTTACAAGATGTAATAAATTTTCTATTGCACAAAGATAGGTTTAGGGTATCAACCTAATATATTAGTACACACAACTTTTGAGATTGATCAGCAATTCTTTCGATTGTGCTGGTAATATTTTTAAAAAGGTATTATAATTCTAACCGTATTATTGATCCTGAGTATTTCAACATTTTCATTGGCATTGGCAGAAAGATGCCCTGTGATAGTAATTGTTTTTTGAGAAATGGAAGGTGTTATACTTACTAGTGTATTTAATAAATTATCTATTTCACTGGTAGATAAACCCTGCCCATCTACTTCTAAAGCGTTAAACTCTTCTAGAGCAGACAAATTTAAAGACGTAATTTCTACGCCAGATCCTATTTTTAAAGCTCTAGCTTTGGTGAGTTTAGGAAATTCTACCGTATTTAATAAATTTTGATTTAAATAAAGTATATGAGCAAACTCTAAATTAGGGGTATTAAAAGCCTCTAATCTTATATTCCTACTAATATAGAGACCACCATCATCTTCCCCATCTGTTACTCTAGTGGTTGCAACAGAAATCAAAGAAGGTAAAGAAATCTCTTTTAAATTTATATTTTCATTAATATTAAAAGAGCGTTTACATTCTTTTAGGTTAGGCAAAGATAATGCTTCTAGTGATTGATTTACAGTTATAGAACAAGATGTATTTATGGTTGTTAATTCAGGGGAAAATAATGACGACAACGCTTCGTTTTTTCTAATACTAAGTTTACTTATTGTTTTTAAGTTAGGTAGTGAAAATGACGTTATTTTTAGATTTCCTGTTAATGCAATGCTACCTGTTTCAACAGTGGTTAATCCATCTAATAAAATAGTTTGTAAGTTATCATTATTGTTTATTATTAATGCATCTTCTATAGAAGTAAGTTTTGGAAAACCAATACGCTCAATAGCATCATTATTATGGAAATCTAGAAATTTAACATTTGATAATTCTGAAAAATCGGCCGTTATTAACGCGTCATTATTAGCGATATTAAATGCTCCTGAAACATTTTCTAAATTACTAAGCGTAATGATTTCTAACTTTTCATTACCTGTGATCTTTAAAGTGTCTAAAGTATTAATTTGACCCAAATCTAAAGTAGTCAAATTAATCGTATTTGTAACGTATAATGTATTTATACCATTTTTAAAACCTTCTGCTAACATTACAATAGCTTCATCATCTGTAATGTTTTCAGGAAATATAATCGTTTTTGATGTTGGGGCATTGCTATTATCATCATTAGAAGAGCAAGAAAATACACTTAAAATAATGAATATAAGGAACGGAATGTGTAATCTGATTTTCATGATTCAAAAATAACTAAAATAAAAGCGTAAAAGCCCCAAATTATAAATTGATACTAGTAATTGTTAGTAAATATAAGGTAGTGAAATATAAATAAATCAGTATTTTGCAAATGCCATAGAAAATAGTTTTTAATGTTAAAATTGATAGTCATTTTTTTTCTGTTTCTTTTTACCTCAGTGCAGTCTCAGGGAAAAGAAAATACTCAAAGCGACACCATTACGCAAGAATTAGAGCGGCTTAATAAGTTTCAAGAAAAAGCTTATAAACTTGGCCGTTTTGATACTTTTAAATTATATACCGATTCTATATTAACGCTTGCTGAAGCTCATGGTTATAAAAAAATAAAAATAGATGCTATAATAAGATTAGGTGTTTACCATGCTAGAATTAATGCTTACGATGAATCTTTAACGTATTATTTACAAGCTTTAGAATTATCAAAAGAAGTACCAGAGGGTTATAAAAAACGAACTGTAGTTTTAATCAATATAGGTAACTTGTATAATGTAATTGGGTATCATAATAAAGCCAAAGAAGCATTTAATGAGGCGAAAAACTACATAGACCAATTTGATGGTCCAGATATGTATAAAATGGCTGTTTATATGGGGCTATCTGAATCTTCTTCGGCAAATAAAAATTTTAAAGGCGCATTAGAATATCTTGATAAAGCCCAAGAAATAGGAGAAAAGTTAAAAAGGAATGATGTTCTTATTGCTGTTTTTAATGCCATGGGAGAAAATTATCTACTATTAAAAAATTATAACCAGTCTTTGGCATATGGCAAAAAAGCAGAAGCCCTTTATACAAAAGAACAATCTGCAGAACGAAGATCATTAAGTCTTTATGTAGTTGGAGCATCTTTAGTCGGGCTAAAAAACTACAAGGATGCTATTCAACCACTCCAAATGGCTCAAGGAACAGCTGCTACAAATGGGTATCTAAAAATCCAAATGGATACCCATAAGCAATTAGCAACGGCATATGAAAAACAGGGAGATTTGGAAAAAGCCAATATCCAACAAAAAGGGTTTATTAATGCTCAAAAAAAATACTTATTGTCCTTACATAAAGCTAAAAGGTTAGAAGTAGAAAAAAACCTTGAAGATACAGCATTGCTACTTCAAAAGGAACATAAATCGAAATGGAAATTTATTTTGCTAGCTTGTATTTTAATTTTTATACTGTTGGTTATTTTATTTGTTTATAGAAAAAAGAAAAAACAGGCACAACTAGAAGCTCATCAATTAAAAGAAAGTCAAATTTTATTGAAAGATGAAAACGAAATCCTTAAAATAAAAATATACAAGCTAGCGCAACGAAAAAAAGAAGTCTCTATAGAAAATAACGTTGTAAATTTAGGGCTTAAAAAAACATCATTAACGCAAAAAGATCAAGATAAATACGTACAGCATATTTTAGAGTATATGGAAGAGGAACACCCGTATCTTGATCATGAGATTAATCAATCTACACTTGCAGAAAAATTAGAGATGAGTGTGCATCTTCTTTCAGAAGTATTAAATATTTGCTTTGAGAAAAACTTTAATAATTTTATTAATTTATACCGTGTAGATAGAGCTAAACAATTAATGAAAAGCTCTAAGTACAAACATTATAAAATATTGGCTATTGGTTATGAGTCTGGTTTCTCCAGTAAAACTTCATTTAATAGAGTGTTTAAACAATTGGTAGAGCAAACGCCTTCAGAATACAGACGACAACAATTAATAAAAGATACCGATAGCGTTACAACATAATTGTTTTCCTTTATTTAACCCGTTTTATGCATTAGAAAGTCTATTACGCCTGCAATCTCCTGCAAACACTGTCGTAAACTTTATTTTTTAATCTCACTCCCGCATGTGCGGGACTATGCCAAGATTAAGAAAACACCAGTGTTTATTGAATATCACAGCCTCATAACGACCTTCCAACGCATAAAGCGGGTTTAAAAATAAAAATACACGCCTTAATATTTAAGCGTTTTTAGTCCATTTTATAGGTTCATTCTATAACTTGAACCGTTATTGATTTGATTTTTAGCTATTTTTGAGTAGTTATACCAATTCCCAAATGAATTTACTGAGTTAAAAAGTGTCTTTTGAAATTCTATCTTCAACATAAAAAAGAACCGTAACTATGGCTATGCTTATTTTTTTTGTCTCGTATAATTCCAAAATTCATCATTTTTCTTTACAGTATATTCATTTAAGAATTGGTATTACACATCACTATTATCAAATAATTTCAAATTGAAAAATCAACTTAAAATAAAACAAGTGAAAACCAAAGAAAATGTAATTTGGTTTGATTTTTTTGTTGATGGTAAACAGTTGTCTCAACTACTCAATATTGATCGGTTTGATATGATGTACTCTAGTTTTGATTTAGATATATTTTATGTAGATAAAATAAAATTTCCATACCATAATACAAAAGAAATTATAGACACTAAAGTTTCTGTATTCTTAGGGTATAAAGAACCGGAAAATCAATTTGGAACCAACCGAATACCTCTTTATAGATGCCATTGCGGAAGTGATTATTGTGGTGTTATTTCATTTTTATTAGAAAAAAAAGAAGATGTAATAATTTGGAAGGATATAAGATATGAAGATGATTCTTTTGAAGACGTATTAGATATCGAAGACAGGAAAATAAACACTATTAAAATGTTAAAATTTGATAGCATAGCATATCAAGCTCAATTTGTAGAATATCTGAATAATAATGTCTTGGATAAGTAATGCTGTTTTTATGAAAAACCGATTTTACAATGAATAAGAAACTAAAGAAGCTAAAAAAAAATGGGTGTCGCTTACTCTCTATTACTCTTGTTATAATTGGTTTTGTTATGTTTGGTTGTCTACTTTTTGTTCAAAATATACTAGGGGGTTTCGTGATATTAATAGGGATAATTACAGTAGCAATACTACAAAATCAAGTGCATGATAAATGGTAAACAAAAAAAACGAAGACGAAAAAAAATACTTAAAAATGTTCTTATTCCCATTGTAGTAATAACAGGTTTTATAGGGTATGGTTGCATTGCAGTTTTTGCAAATACAACCGTTTTTATTGCTTTTACAATAACCATGATTGTTATTGCAATGGCGCTACTTATAGCTAAAGAAAGTAAAGAATGAATTTAGACCTATATACTTACTAAAAATGACTAAAATCGAACAATTTATCACAGAAATTAAAGCTATTAAAGAGCAGTTAAATATACTCGAAAATAAATATGCAGAACTGTATAGAGACTATGAAGGTGATGAGTTTGATACTCAAAATAAATACGTCACCGAGTTTGAAAACCTAACACTACTAGTAACACACGAATTATCAAGTCAAATTAGCTTTGGAGTTTCTAATCTGCAAACACTTTCAAAACTCATTACTTTTAGAAAAAAGCATAAAGAATTTAATCATGAAGCGTTAGTTTCCATAATAGATAAAAATATAAATGCTAAAGAAAAATTAGAAGTATTAAAAACTAAGAAAACTAAAAATATAGACGATATAAAGGCAGAATGGAATCGTGTTTTTAAAAATATAGGTTATGAAAAACTTTGTGAGAAACTACGATTAAAAATATTTTAAAAATAGATCAAGACTATTTAAAGATGGGCAACATTATAAACATTCAAATACTAAAAAATAGTAAAGGAAGTCACGAAGATTTATTATTTGAAATTCCTAAATTAGGGATTCAGAAAAGCTTGGATACCTATTATTTTGTATTAGCTATGGAGTCTAAAAAACAACCGTATCAAGTCAAAAATGCAGTAGTAGAACTTGTCTCATTTTGGAATAAAAAACTAACAGAAATGCCCAATGGAACTGTTATTTATTTACCTATCGATTTTTCTGATCAATATACAGGGTGCTTAAAAGTAGAAAAAAATAACAGCTTAAAATTAACTTATGGATACTCTATGCAAGAAGGGCATAGCATAAACCCAATGAATCCAATTTATTTTTACAACACTGTAACCGATTTTAAACCAGAGCAAGGAAAATTTCTAATTGTAAACCAAACAGCATTTAAAAAATGCTTAACAGCACTGATTGTTAAATTAGAGAAAGTATAAAATAACGCATAATTGATTTTTTAAAGTTTGTAAATCTCAAAATGAAAATACAAGAATTAAAACAAGGCATCGTAATAACAAATTTTTTAGCAGTTGCAGATGGGGGAAGTTTATTATTTAAATGTCAAACAAAACAACATAAAGAATTTGATTTGTGCTTTACCCAATATTCGATTCTTGATTATATTAAACCAGAAATGTTACCTGGTAGAATATATTTCAATGAAAAAATTATCGATTTAAAATCTAAGGAAGAGAAAATCATTCTCAAAGCAATAAAAAAATTTACAATAACTCAAGAGCTAAAAAAAATGGATATTGAAATAGAATACTATTTAAATGATACATTTAAACATTTATGTTCATTTTTTGAGTCTGATAAAGCTATTGAGATTAAGAAAAAAATAGATAATAGAAAAGAACAATAAATTACAGAATGGACACCCTAAGAAATATAATAAATGGATTTAAGAAAAATAAAAATGAAAAAACTCTAGAACATTACAAGTTTATACATAATGGAAAGACTGGGTATGGAGAAGCTTTTGATCGTAATTATTGGAACAGAAAAGATTTGGTTTTTGAATTGTATAACAACTATAGCAAAACAGATAGGCCATTACTAAAATGGATACTAAAAGAAGAGCTAAAAGGTTTTGAAGTTGACTTGCCAATATATCTGCTAGATATTGCATCTTTCATGTTATATAAACACATGGAAATAAATGATGTGTATAATTTATACGATGCTAAGTTTGGAGCCGGCAGTGACCATCAAGCTGTTATTGATATAGAGTTAATCTTTGGTATTGAAATAGAAAAAACTAAAGAATTCCTCAGAACACAGCCAACAAACCAGATAGTTAATAGTGAAATTTTATCAACGATAGCTAATTATCAAAATAACCCAAATGCAAAATTTAGAACAAGAAATGAGTATATTATCTTTTATGAATCTATAAAATTAAAAAACATACAAGACGATGTAACCTTTTTTGAAAAGGAAGTGAGAATATAAATAAACGAAATAAGAAAATACAATGTGCCGATACGGAATGACAATATACAAACCCCATTTGGCTTGTTTTACTTGTAGAAAAACCTTTAAAAGAAAGCTTTTAAGGGATATTCTTAGTGGTTACAACAAGAATATTAGTGAAACTCCTGCCAAATGCCCGGAATGCGACAGTGTAATGGCAGATATGGGACTAGACTTTGAATCTCCCAAGAAAAAAGATGTGAAAGCATGGAAACACATAGAGATGCTTTATGAAGTAGACATAACATTCCATTCTTGCGGATGTACAGGTCCAGGATATATACCAAAAGATAAAGAGGAATTGATTGCGTATTTTTTGAGAATTAAAGATGTTTATATAAAACACCAGCACTTTTGGGCAAGAAGAAAAGAAGACCCAGAAACTCAAAGTAAGATTGCCAAAGACAAATATCAAAATAGAGAATTTCTGTACCAAATTCCTAAAAAAATAAAAAAAGGAACAAAAAACAAACCAGAATACGATGCCAATAAAGCACAAGTATATTGGGGTGAAAAAATTGCTGATATTCAGCATAAAATTAAAGTAATAACGAATACTATATAATCACTTTTTACTAAAAAAACAGAAATTTAAATGACTATAAATTTCCGAATGATATTTGGAATGATATGATAGAAAAACTAAAAAAAGAAGGTTAAATATAACTTATTAATCTATTTATTATGAAAGAAAAAATAGTCATAATAACATGTTTAAAATGTAAAAATGAACAAGAAGTTAGTATATCCCAAAAAACGGAAAGTTTAGCAGCTAATCATGACAAAATACTTAAGATAAAATGCCCAAAATGTTCTAATATAAAATTCGCTATTAGTTACAAAAAAGTAGTTCCTTTAGATTTTGAATTACTTAAAGAATGGTCATTACATCAAAATCTATTTTTAATGCCACAAGATGAAGAACTATTTTTAGCAGATGAACCATACTTAGATATCATTTTACAAACATTAGATACCGTTAAAATTCTTGACATTAAAAAAAATGTGTTATTCGAAGCACTTTGCATTATTGTTTATGATAATACAATTGAAAGTAACCTAAAAAAGAGTAAACAATTAAGAGATAGAGTAATTAATGAACTAAACAAGAGAAAACAAAAGTTAACAGAAAGCTCAATAAGCGACTATATAAAAGAAATCGTTTATCCGCAGTTAACTTAAAACGATATAAAAATACCTAAATGAGTGAAGAATTGATTATTAAAAAGACCATTCTTAAAAATTCAGTTGAACTGCTTAATCAATTTTTTCAAATATTAGGAGGGTTTAATCCCGCAGTAATTGATATAAAAATAAATCCCAAGGAAAGAATAGATTTAGATAATGTGGTCGCTAATTACTCAGAAGAATTTTACAATATAGAGGTTGTAAAGGTTGAAAATATTGAAAAACGACTCATTGAAAATTTTAATTGGTTAAAAGCACATGTAATACAATATGGAGATGCTGATTTCTTGAGGAAATCTCATAGCTCATATAACAAAGTTTGTTTTGAGAAATTATTAGAAACGATTCGTTTACAAATTCAAAATTATAGCAAAGATTGGGGAAATGATATTGTAGAAGTTTTGGCAGATTCTAAAGATGGAACGTATTATAGAGATCTCTTAAGACATGGGGAAAATAAATCATTAGTAATTTATTTTGCTAATGTTATTCATTAAAATTACAATGAAGGTTTAGAACTCCTACTTTACAAGCTATTTAGAACGTTAAAAAATGTCTAAAAATAAATTAAGAAAAATAAAAATAGCTAATGAGACTTATTTATGGAGAGTTAATCATTCTCATTTAGAGAATTTTACATATTCTAAATGTGTAGAAAAGGTGGTCGTTTATCTAGAAGGATACAAAAAATCCCCGCTTAGGTTATCATTTAGAGAAGAAGATAATTTAGTACTAAAAAAAGACCTAAAAAAAGAAAAATGGTGTGTAGGATATCCAGATACTGGAGTAATTTGGCTATATACCTATAAACCTGCACTTCCTAACAATGAACCGTATCCTATAGAACAACAAAAAACTATTTCCATAAATTTAAACAGACCTGCAGTTATAGTCAAGTTAATAGCTTATTTTATCGAAAGGCAATGGAAGCCAAAGGAAAATGAAAAACCACTTGTTATTGAAAATGCATTAAAATTCCTCGAAATAATTGAATTGCCCCAAGGATATAAATAAAGAAACATTAAAACTGCACATAAAAGAAGCCCCAATTTATAAGTTGAAACCTGTGTTTTTTTGGTTTAAATAATGATTTACTTAATATTGAACTATATACCAATTTGAAAAACATTTTTTTTAAAACACTGAGTATTCAAAACGATTTATTTAACCTCTATTACAAGATTACTTAATAAATCCAATACTACCATACAGGGTTATAATTATAAGATTTAAAAATTAAAAATAAAAGAAAGCAATTATGATCATTATTCAAGTAAAAGAAACTTTCGAACCTATTTATAAAGCAGCCCCTAAAAACATAAGGTGTCCTAATTGTGATGTTAAAGATAATGTTGAGATTACTGTTTATCAAAAACATATAGATACAGGTCTTATTTATAAGGTTACAAAAAAATTATCGGGTACGGCATACTGTTCTAGTTGTTATACAGACTTACCTAATGTAAAATGGACAACAGAAATAGAAAACGCTTTTGAGCATTTAAAAACAGAAGCACCTATTGAAAAACCTTATGCAAAATGGAGCCTTGCCTTTAAATTATTACTTGGGTTTTTAGCTATAGCTTTTATTGCTATAAGCATTGCCATTTATAGTTTATACGCCAAAAATAATTCCATACAGCAAATTATAGATAACCCCAGTGCAAATAATAAACTTCTAATATCTCATACCGTAAGAGAAGACTATACTAAAACTCAAGACAACGGAAATAAATGGGCCGTAATTAGAAGGGTAGAAGGAGATACTATTGTAATTCAATTTCATAAAGACAAAGTGCTTCTTGAAGAAATAAACGATTCAAAAGCGCCAGCCACTGGATATGATGGGCCTATTTATAAAATCAAAAAAAGTGAATTTCAAAAAAAGAAACGTGTTACAGAATACCATGAAAAAAATAATATGGGATTGAATTACGCTTATATATGGAGTTATCAAAAAAAATAGATCATGAATTATAAAGAAAAGCGTAAGCAAAATAACTACATACAAAACAACATGTATCAAGGTAAGCACTCAAAAAGCATACACAAAGGCTTAAAAACGAGCTTATTGTTATTGGTGTGCATGCTTGTTTTTGGGTGGCTATTTTACCAGAACATATTGCAATATAAAGCAGGTTTAGTAACAAACAGTGTTTTCTACTGGTTATATACTAATATAAGTTTAACCATCTTAAAGATGTTATATGGCTTACTTTGTGTTTTAATACTTATCGCTGGTATTTGGGATGTACAACGCTTAAAAGCTATTAAAAACAATAAAACGAATTAAAATAGAAACAAGCAATAGCATATCAAAAAAACAATGCCTACAAATTATAAGAAAAAGTATTTGTAGGCATTGTTTTTCTTAGTTAGTCACTACTAAATGTAATTACCTAGAGCGTCTCTTCTGCGATCTTAAAGAACCACCGGCGCCATAATGTTGATTTGGACCTGTAGTTTGCTTCATGTTTTGCTTCATCATTTTAATTTGCTCTGTAAGCATACCGTGCTTATCTAGTTTTTGTGCTTCGGTTAATAATTTTTGAGCTTCTTGTTTTCTACGCTTAGAAAATGCAATACCAGCCAAGTTTAGTTTTGCCATGGCTAAATCATGATCCATGGATAATCCTAAATTAATTGCTTTTTTAAAGTACTTTTCGGCACCGTTCATATTATCTTGCATGACCATGATACCATGTAAATAATTATAGTAGCCTTGTTGCTTTTTTACTAAAGCAGATTCGGGAGTTTTAATTTTAGTTAACCACTTTTTTGCGCCATCAAAGTTTTGCTTACGTAGTTGCAAAAAAGCAAGTAGAATAAATTCGTTTTTAAAATATAGAAATATAAAAATTCCAGCTAATAAGATTAATGCGATACCATTTCCTATATTACCTTCAATAAATTGATAAACGGCATATCCTATAATACCTGCAGCTAAAATAAGTTTTATAATTTTGTTATACATTACTTGTAATTTGTTAAAGTGAGAATGCTTGTAAACACCAAAAAAGTATGTTTTTGCTTCAAAATGCAAAGAAACTAAAATTTTCTCTAAAAAATATTATTAAAATAAGTTTGAGAAACAAAAAAGCTTTGTATATTTGCCCCCAGTTTTGCCAATAGACCAAAATAATAATTCAAAAAGCAAATTTCAGATTTTTTAAAGATATAAGACAATGAGTAAAAGAACGTTTCAGCCTTCTAAAAGAAAAAGAAGAAACAAGCACGGTTTTAGAGAAAGAATGGCTTCTGCTAATGGTAGAAAAGTCCTTGCTAGAAGAAGAGCTAAGGGTAGAAAAAAATTGTCTGTATCATCTGAGACTAGACATAAAAAATAATGATTAACAATTGTTTATAAATTAAAGGTGTTGCTTAAGTGTAACGCCTTTTTTTATATCAACTTATCATTAATTTAGCAAAAATTTATAATACATTAAGAATACGAGTAAAAAATGCCTAAAAATCCTAATTTAAAATCTATATTAATTATCGGTTCAGGACCAATAGTTATCGGACAAGCTTGTGAGTTTGATTATTCTGGATCTCAATCATTACGTTCTTTAAGAGAAGATGGGGTGGAAACCATTTTAATTAACTCTAATCCAGCAACGATCATGACAGACCCGTCAATGGCAGATCATGTGTATTTGTTGCCTTTAACAACTAAATCTATAATTAAGATATTAAAAGAGCACCCTCAAATAGATGCGGTATTACCAACTATGGGAGGACAAACAGCGCTTAATTTATGTATAGAGGCCGATGAAAAAGGCATTTGGAAAGATTTTGGAGTTGAACTTATTGGTGTTAATATCGATGCGATTAACATTACCGAAGATAGAGAGCAATTTAGAGAGTTAATGGGGAAAATAGGAGTTGGAATGGCGCCTCAAGCCACAGCTTCTTCTTTCTTAAAAGGAAAAGAAATTGCTCAAGAATTTGGTTTCCCTTTATGTATCCGTTCGTCGTTTACTTTAGGAGGAGCAGGTGCAGCAATTGTTTATGATGAAGCCGATTTTGATGATTTATTACGTCGCGGACTGGAAATATCGCCAATCCATGAAGTAATGATAGATAAAGCACTTTTAGGATGGAAAGAATATGAGTTAGAGCTGTTAAGAGATTCTAACGGTAATGTGGTAATTATCTGTTCTATAGAAAATATGGACCCCATGGGTATCCATACAGGAGATTCTATTACAGTAGCGCCAGCGATGACTTTAAGTGACAAAACGTACCAGAAAATGCGTGATATGGCTATTCATATGATGCGTAGTATTGGAGATTTTGCAGGAGGTTGTAATGTGCAATTTGCGGTAAGTCCAGATGATAAAGAAGAAATTATAGCCATAGAGATAAACCCTCGTGTATCGCGTTCTTCAGCACTAGCAAGTAAAGCAACAGGATACCCAATAGCTAAAATTGCTACAAAATTAGCTTTAGGGTATCATTTAGATGAATTAAATAATCAAATTACAAAGTCTACATCTGCATTATTTGAGCCAACGTTAGACTACGTAATTGTAAAAATACCACGTTGGAATTTTGATAAGTTTGAAGGGTCTGATAGAACTCTTGGACTTCAAATGAAAGCGGTAGGAGAGGTAATGGGTATTGGACGTTCGTTCCAGGAAGCATTACATAAAGCCACACAATCTTTAGAAATTAAGCGTAATGGCTTAGGGGCAGATGGAAAGGAAAATAAAGATTACGATCAAATAATAGAAAAATTAAAGTTTGCATCCTGGGATCGTGTATTTATTATCTATGATGCTATAAAAATGGGTATCCCATTAAGTAGAATTTACGAGATCACTAAAATAGATATGTGGTTCTTAAAGCAATACGAAGAACTCTATTTCTTAGAAAAAGAGATTTCTACGTATACCATAGATACCATAGATAAGGAGTTATTACTTGAAGCTAAGCAAAAAGGGTATGGTGATAGACAAATAGCACATATGTTAGAGTGTTTAGAGAGTCAAGTTTATACAAAAAGAGAAGCGCTTGGTATTAACCGTGTTTATAAATTGGTTGATACCTGTGCAGCAGAGTTTGAAGCTAAAACACCTTACTACTACTCTACATTCGAGAGCGATATGCAAACTGCAGACGGGAAGCGTTATGCAGATAATGAGAGTGTAGTTACTAATAAGAAAAAAATTATTGTATTAGGCTCTGGACCAAACCGAATAGGGCAGGGAATAGAGTTTGACTATTGTTGCGTGCATGGTGTCTATGCAGCTAAAGAATGTGGGTATGAAACCATAATGATAAACTGTAACCCAGAAACAGTATCTACAGATTTTGATACAGCCGATAAGCTATATTTTGAACCTGTATTCTGGGAACATATTTACGATATCATAAAGCATGAAAAACCAGAAGGTGTCATTGTTCAATTAGGAGGACAAACAGCGTTAAAACTGGCAGAGAAACTAGACAGATACGGTATTAAAATTATTGGAACAAGCTACAAAGCTTTAGATTTAGCCGAAGATAGAGGAAGCTTCTCAACATTATTAAAAGAGAATAATATTCCTTATCCAGAATTTGATACAGCAGAAACAGCAGATGAAGCGCTTAAAGTTGCTCAGAAATTAGATTTCCCAATATTGGTAAGACCATCTTACGTTCTTGGAGGGCAAGGCATGAAGATTGTAATTAACGAAAAAGAACTAGAAGAACATGTAGTAAGCTTACTACAGAGTATACCAAATAATAAATTACTATTAGATCACTATTTAGAAGGAGCGATAGAAGCCGAAGCAGATGCGATTTGTGATGGCGAAGATGTTTACATCATCGGTATTATGGAGCATATAGAGCCTTGTGGAATTCACTCTGGAGATAGTAATTCAACATTACCTCCATTTAATTTAGGTGAGTTTGTGATGCAACAAATAAAAGATCACACTAAAAAGATTGCTTTAGAATTAAATACGGTAGGTTTAATTAACATACAGTTTGCTGTAAAAGATGATATGGTTTACATTATAGAAGCCAATCCAAGAGCATCTAGAACAGTTCCATTTATAGCAAAAGCTTACGGAGAACCTTATGTGAATTTTGCTACTAAAATCATGTTAGGAGAGAAGAAGGTAAAAGACTTTAAGTTTAACCCACAATTAGAAGGGTATGCGATTAAACAACCCGTATTTTCATTCAATAAATTCCCTAACGTAAATAAAAATTTAGGACCAGAGATGAAAAGTACAGGAGAGAGTATCTTGTTTATAGATAGCTTAAAAGATGATGCATTCTATGATCTATATTCTAGGCGAAAAATGTATTTGAGTAAATAAAATAATAAGAAAATAAGAAAATAAGAAAAAGCCGCTTTTAAGCGGCTTTTTTATTTTTTATCTAGTTTAAAATTAAATGAGACGTCTACTTCATTAGATACTTTTTTTCTAACAATTTTTGGAATTATAATATCAAAATCTGATGCTAAAAGTGTAAAACTACCATTAAGTTCTATAGTATTGGCAGTCGCAGCGTAGGTGATTTTTACTTCGATGGCTTCTAATGGTACTTTTCTAGCGTGAAACGTTAATTCACCATTAATTTTAAATTTATTGGTGGCGTCAAGCTTTTCCATAGAAAAATCAACAATTTGCCCTTTAAATATAGCTTTAGGGTATTGATCAGATTCGGCATAGTTTTCATTGAAATGCTCTTCCATTAAAGCATTTTTAAAACGAAACCCCTTTACTAATACTAATGCAGCAAATTCGCCATTACTAGTGTTAATAATGGCCGTAACAGAATTATTAGTGGCTTTAACTTCTTCAAAAGAAGGGACAGAGGCCTCAAAGCCTACTATTCCTGTTTTTGTAATATATTTTGATTGACTAAAAGCACTTAAACTAATAAAAGCAATTGCATAAATAAAGTGGTTTAGTTTAATTTTCAAGTAAGCCATCATCTTTCCATTTTTGAATATTATCCCTTAAACCTTGAGCCATAAGTCCGTTTGGAGGCATTGGGTTACTGGCATTGTTTATTCTATTTAAAATACGGTCAATTCTACTTTTAGCATTATCAAAAGTTGTTAATGAAAAAGGCGCACCATTAGCTGTTGGATTACCATGACACCTCACACAATTGTTATCTATTATGGCTTTAACATCATTGGAGTAAGTGACCTTTTCTGTAGGTGTTGGATCTGGGTCGGGTTTAGGAGTAAGATCATCACTATCACTGCTTGAACAATTGGTTATAACAGTGGAAGCTAATACAGTGTAAATTAAATTTTTAAATTTCATAGTATGTTTATTTTAAATTAGTAAATGAAGTTTTTGAGTTTAAAACCGTCTACTTAGGTTAAAGCCAAAGAATATGTTTTTAAACCATTCTCCAGTAGTTTCACTTAAAAAGCGATTTGTATTCATAGCTTGAGCATTGCTAAAATGCATTTGGAATACATGACCGCCAGTTTCAAGATCAAATCCTATAGACAAAGGATTTTTAAATGGAGAATTATCTGCTCTATTTAGATGGATACCATAATCGGCATTTATAGACCAACGTTTTGATAATTTGTAACGCCCCCCTAAGCCAAGAGCAACTTGAGTATTGCTTTGATCGTTAAAAGCTACATAATTATCATGAAAAAAAGTAGGGGCTAATTCAAGTGATAAATTAGTATTTATTTTTCTGGATATGAGTAGTTGAGTTGTGTAACCTAAACGATGCTTAAATTCTATAAGCGGTAGTGCGATTTTATCTAACCCTGTATTAATTAAAAGGGCATTAAACCCAACGATTGTAAAAGGGAATTCGTTTTCTTTTTGTTGTACAAATCTGTATTTAGCTGATAATTGATACGTTTTTAAAAAAGAACTTCTGGATATTCCTATATTTATAGCATCTGTTAATCCATAAACAAAATTTATACGTGTTACGGCTTCATCTAGTCCAAAAAATGTATCTATTCCGTTATTTAAACTTCCAAATCTGTGTGCAACAACAAGTGTGAGCTCTTTTTTAGCAACCAGTTTAGTAGATTCTAAATTCACTATTTTTAAACCTTTAAACGTTGCAGTTACTCTTTCATTGCTTTCATTTTTAGAATCAATTTCATCTAATAAATCGTTTTGAGAAAACGTTAAAATTGGTAGTAAAAACAAGATGGCTAGTATGTGTCTCATATATAATATTTAGTTAATGTGGTTTAAGCTATAATTTCCTGTTACAACTTTATAAAACGTTTTGTTTTTGTATTTCCTTGAGATGTTATTTTTAGTAGATAAACCCCCTTAGTAAGTTTGGATATATTCACCCTATTATCATTATTAATTTTATTGAAATGTATCTTTTTTCCTAGCAAATCATAAATAGTTATGGTTGCGTCTTGTAATGGTGTTTTTAATTTTATGTCTATATAATCTATAGATGGGTTAGGAGAAATTGAGAAGCTCTTTAAAGCAAAGTCATTAGTGCTTAATATGTTGTAAGTAATGTTTAAAGATGGTGCAATACCCATATCTTTACTTCCAAATCGTCTTGCGCTTCCGTTAGAGCTCTCATTACCTATTAAAATAATACCATTATTAGTACTGGTATTATCTATCCATTGTTGTACTATAGTTACAAAATTGGTAGAAGAAGGAAAGATGTAACTGCCTGTTGCATTAATATTTAATGAAGATAATGCTGTTGAAGTAAAATCACCTCCAGGGGATGTCCAGGAAGAAGCTCCTAATATAGCATCGCTCCAGGTTGCATCTGGTGCCACAGCTGTAGCGCCTCTACCAGACCCAGAAGAGGTACCTTCACCCCAATCTTTAGTTAAAGCATGTATATTAAATGTTTGCGCGCTTGATCCAGGAGGTACTTTGTTAACGTTTACAGTTAAAGTAACATTAGTTATGGTGGCCTCATTGGGTATTGATGTTATATCAAATGTAATTAGTGCTCTTCTATTACTTGGAGCTCCGCCTCTACCATCTGTTCTGCCAGAAAATAAGTGTCCTTGGCCATTAGAATTATTGGATTCGCTATATATTGAGTTGTCTTTACTAGGTATTAAATTTACAGTAGTTTGAGCATAAAAATGTAATGAGTAACATAGTAATGAAATACAAATGGCTTTAATAATTACTGGTTTCATCGTGTTTATTTTTGATTGTTGATTATAATGCATTGGTCTAATTTTATTTCTTCCAATAAATTATCATATCCTATACATCTTCCTTTAATTGTGATAAGCTCATTTGCTTTATAAGTATTAGCAATGCTTTTTTGAAATTGACAAAAAATGCTGTTATCTAATACTATATTATCTAGGTTTATTTCAGATATTTTACCTAATATTTCTATAGATTCATTTAAAAACTTTTGTTCCGCTTCTGTAGAATTGTTTGAAAATTGATAGGTAATACTTTGAGAGGTTAAGGTAAACTTTGGCTTTTCTGTGTTTATATTCCTATGGTCTTGATAGATATAATTATACACACCAAGACAAACAAAAAGTATTAGGACTCCAAAAACAATCTTTTTTTTCATTTTTTCTTTTTAAAATCTGCCTTAATTATATCAAGGCAGATTTATTAAATATTGAACTTCTCTTTTTCATAGTAATAGCTCAAAAGCTTATGCTAGTTACAAGCATTATTGTATCTCAACCTGTCACTGTCATTAACACGCAAATCTAATCTTGTGTTATTATATTCGGATATTTCACTTAAGATCCAATCGTTATTACAAAGTGGTAAATCGGGGATGTTTATAGTGACAGTAATGTTATTTTTAGTTCCAGAGGACGTCCAGGTTCCAAAGGCACTAGAAGTATACCAGTAAATCTCAATGCTTCCATCTGGATAGAAATTAAATGTATAGCCTTGGTAGACATCATCATGATTTGTATAATTTCTATTTAGTTTGTCAACAGTCCAACCATCGCAGTTTGTTAATATTGAGGTTAATTCATCCACATTACAATCGTTGCAATCATCATCATTATAATCGTAATCATCATCTTCATCACAATCATTTTTATGACTATTAATTATAGTTTCAAGTTCAGTTATTGTGTTTATAGTCACTAAGGAATCGTTGGAAAGCTTAATGGTAATAGGGAAGTTTAGGGTAGTAACGTCGTCATTACTTAAGTTTTTAATAAATGTGTAAAATTCGTAGTCTGAAACAAAAGTGATACTTTCTATTAGCTCATTATTTTTATTAAATGTAGATGCTTGGATAGGGTATTGAAAATCTAAGCATTCTATATCGTCATCTAATTCGTTTTCACCATGACATTTGTTAGAATACGTATTAAATTCGTTACTATTATTAATAGTAACCTCTGTAAAATCTTCTTGTATAAGGGTGATTGGATAGTTAATGTTTACTACATCAATATCATCATCATCGTCATCAAAAAGATATTCTACAATACTATAATCACGCTTAGAAGTAATATTTAAAGCGTTACCATTAGCCTCAATGGTAACAGGTAGCTTTATATTGAAGCAGTTCGATTTATCTAAAATATTGTCACTGGAACCATCATTGCTTAAGGTTTTAAGAATAAGACTTGAGGTAACAGAATTACTAGTAATAACCTTGTCTTTTGGAGGTTCAATTAATTCAAAATCTTCTTTTCTACAAGATTCAAAAAATATTAAAAACATGACTAGACTCATGTAAAAAATAGTTTTGTGTGTTTTAATTAACATGAAATAGCTTATTTACTCAATAATCGGGATTAAAATGCTAAGAGGCTTACCTCAAGGTATTTTGTTATATAACACCTAACCTATAAAAACTCCTGAAACTTTTTCAATTATTTATTTAACTTTGATGAAAATAAAATTTAATCTTGCCTAATAATCTTAACCATAACATTTGTGAAGAACAGGTTTTTAAGCGTATTTATAACAAATATTCTAAAGATTTACACGACTTTATGTATTATAAATATGGTGTTGAAATAAACCCAAATGATAAAGTGCAGGAAGCTTATATAAAGTTATGGGATAATTGCAGAAAAGTAGCTTTTAATAAAGCAAAGTCTTTTTTATTTACTGTAGCCAATAACATGGTGTTAAATGATATTAAACATCAAAAAGTAGTGTTGGAATATCAAAAAAAAGGCAAAAAACAATACACAAATGAAAGTCCTGAGTTTATTTTAGAACAGCGTGAGTTTCTAGAGGCTTACAAAAAAGTATTAGCTATTTTAACAGAAGAGCAGCGTGTGGCTTTTCTTTTAAATAAAGTAGAAGGGAAAAAACATAGTGAAATAGCCGAACAACTAGGGGTAACAAAAAAAGTAGTCGAGTATAGAATTTATTCAGCATTTAAAAAACTTAAAGATAATTTAGAAAATTTTAATATAAAGTAATGAGGAATTTTAATACTTAAGTTGTTTAATTAAAAAGCTATAGGTGATGGATAAAGAATCTTGGATAAAAAAGTGGCTAAATAACGAATTAACAGAAGAAGAAAAAAAAACTTTTGAAGCTTTTGATGATTTTGAATTTAATGAGCGTATTTTAAAAGCAGCTCAATATTTTAAAGCATCAAACATATCAAAACAGTCTGGTTTTGAAGATTTAAACAAAAAAATAAATTCTGATGAAGAACCAGTTAAAAAGCTAAATAGGTATAAGCTTTTATTTCGTGTTGCAGCCATTTTAGTAATTGCCTTGGGAATTTATTTTTTTAAATTTAATACTGGTGTTACTTCTATAGAAACTTTGGCAAATGAAAAAAATAAAATAGAACTCCCAGATCAATCTAAAGTAGTTTTGAATGCACTTTCCAGCATTGAGTTTAATAAGCGTAATTGGGAGAACGAAAGAAACGTAAAGCTCTTAGGAGAAGCCTATTTTAAGGTAGAAAAAGGGCGTAAATTTCAAGTTATAACAGATAATGGTATAGTTACAGTTGTTGGTACTGAGTTTAATGTGAAGCAACGCGAAAACTATTTTGAGGTAAAGTGTTTTGAAGGCATTGTGTCTGTAACTTCAGGAGATAAAACTAAAACATTATATGCAGGTAATAGTTTTCGAGTAATTAATACTATTGTTCAGGAAAAATCAACAACACAGACCCAACCAAATTGGATTAAAAATAGTAGTAGCTTTTCCGAAGTGCCCTATATTTTCGTTATTAATGAGTTTAAACGCCAGTTTAGTACAAAAATCCTGTTAAAAAATATTGACTCTAACAGAATATTTTCGGGAGGATTTAATCATCAAAATATACAAGAAGCTCTTATTTCTATTACTAAGCCTATGGGATTAACTTTTGAAATTGTTAATTCGAATGAGATTATCATTTATGGCAAAACAAACTAGTACCTTTAGTAAGTTTAGGTTATTAGTAGTTGCTTTTTTTAGCTTTTATTCTATAGTATTTGCGCAAGAACCTAGCAAAAAGCAATCACTAATTTCTGTATTAAAACATGTTGAAAGCCAATTTGGCTACCAGTTTAATTATGCTCAAGATCTAGTTGAAGATTATCAAATTGTTCCTCCCTCTAAAAACCTTACATTTAATGAAACCATAACGTATTTAAAATCTATTACGGGCTTAGATTATAAACGTGTAGATAGCTATATTTTAGTTAGTAATATAGAAGGGCAGTCTAATGCAGAAGTGAAATTACAAGAACTTCCAGAAGTAGTTATTCCAAGTTATATTATAGAAGGCATAAGTAAATTAAATAGTGGCGCCTTTAAAATAGATTTTTCAAAATTTAGAATGTTACCTGGCCTTATTGAAGCAGATGTATTACAATCTGTTAAAGCATTTCCAGGAATACAGAGTATTAATGAAAATGTTTCCAATATTAATATAAGAGGCGGGAGCCATGATCAAAATTTAATACTATGGGATGGGATAAAGATGTATCAGTCAGGGCATTTTTTTGGACTTATTTCAATGTACAACCCCCAAATTACTCAAGATGTTCTATTATTAAAAAATGGGTCGGGTGTTGATTTTACCGATGGCGTTTCTGGAACTATAGCAATGCAGACTAATACCGAGATTAATAAAAAACTTAAAGGGAATTTAGGGGTTAATTTTATTGATGCAAATGGGTTTTTGGATGTGCCAATAAGTAAAAAATCATCAATTCAAATAGCCTTACGAAAATCCATTAGTGATTTTGTCCAAACTCCAGCCTATCGTAATTTTTTTGATAAAATATCTGAAGATACAGAAATTGAAGATAATAAAGAGGTTGTGAATACAGATGAGAAGTTTGATTTTTACGACCTGTCTTTTAGATGGCTTTATAAATTTAACAGTAAAGACATGCTTAGGGTTAACTTTATAAATGTATCTAACAGATTAACATTTAATGAAAACACAATTAGTGATTCTAGAAGGAGTATTATATCTCAAAATAGTATAGCAGGCGCTATACATTACGCTAAAACTTGGAATAACCATTGGCAGTCTTCACTAGAACTTTACGAAACAGATTATAAACTTAAAGCAATTAACTCAAATGTACTGGAGTCACAACGTTTTTTACAAGAAAACAAAGTATCTGAGACGAGTTTTAAGTTAAAAACTAATTATAAACTTAACGATAAAATTAATGTGTTAAGTGGTTACCACTTTGTAGAAAGCGAGATTACTAATTTAGATGATGTTGATACACCAATTTTCAGGTCTTTAGTATCCGAAGTACTTAGAACACATGGTGTATTTACACAAACAAATTATTTGTCTTTAAATAAAAGAACAACCCTGTCTTTGGGAATGCGGTATAACTATTTGAGTAAGTTTAAAAAACAAATATGGGAGCCTCGTTTTAGTTTTACTCATAAGCTTTTTAAAGATTTTAGTGTCGAGATTTTAGGAGAAACTAAACATCAAAACACCTCACAAATTATTAATTTTCAAAATGATTTTTTAGGTGTGGAAAAGCGCAGATGGCAACTTTCTAACAATGCCGATATTCCTGTAATTAGAAGTAAACAAGTGTCTTTTGGGATTAATTATAATAAAAAAGGGTGGCAGTTAGGCGCAGATATTTATTATAAACAAGTAAAAGGTATAACAACTCAAAGTCAAGGGTTTCAAAATCAATATGAGTTTATAAAAACAAAAGGGCGTTATAAGGCAAATGGTTTAGATTTTATTTTAAGAAAACAACTTACTAAATTTAATATATGGTTAAGTTATGCGTATTTAAATAGTGATTATACTTTCGAGAAATTACCAGAACTTTCGTTTAGAAATAATTTTGATATCAATCATGCGATATCTATTGGATCTATTTATAAATATAAGCAATTAAAAGTCTCTTCAGGAATTAATTGGTTTTCGGGAAAGCCAACAACTTTGCCAGTAAAAGAAAATGAAATTATTGAGAATATTATCAATTTTAAATCAAGTAACAGCGATCAATTAAATCATTATTTTAAAGTAGATGTTTCTGCTTTGTATGACTTTAAAATGGGAGAGGCCTCTAGAGTAAATGTGGGCGTATCGGTATGGAATATATTTAATAAAGCAAATGAGATCAATAATTTTTTTAGAATTAGAGAAGGAGAGGTTAACGAAATAATTCAAACATCTTTAGGCATTAATCCAAATATGATTTTAAGAATTTACTTTTAACTTGCTTTATGGATTAGAAAATCTATTACGTCTGTATCTACTTCAAATATAATAAAACGTAAGCTGTATTTTTATTTAACCATAGCGATGGATGCTATGTTAAAATTAGGTAAATACTTTATTTATTGTATACCACAGCCTCATAACGAAGTTATAATACATAAAGTGAGTTTAAAATTAAATCAAAAAAAAACCCAAAAAGAATTTTAATTCTTTTTGGGGTTTTTACACCAATTACAAGTTAAAATGAGCTAGTCATTCTCGTTCATTTCATTTTATACATCTTTATTCATGTTTTCCATAGCCCAGCTATGAAAAACTATCATCGCAGTGTATAAAAAGAAAGCAACTTTGTCTTTTTTACCGCATTTTAACTCATAATTGGTATTAAACAAAAAATATGGATTTATTTTAGTGTGAATTCAGAACTAGATACTAAATCTTTTTTGCTAAAAACATTTACTATATATCGTCCTTTTTCAAATTTTTCTTCTCCTCTTGATGCTACAAACTCACAAACATTTAGATTAGAATTTTCATAGTTAAATTTGCTAATTACACTATAGTTTAATGTTTTGTCACCAAAAACAACTTGCTCATTAACACCTAATGTATTGTTTTTGGGATCTATAACTTGAACATATAATTCTTGATCCCCTGCTTGCACTAAGTTATTTTTTGCTACAGTAAAACAAACTCTAATTTTATCTGCTCTACCTGCACGTTCAGTTGGGATTAATTTCCCTGAAGTTCTCTCTATAACTCCAAAACCTTTTAATTCTAAAGTATTTAAGATAGAAGCGTTTTCAACAACTTCTGCTAAAGCAGTATTTTGTACTAATAAAGAATCTGTAAACATTGTACGTTCTTCTAAACGCACTCTAGTACTATCTAAAGATGTTGCTAAATACGAGTTTTCTATTCTCAAAGAATCGTTTTGTGCTAACAAAACATTCATCTCCTTTTGAAGATTTCTATATCTTGTTTTATAACGCCACAAGCTTTTTACATTAGTTTCAGAAATTCTTAACGAATCTATTAAACCTTGAATACGTCCACGAGCTTCTATTAAATCTTTATTTGCGATTTCATTTTCACTAATGGCTTCATCGTATTGTTTTGCCATAGCGCTAAGGTCATTCATTACCAGTAATTTCTCTTCTGTTAATTCATTCTTTGTATCATTAGACTCCTTATACAAGTTCATTGCATAAAAACCAGTAGCTAAGAATAAAACCAAAGCGACTCCTAATGCTACTTTTAATCCTGTACTTCCTTTCATATTCGTCATAATTTTAATTATTTATTAGGGCTAAGACTAGTGTCTTAAATTTTAAAAATCTTTAAAAATATATCTATTATTTGATTCTTTCAAATTATATACGCTTAAAGTTTTCTTATAGATTTTTTAGACTGATAAAAAATATATTTCACAATTAAATTTTATAGAATCAATTATTTGGTTAATATTTTAATTAAGTAATTTAATCTAAGCCTAAATTTAAATTAAAAATCTAAAATTTTTAGTGTTTTTTGAGTTAATTATTTATATTTACATAAGCACTTATATAAATACATATGTTAAATGGACGCTTTACAAGGTTATGGAGAACTAGGGATGGGCTCTAGATTAAAACGTACGAGTGATATGTTAATGAGAGAAACTCAAGTGGTTTATGATCATTTTTGTATAGATTTTGATCCCTATTTATTTCCTGTTTTTAAATTAATTAGCTATAAAGAAGGGGTGACCAATACAGCTATTAAAAATGCCATAGGTTTAACACAGCCTGCAATAACTCAAGCCATTAATAAGCTGGTTAAAAAAGGATTTATATATTTTAAAAATGATGAATTAGATAAACGAAAAAAAATAATTTTTTTATCTGAGAAAGGGCTAAAACAATTAAAACAATTGGAACCAATATGGGAAGCTATAGATAAAACGTTAAAAGAATTTACTATTCATGATGGATCATCATTACTGTCTCATTTAAATAGCTTAGATCTTAAATTAAAAGCGATATCTTTTAGTAAAACAATTATAGATAGGTTATCTGAAAAAAAATTAATAATTGAAGCTTATAAAGGTAAAAAAGAAGAAAAAGAGGCATTTTTTAGTTTAAATGAGGAGTGGTTACGCACGCTCTTTAATCTAGAACCCTATGATCTAGAAGTTTTAAGTAACCCTAAAAAACACATAATAAATAAAGGCGGTTATATTTTCTTTGCGAGATTAAATGATAAAATAGTAGGTACAGTTGCTTTAATGCCATTAATAGAACAAAATACCTTTGAACTTACAAAAATGGGGGTGTCTCCTAAATATAGAGGACAAAAAATTGGACAAAAATTAATGCAGTATTGTGTAGACTTCTCGAAAAAAAAAGAGTTTCCTAATCTGGTACTTTATTCTAGTAGAAAGCTAGAAAACGCTATCTACATATACAGAAAATATGGATTTGTAGAGATTCCTGTAGAAGCCAATTCACCGTATAAGCGTTGTGATATAAAAATGAAGTTAGAACTTTAAATCTTGTCTAAAGTACAATGTCATTAAGTTAAGCTTAATTTGTATAATTTGTAAACATTGAGCCATAAACTATGTGATATTTTTTAAAAGAAGAAGAGAGGAAAAAAGGTGGTTTTATTACAGTAATTTCAAGTTGCAAATGGTATTATTAAGTTATTTTTGCAAAAAAAGAATACATGGCACGCATCTTAGCAATAGATTATGGAAAGAAACGCACAGGAATTGCAGTAACAGACGAGTTGCAAATAATAGCCTCTGGTTTGACTACTGTACTTACAAAAGATCTCATAAGTTTCCTAAAAACATATTTAAAAAAAGAAGATGTAGCGCTTTTTTTAGTTGGTGAGCCAAAACAGATGGATAACACAGTTTCAGAAAGCGAAGCCTTAATAAAACCTTTTCTTGAAAAGTTAACAAAACAATTCCCTGAAATACCAATACTTAGAGTAGATGAACGTTTTACATCGAAAATGGCATTTAAAACCATGATAGATAGTGGTTTAAAAAAGAAACAAAGGCAAAATAAAGCACTAGTAGATGAAATAAGTGCGACCTTAATATTACAAAGCTATCTTTATTCAAAATAGTTTTTAAAAACTCATAACTTTTAAATTGTAAGAATTGTATTTTTGCATAAAATAACTTTAAATAATGATATTACCCATCGTAGCCTACGGCGACCCTGTTTTAAAAAAAGTAGCGACAGAAATAACTAAGGATTACCCAAAATTAGAAGAACTACTAGAGAATATGCATGAAACAATGTATAATGCTATGGGAGTTGGTTTGGCAGCACCACAAATTGGGCTACCTATTCGTTTGTTTTTAGTAGACACATCCCCTTTTGGAGAAGATGAAGACATGGAAAAAGAAGAAAGAGAAGCTTTAAAAAACTTTAAACAAGTGTTTATTAATGCCAAAATAATAAAAGAAGAAGGAGATGAATGGGTTTTTAATGAAGGATGTCTAAGTATTCCAGATGTAAGAGAAGATGTGTTTAGAGCTCCTAAAATTACAGTGAAATATTTAGATGAAAACTTTAAAGAACAAACAAAAACTTTTGATGGTTTAATAGCCCGTGTTATTCAACATGAGTATGACCATATTGAAGGTGTTTTATTTACAGATAAGCTCTCTAGTTTAAAAAAACGATTAATTAAAGGTAAGTTATCAAATATCTCCAAAGGAAAGATAAATGTTGATTATAGAATGCGTTTTCCTAACCAAAAAAAGAAGCGATAATTTTTGCATTGCTTCTTAAAAATAGGATATTTGCCGCTCTCAAAACAACAAATGATATATGGGATTAGAAAAAGTATTATCAATAGCAGGAAAACCTGGACTATATAAATTAATTACTCAAACTCGTGGAGGCTTTATTGCTGAATCTATGATAGATGGAAAACGTATTTCTATAGGACTACAAAACAATGTAAGTGTTTTAAGTGAAATAGCTATTTATACGTTATCTGAAGAGGTACCTTTATATAAAGTTTTAGAAAAAATAAAAGATAAGGAAAATAGTGAACCTTGTAGTGTAAAACCAAAAGATAGTAAAGATAAGCTGGAAGAATATTTCTTTAATATATTACCCGATTATGATGAAGATAGAGTATATGCCAGTGATATTAAAAAAGTTATACAATGGTATAACTTGTTGCAAAAACACAATATGCTAAACTTACTTGATGAAGAAGAAAAGTCAAGCGACGAAGAAGAATAAAAAAAACCTCCAAAACGGAGGTTTTTTTTATTCTTCTTCTATTTGTCTTAGAGTTTTCTTGATCACTCTAAAATTAAGATTTACAGGAATTTAATTGATTTAAATAATCTGAAGTTAATTCTTCAATTATTGTTATGTAATATGATTTAATTTCATTGATACTCTTATCTGTAGTATTTAAATAATTACTCTTGTGCATTATTTTTTGAGCGTCACATTCACATTTATCTAACGTTAGATTGTAATTTTTAATAGTTTCATCAACAGTTTTTCTGTATGAGGTTGCCAATGTTTCTTTTTGCTTTTTTAATTGCATCTGCTGTTCGTTTGCCATTTTAGCCTTAAGAGCTTCGGTTTTACGCTTAAGTTCTTCTTGCTGGCGTAATAACTCTTTTTGTCTGCGTTCTAAATCAGAAAGCGAAGACGATTCATTTGTGCTTACAATTTTCACAGCTGTAGTTTCTGTGTTGCTAGCTACTAGGTCTTCTTCGGGAGCTACATAAGTACCGTCTGCACATTGGTCCAAAGCAGTAATAATTTGTTGAGCAGCTTCTCTGGCTCTTTTAACAAAAAAACGACCATCTTCAAAGGTTTCTGCAAGTTCCACTTTTGCTAAAGCTTCTGTGGCTTTTTGTTTAATCTTTTCTGCTTCTTTACAATCACAACTAGGTAATAAATCATTAGCAAGCTTATAGGACTCTAAAGATCTATTAGCATAATATTTTAAATGACTTACGTTATTGGAATCGTAAGAAGATTTTACGTGAGAATAGGCACTGGTTAGGTAATAATTCGCATCTTCACAATTAGAGGAATCTTGTGAATTTACAGCCAACGAGACTATAAATGCACACAAAAGAAAATAATAATTTTTCATGGCTTTTTGGGGTTTAATACATAAATAGGTATTGCAAATTTATTAAAAACTTAATTAATATCTTAATTTTTATAGAAAAACATGTATTTAAAGTATATTTATAGTCGTTTTAACACACTATTTTAAATGAAGGATATAGATCAAAACGAGTTTAAAGTAACGGCGCCGTTGTTGCTAAATAAAGCATCTTCAACTTATAATTTAGATAAGTCTGAGGAGGATGTGGAGAAAGCACTAAAGAAAGTAAGAAAAAAATTAGGTAAATTACAAGATACCATGTACGCTCATGGTAAATATGCTGCATTAATTTGTCTACAAGGTATGGATACTTCGGGTAAGGACAGCCTTATTAGAGAGGTGTTTAAAGATTTTAATGTAAGAGGAGTTGAGGTACATAGCTTTAAAGTTCCGACAGAATTAGAGTTAAAACATGATTATTTATGGCGGCATTATATAGCACTTCCTTCAAGAGGAAAATTTGGTGTTTTTAATAGAACACATTACGAAAATGTGTTGGTTACCCGTGTGCATCCAGAATATATTTTAGGAGAAAATCTTCCAAATGTAAACACGGTAAATGATGTTAATGATGCTTTTTGGGATAAGCGTTTCGAAGAGATTAATAATTTTGAAAAACATATTGCAGATAATGGCACAATGATCTTTAAATTCTTTTTAAACTTGTCTAAAGAAGAGCAAAAAAACAGATTGTTACGTCGCCTAAATAAACAAGAAAAAAACTGGAAATTCTCTGCTGGAGATTTAAAAGAACGCAAACTTTGGGATAAATATCAAGAATGTTATGAAGATGCTTTAAATAGAACATCTAAACCTCATGCACCATGGTTTATTATTCCTGCAGATAGTAAACCTGTAGCCAGATATATAGTGGCTAAAATTTTATATGACAGTTTAAAATTATATACCGATATAAAAGAGCCAGAATTAGATGCCAAAACAAAGGCTAATTTATCGCTTTATAAAGAACAATTGGAAAATGAATAATAAATAGAAAAAAGAGCTGTCTTCATTGTCTTAAGACAGCCTTTTTTATTTAGAATTCCATATATGTTAGATCAAAACTCCCTTCGGTTATTGAATAAATTGGGTCTTGTAATAAAGGCCCAGCGTTAAATTCAAATGTACCAACTATTCTTTTATTGACTACATCATGTAAAGTAATTATTACTTTACCTGTTCCGGTATTGATATCTGTTAAAGATCTGTTATATACAGCACTTGGAGCACCAAATCTACTAAAAGTATATTCACCAGGAGCTGCATCTCCTTCTATATTGATATTTATAGTTTGTAAATTATTTTTAGTAGCGGAAATGATTATTATAGGTTCTCCTGTAGTAGAGGTTTTAGAAGCAGTTACTAAATCTTCAACAAACTCTTGTCCATCGACCTTAGCAAAAAAGCTGTTATTGCCACTGGGATTTCCAGTGCTTAGGCTATTGTTATAAACAACATCTGTAAAACTTCCATTTGTAAATTCTTTTGTTTGTGATAATGTAGGGTTAGATCCTGTAAATGAGAATGTTCCAGATATCGTTTTGTTTATTTCATCTATTTTAGTTATTACCAATTCACCTTGAGGTGTATTTGTGTCGGAAAATGTAACCCAAGTACCAGAACCACTACTGTTTACTTCACTATTATAGGCTACGGCATTAGACTCTAAGGCACCATTTGTAACACCTAAATCAAATGTTCCAACGGAAGGATTAAATACAGTTAGGGTGATAACTTCTCCATCATTTCCTCTAAAACCAGATATGTTAAGGATATCATCTAAAATGGTAGCTCCAATATTATCGGCAGTGTAAGTACTTCCATCAAAATCAACTTTAAAAACCCCTGTTTGAGTTGTTGGAGTATCATTCCCACAGCTTAGCCCATCAATGAGCGTTTGAAAACTACCATCGGGATCACCACAAGCACTTATTTGATTCTCTAGTGCTTTTTTATAGGCATTACACACGTCACTAAAGTTATCATCGTCTGATGAAGCTGAAGCAAAATCGATACTAGCCTTTTGTAAGTTTTCAGCAGCTTCTGGGCAGGTAAGGGCTATATTGGCATCATCAAGACCAGAGTCAAAATCTTCTATATTACAGGAATATAGTGCTAGTATAGCTGTAAGAAAAAGAGAAAAAGGTTTAATAAGTTTCATTCTAATAAAATTTTTAATAGCAAACATAAGCTTTTTTGATTAAGCTTTAGATTGTTTAGGGACACGTAATAACAGTAAAATACCAACAAAAAAGAATACTATTAGAAATAAAATAGCGTATCTCATATTAATAAAATGATCTACTGTTGCAAAAATTAACATACCAATTACAATCCCTATTTTTTCGGCTACATCATAAAAACTAAAGTATGACGTCGTATCCTCGGTTTCGGGTAAAAACTTAGAGTACGTAGAACGGGCTAGAGATTGTACACCTCCCATAACTAAACCTACAACGCTGGCCCCAATATAAAATTGTATGGGTGTTTTCATAAAATAAGCGTAAATACATAAGCCCATCCATATGGCGTTTATAATAATTAATGTTTTAATATTGCCATATTTAGCAGAAGCTTTAGACGTAAAATACGCGCCCGCTACTGCAACTAATTGTATCACTAAAATACTTACGATTAACCCTGTAGTTTTTTCACTATCGCCACCCCAGGCAATTTCTTTCTCTCCAAAATAAACTGCTATTAGCATAATAGTTTGTACAGCCATACTAAATACAAAAAAGGCGTATAAGTAGCGTTTTAGCCTTAAATTACCCACTAAATCGTTCCAAACAAGACGTAGTTCTTTAAAACCGTTAAAAAGGACAGTCTTAGTAACTTTCTGCCCCGTTTTGGCGCCTTTTGGTAGCCAATAAAAGGTATATTGGCTAAATAAAGCCCACCAAATACCTACACTTATGAAAGAGTATTTCATCATTTTTATTTTAGCTTCCCCTGAATCTTGTGTCATTACCATAATCAAGTTGAGAACTAATAAAATTACACTCCCAATATAGCCCCAGGAGAACCCTTTGGCACTAATGGCATCTTGTTGTTCGGGGTGTGCGATATCTGGTAAATAGGAGTTGTAAAATACCAAACTCCCCCAATAGCCTAAAAGCCCCATAAAATAAAAGAGCAAGCTTAAATGGATATGGTCAATACTAAAAAAATACAACCCGATGCATCCTACACTACCTAAGTAACAAAAAAACTTTAAGAAATTTTTCTTGTTCCCTACATAATCGGCAACACCAGATAAAATAGGCGATAAAAAGGCAACCACTAAGAAGGTAAATGCGGTAACTATTTCAATTAAAACGGTTTGCTTCATGTCAAACCCAAATGCGTGCACTAATTCATCTTTAGAATCAAATAAAGCCGAATAGAATATAGGAAATATAGAAGAAGCAATAGTTAGTGTGTAAACCGAGTTAGCCCAGTCATAAAATGCCCAGGCATTTAATAATTTTTTACTTCCTTTTTCAAGTTGACCCATTGGTTTTATTTTAAAGCATAAAAAAACTGCTCTTAAAAAGAGCAGCTCCTAAAATACTTAAAATATTTGTCTTGTATATTATCACTTCATTATTTAAAAGACGTCACACCGTATTTTCTTGCTTCTGCCTTCATTTCTGGTGCCCACTTTGTTAAGTTAGCTATACGTGTATCATTAGATGGGTGTGTGCTTAACATTTCTGGTGGTGCTTGACCGCCACTATTAGCTTTCATTCGTTTCCATAATTGAGCACCTTCATCAGGATTATAACCAGCAATAGCCATTAAAAGTAGCCCTATTTTATCGGCTTCTGTTTCGTGACTTCTACTAAAAGGAAGCATTACGCCAACTTGAGAACCTATACCATAAGCTTGATTAAACATGTTTCTTTTTTGCGCATCTTTAATAGCAATATTTCCAGCTACAGCTCCTATTTGTTGAATCATTCCCGCACTCATACGTTGTTGTCCGTGATTAGCTAATGCATGTGCTACTTCATGCCCCATAATTGCAGCAACGCCAGTCTCGCTTTGGGCTATTGGCAAAATACCTGTGTAGAATACAATTTTCCCTCCAGGCATACACCAAGCGTTTACAGTTTTATCGTCTACTAAATGGTATTCCCATTTATAATCTTTTAAGTAGCCTTGCTTATTGTTGGCATTTAAATAACGTTCTGCTGCAACAGCAATGCGTTGTCCTACTCTTGTAATCATTTGGGCATCTTTTGTGCCTTTTACAACTTTATTCTGATTTAAAAATTGATTGTATTGAGCAAATGCAGTAGGAAACAATTGAGAATTAGGTACTAGAGCGAGTGTCTTTTTGTGTGTGAAAGGATTCGTTGCACATGCTACTAAAAGCAAGCTTAATCCCAAGGTTAGTGTTATATGTTTTAATTTCATGGTTATGTTTATTTTAGAGTTAAAAATACAAAATCAATACCTATATCTGAGACACTTTTTTATTTTATTAGTCACATTTAGATAGTTTAGCTCTAAAAAGGCGATTAACCTTGTTATGATTTTACATTACTTTCGACCAAAATATGTATCAAATAATTACTATATACATCATGAAAAACTTTATGTTTTTAATTATAATGTCGCTTTTACTTAGTTGTAATAGTTCTGCTCAAAAAGCGGAAACAAAAAAAGTATTTAAAGTTACAAAAACAGATCAAGAATGGAAAGCGCAATTAACCGATATGGAATATTATGTCCTTAGAAAAGCAGGTACAGAACGTCCACATTCAAGTGCTTTAAATAAAAATTACAAAGATGGTGTTTATGTTTGTAAGGCTTGTGAAACGCCTTTGTTTAAAAGTGAACATAAATTTAATTCTGGAACTGGGTGGCCTAGTTTTGATAAAGAAATTAAAGGTAATGTTGCTTTTTCTACCGATTATGATTTAGGTTATGCCAGAACCGAAGAACACTGTGCGACTTGTGGTGGGCATTTAGGTCATGTTTTTAATGATGGACCAAGGGATACTACAGGAAAGCGCCATTGTATTAACGGCGTTTCTTTAAAGTTTATTCCTAAGAAATAGAACCTTGCAAAGTTTTCAAATAACAAGTGCCAAATTCCAAAATCTTAATTTTAGGCATTAGGCATTAGGCATTAGGCATTAGGCATTAGGCATTTGGAATTTTTAATATTGGGGCTTATTTTTAAGGATGGAAAGTTATTTAGTAAGTAGTATTAAGCAGTTTGAATATTACAAAAGTTTAGGAGATAAAACCCTTAATCTATTTAGTATAGAAGAGCTTAAAAAAGAGTTTGTTAAAGACTCTAATTCTATAGCCATTATAGTGAAGCATTTATCGGGTAATATGTTAAGTAGGTGGACGAATTTTTTAACTGAAGATGGCGAAAAAGAATGGCGGCAACGCGATTTAGAATTTGTAGATACATATAATTCTAAAGCCCATATAATTGCAGATTGGAATAAAGGTTGGGCGTGTTTATTTGAGGCTATAAGACCTTTAACTAACGCCGATTTAGAGCGTATTATTTATATAAGAAATCAAGGGCATACTGTTACAGAAGCCATTAATAGGCAATTGGCACACTATGCATATCATATTGGGCAACTCGTGTTCTTAGGGAAATTATTAAAAGAAGAAACATGGCAATCACTGTCTATTGCTAAAGGTGCTTCTAAAAGTTATAATAAAGAAAAGTTTAGTAAAGAGAAAGGGAAACGTCATTTTACAGATGATGTGTAATGCTTTGCTAATAAAAAATTGTATTAGTCTCAACTGCATACATTAGCAAGTAAGCCCCGCAAGAAGGATTGAGGTATTGTTGGAGCTCTCCCGTTTTTACGGGAAGCGACTACCGAAAGCCTGTTTGCCATTTTTATGGCAACTTGCCCAAATTATAAACCCTGAAAATTCATAATTCTTTGTTATGAAAAGTCAAAATTGGTTTTGGAATAGAAATAGTATTAATTTTTCGGGTTAAACTTTATGGTTTTTTTTGAACGGTCTAATAATTAAGCGTGCTTCTCTATCGAAACGAATGTAATTATGTACCCAATTTACAAACACAACCATTCTGTTTCTAAAACCTATTAAAAAGAATAAGTGTACAAACATCCAAACATACCAGGCAAAAGCCCCTTGGAATTTGTAACGTTTTAAATCTACTACAGCTTTATTTCTACCAATAGTCGCCATAGTCCCTTTATCTTTATAAGCAAAAGGTTTTAGTGGTTGTTTTTCTATGAGCTTTAAAATATTGTTTCCTAATTGCTCTCCTTGTTGTATGGCTGGTTGCGCCATCATGGGTAAGCCATGTGGGCATTCTTCTGTTGTCATACAAGCGACATCTCCTATAGCAAAAATGTGATTAAACCCTTTTATTTGGTTAAATTCATTGACTGCTAATCTGTTTCCTCTGGTAACGAAATCTTCTGCATCTAAACCTTTAATGGTAGCGCCTTTTACACCTGCTGCCCATACTACGGTGGCGGTTTCGAAGGTTAAATCGGTATTTGTTGTTACAGTTTTACCATCGTAATTTGTAACACGAACATTTTTCCAAATATGCACGCCTAGTTTTTCTAAAAAATCTTCAGCTTTTTGAGACGCTTCAGGGCTCATACCTTTTAATAAGCAATTCCCAGATTGTATAACGTTTATTTGTGCCCTACGTGTATCTAAATCTGGATAATCTTTGGGTAGGATTCCTTTTTTAATTTCGGCTAGTGCACCAGCTAACTCAACACCTGTTGGACCACCACCAACTATTACAAAATTCATTAGCGCTTTACGCTCGTTTAAATCAGACGTTAATATGGCATCTTCAAAGTTTTCAAGAATTAGACTTCTTAAATTTAAGGACTGTGGTATGGTTTTCATGGCCATACTATGCTTTTCTATTTTAGAATTGCCAAAAAAATTGGTGGTTGAACCAGAAGCTACAACGAGATAATCAAACTTTAATTCACCTATGTTAGTTGTTACCTTATTATTTTTGGTATCAATTTCTTCTACATTAGCCAATCTAAAATGAAAATTTGGAAAATCTTTTAAGATCTTTCTAATGGGATAAGCAATAGAATCGGGTTCTAAACCTCCAGTAGAGACTTGATATATAAGAGGTTGAAACGTATGGTAATTGTTTTTGTCTAATAAAACGACTTGAACCTCTTGCTTTGATAATTTTTTAGCTAATGCTATTCCTGCAAAACCACCTCCAATAATAACAATTCTGGGAAAACTTGTTTTGGGTATATTCATTTAATAGATCTGTACTTTTTTTGTTATCATTTATGTTCGATCACTAAAGATACAAACAAGAATATAATCATTAAATAGATTAAGATTAAAATGGTGGCAAAGGTAGTAAAAGATATAAATTTAAGGCTTTGTAAAATTTAATATTCGAATTCGATTTTGTAAATTCGTGGCTTAAAAAATAACACATGAGTAAATACGATATTATAGTTCTTGGGAGTGGTCCTGGTGGTTATGTAACAGCTATTAGAGCATCTCAATTAGGATTTAAAACAGCTATTGTTGAAAAAGAAAATCTTGGTGGTGTATGTTTAAACTGGGGGTGTATTCCAACGAAGGCCCTTTTAAAATCTGCTCAAGTATTTGAATATTTAAAGCATGCCGAAGATTACGGTTTAAAAGTTAATGATGCATCTCATGATTTTGATGCTGTTGTTAAGCGTAGCCGTGGTGTAGCTGATGGTATGAGTAAAGGTGTTCAATTCTTAATGAAAAAGAACAAAATAGATGTTATTGAAGGTTATGGTAAGCTTAAGCCAGGAAAAAAAGTTGATGTAGATGGTACGGAGTATAGTGCAGATAATATCATTATAGCTACTGGTGCTAGATCTCGTGAGTTACCAAGTTTACCTCAAGATGGTAAAAAGGTAATAGGCTATAGAGAAGCAATGTCGTTACCTAAGCAACCTAAAAAAATGATTGTTGTAGGTTCTGGAGCGATAGGTGTTGAGTTTGCGTATTTTTATAATTCTATGGGTACAGAAGTAACCATTGTAGAATATTTACCAAATATTGTTCCTGTGGAAGATGAAGATGTATCTAAGCAATTAGAACGTTCTTTTAAGAAAAGTGGCATTAAAATTAAAACATCTGCCGAAGTAACCAGTGTAGATACGTCTGGTACTGGAGTGAAAGCTACAGTAAAAACTAAAAAAGGAGAAGAAATTTTAGAGGCCGATATTATTTTAAGTGCTGTTGGTATTAAAACTAATATTGAAAATATTGGCTTAGAAGATGTTGGTATTGTTGTAGACAAAGATAAAATATTGGTTAATGATTTTTATCAAACTAATATCCCAGGATATTATGCTATAGGAGATGTAACACCAGGGCAGGCTTTAGCACATGTTGCTTCTGCCGAAGGGATACTTTGTGTAGAGAAAATAGCAAACCAACATGTAGAGGCTATTGATTATGGTAACATACCAGGATGTACCTATTGCTACCCTGAAATCGCTAGCGTAGGTTTAACCGAAAAGCAAGCTAAAGAAAAAGGTTTTGATATTAAGGTAGGGAAGTTCCCGTTCTCTGCTTCTGGTAAAGCTAGTGCTGGTGGTAACAAAGATGGTTTTGTTAAAGTTATTTTTGACGCTAAATATGGTGAATGGTTAGGGTGTCACATGGTAGGAGCAGGAGTGACCGATATGATTGCTGAGGCTGTTTTAGGTAGAAAACTTGAAACTACAGGACATGAGGTATTAAAAGCTGTACATCCACACCCAACAATGAGTGAGGCTATTATGGAGGCAGTTGCTGATGCTTATGATGAGTGTATACATATTTAAGATTTTATATAAAAAATGAATATATAAAAAATGCGACTCGATAATTTGAGTCGCATTTTTTTGTTTGTAAATTAGTCATTAGTCATTAGTCATTAGTCATTAGTCATTAGTCATTAGTCATTAGTCATTAGTCATTAGTCATTAGTC
>CANMLX010000034.1 GCA_947498845.1 uncultured Flavobacteriaceae bacterium | reverse complement strand
AGAGGCTGGTTAAAAGAAATAAATAAACCCAATGCTTTAGGTAACGATTTGTTTGGCTTTAAAATAAATTACAATACCCCAACCCATGGCGCAACAAGATTATTTAACGGGAATATCTCAGAAACCGAGTGGAAAACCGCGAATATAGATAACAATCTAAAATGGTATAGCTATAGCTATGACGCGCTAAACAGAATAACAAAAGCTGTAGATAATACAAACCGTTATAGCTTAGGGTATGTAAAGTATGATAAAAATGGCAATATTACCAATCTTGCAAGACGAGGCGCAGTAAATGCCGCAGCAACCAGTTTTAACTCTATGGATAATCTTACGTATCATTATGGACATGGAAATAACTTGCTTAAGGTTAATGATATAAATACAAAATATTACGGATTTAAATCGGCATACAATGGTAGTAGCAACCATTATGCCTATGATGTTAATGGTAACATGATCTTAGATCGTAATAAAGGTATTAGCAATATTACGTATAACCATTTAAATTTGCCAACAAAAGTAGATTTTGGAGGAGGAAGATATATTAATTATATCTATGATGCAGCAGGGATGAAGCTATCTAAATTTGTAAAAAACTCCCCTACTTCAGGAGATAGTAAAACAACCCTGTATGCAGGGAATTATATCTACGAATCTGAAACTAGTGGTACAAACCTTAAATTCTTTAATCACCCAGAGGGCTATGTCGATACCACAGGAGATAATTATGATTATGTGTATCAATATAAAGACCATTTGGGGAATGTACGCTTAAGTTATAAGGGCTACGAACAAATTCTTTATAGTGATTTTAATGGAACAATGGGCGGATGGACCCATTATGGGAATGTAACCTCTAGTTTTAGTAATGGTAGGTTAAAAGTAAATGTAGATAATTCATGGGAGGGGATAAGGCATCATTTAAATGGCGGTTATGTCACCTCACCAGGAGAAAAATTCACCATTAAATTAACATTCGATAAAGGCAACACTGTAGCAAAATGTAGAATAATTGTGCAAGAGTTAGATGCTAATGGCAATCATTTAAGTTGGAATACAGTACATCATGATTTACAAACAGGGACACATAATTTAAGTTATACGGTAAATAGTGGTTATAAAATAAAGTTAAAGATTGATAAGGTAAACACGCATACCACCAATTTAACGTATCTTTATGTAGATCATGTAAGTCTATCAAAAAGTGAACTTGAAATTCTTGAAGAGAATAACTACTATCCCTTTGGACTCAAACATAAAGGGTATAATAACGTAGTTAATGATGGGAATATCGCGCTTAAAAAGAAATACAATGGTATTGAATATGAAGAAGCTTTAGGATTAAATCTCTATGAGATGGATGTTCGTAGTTACGATCCTGCTATTGCAAGGTTTACTTCTATAGATCCAGTTACGCACCACTCAATGAGTACCTATAATGCCTTTGATAATAATCCAGTGTTTTGGGCAGACCCTAGTGGGGCAGATGCCTTTAAGTCAGGGGTTACATACACAAATAATAATAATGGTACTTGGAAAGGTAATGATGGTAATACAATTGGAGAGGAAGATTATGAAGAAAAAGGTAAAAATGGAGGAGATTGTTGTGGAGATAAGGTAAATGGTTTACTTAAGGGGCTTAAAGATGGATTTGTAGGTTCTCTCATATACTCAAACCCTATATTTGCTACAGTAGATAATTTGAGTAATCTTGTTAGAGGAGAAGGAATCGTTTCTGATAGTGAAGTAAGCGAACAAGAAGCTGCAACATATTATGCAGGAATAATACTTTTTGCTCTTTTAGAACCAGGTCCAGGAGGAGAAGCTAAGTTGTTGAAGAAATTTCCTAAAATAGCAAGAAAATATGGGCTTTTCAAATGTACTCAGTGTGCAGATGAAATGGTAAAAGCGATTAAAGAAGGAGGTGTTGAAGGAACATTACTTGAAATTACTACTAATGGAAATAAAGGTATGGCTGGGAATATTTGGAGTGATTTAATGCAAACAAATATTTCTACAAATGGTAAACATAGAGCTGTTATGATAGGAGAAACAGTATTTGATAACATCCATAAGAACGGTATAAAATATAGTGAATGGTTGAAAGACTTTTTTTCGCCTACAGGTTATGCTGTCAAAAAAACTAAACTTTAGATATGAACTCAATAGTCGATATTATAAATAAGATAGAAAAAAGACCCGTTATGTATATAGGTAAAAACTCCATACTAACTTTAAAAGCATTTCTTGACGGTTGGTATTTGAGAGCTCCCAAAACTATTATTGATGGTAATATTATTGATGGTTTTCAAGAAAGTATAGAAAAAAAATATAATTGTTTAGAGAATAAATCGTGGAGTGATATATTAATGGATCACTCAAAAAATGAATCTGATAGTTTAGATTTGTTTTTTAAGGAATTTAATGAATATAAGAAAATGTTGAATAATGATAATGCTTAATATGAAAGAATTAATATTGATTTTTTTCTTATCCATTAGTATTAGCTCTAGATGCCAGGAAAGTAAAGTTTATTTGGTAGAAGAGTTGATTTCAATTACGAATTTAGAAAATGATGTTTCTCAAATTTTAGACTCTTTTATAAAGGAATACAAAAATGTTTATGAGAACATCCCTAGTAGTTATTGGAATGATATTAGAGAAAGCTTTAATAAAAAAAAATTAATAAATGATACTAAAAAAGTATACCAAAAAAGCTTTACTGAAGAAGAATTAAAAGAGTTGATAAATTTTTATAAACTTAATAAAAAACAGGAATTTGAAAGGAAGAAGTCAAAAATAAATAATGAACTTTATTCTATAGGAAAGAGTTTTGGTGAAAATATTTCGATATTTATCCAAAGTAAAATAAAAAACTATACCCGATAGCGCAGAGTGTGCTGTGAGAGAATCTTTAGATTCTCGTAACTGAAAATAAGATGGTGGTATGTATGGAATGAAAATGTAACAGGAAAAGAAGATGCAGATTTGCCATCTGATGCACAATATGTAGGTGTTTCTAGATCATCAATTTCCAAACATTGGAAAGAAAATAGACCATGGTATAAATTCTTTAGTGATCCAAATATTAGCGTTACATCATTCACAAAATACTTAGAAAAACAGTATAATTTAAAATTAACTAAATTTTTTAGCAGCGAGGGAGCTATAAGGATTGATGATATAAGAGGTTTGTACGAAAACATGTCTTTTTATTCAGATCTTAATTATGGAAGATTTCCAACTTTTAATTTGAATTTCTCTTTTAACGGTGAAAATATAAGTAGTGGGGAATTTGAAGTTAAATTGTTTAAAGATAAGCACGTAAATATTATTAGCACATTAAACTTTCGAGAAAGATCTGTGGAGGAGGATGGTGTAAAGAAATTATGGACTGGAAAATACCCGTATACTCTTGATTTTATAAGCCCTAGACTTCAAGGAAGAAACATTCAGCCTTCAATTATGATTCTTATGAGTTCAAGTGAAGATTATGAAAAAATTAAAGAATCTCAAACACAAAGATAAAATGAGGAGAATTATATTATTAATATTGTCATTAATTTTGATATTTATTTCAGTTGTGTTTTATAAATATAACAAGAGTAAACAATATCTTCAATATACCTCTGATAATTTGAGTGTATTACTTGAGATAGAGTCCTATTTAAATCTAATGTTTAGTATTAGAGGAGAATTACCTAATGAGGATGAAATCAACGAATTTTTATTAAGTACAGATAGTATTTTATTTAAGAAAAATGAATACTCAATTCAGATAGATAAAGACACCAACAGTATCCAAATATATACTTATGGCCCTGATGGAAAAAACCAAAATTTAAATGACGTAATTGACATTAGAACTCTATCCCAAAAAGGTGATGATGTGACGAATCATTATGGTTTTTCCAAATTATTGTTTAATTGGAAATATGACGTATTATTATTTAAAGATAATTTAACGTATAATTGTTCTGATGAACTAGTTAATGGAACTGTTTTTGAAGATAAAAAGGGGAAGTATTTTTTTATAAATGATAGACTTAATTCAAATAACCAATTAAAGGATAGATTATCAAGTTTGCTTAAATCTATAAATTTATCAAGTCAATTAAATCCTGATAAATTAGGGGCATCATCCATATACATATATAATGGTATTGAACTCAAGAATATGTGTGGTGACAAATATCTATCTTTATCTCAAGGAAATAAAAATGAACTATTTAACTTGTTAAAAAAAGAATTCAAGGATTATAATTATGTGAAATTTCTAGTAACCGATAGTGCTAGATAGTAATATTTAAATGGTTCAACGCACACGGTCTAGCTAATGAAGTAAATAAATTGATTCCTAATCAAATTAAAGCAGTACAAGAACGTTTGGGAGAAATAAGTGATTTATTAAAATAACATGAGTAAAAATATTATAACAGATGATTTCAAAGATTTTTTTTCATATTTGAATGAATCTTTACCTGATAGTACTAATTATATGAATTTATCTAATTTGTGTTTAACGATGTTTTTTACATTAGATTTTCTACCCGTAGAATTTAAATCACTAGAATTCAATAAAGAAGTATTGGCAATTGTTTTTTCAAAAGTATGTAAAAAAAGGAATATAGCTACTTATCCATATGATGCTTATCTTTATGGAGCTTCGTTTCATAGCACTCATGACAAAGGTCATTGGTTAGAGGTATTGGCAAGCACTTTAAAATTAAATGTCAAACCAGATATAGAAGAAGCTAAAAAATTATTGTTAGCTCAATAGAATCCCCCCGATAGTCCTCGTATGCGCTAGCGCTCGACTGTGTCGGGTGCCGTACAGAGTAAGAAAAATAAAAGCTTTTACAGTAATGTAAAAGCTTTTATTATTTTAGTTGTATGAGTAGAAAATACAAGTTTCATAATAAACAAGGTTTATACTTTGTGTCTTTTGCAACAGTTAATTGGATTGAGGTTTTTACAATGCAAATTTATTTTAACGTATTAGTTACTAGTGTTAATTATTGTAGAGCGGAGAAGGGTATGGAGTTATACTGTTATTGTTTTATGCCAAGTCATGCGCATTTTATATTTAGAGCAGCTCATTAAAAAAATAAAAAACAAGACGTAATCTTACGGATGATAGTTATTTTCTATAAGATTACGTCTTGTTATTCAGTATATATGATGATACGTGTTATTTCATTTGTAGATCAAATCGGTCTAGATTCATAACCTTATTCCAAGCTACAGCAAAATCTTTAACAAACTTTTCTTTTGCATCATTACTAGCATAAACCTCTGCTATGGCGCGTAATTCTGAATTGGAACCAAAAATCAAATCTGCTCTAGTTGCTTTCCATTTTTCACTATCACTGCCTCTTTTCTTACCAATAAAGGTCATTTTGTCCTCGTTAGTAGGTGTCCAGTAAGTGTTCATATCGAGTAAGTTAACAAAGAAATCGTTGGAAAGCACCCCTGGGGTGTTTGTTAATATTCCATGTTTTGAATCATCGAAATTTGAATTTAAAACACGCATACCACCAACTAGCACAGTCATTTCAGGTACTGTTAATGTTAATAGTTGTGCTTTATCAACTAATAATTCTTCGGTTGTTAATGTGTATTTTTTCTTTTGGTAATTTCTAAACCCATCGGCCATAGGCTCTAGCACAGCAAAAGACGACGTGTCTGTTTGTTCTTGAGTCGCATCCATTCGCCCAGGTGTGAAAGGAATTTTAATAGTAATCCCAGATTTTTTAGCAGCAGCTTCAATACTTGCGTTACCTCCAAGCACAATTAAATCGGCTATCGAAACTTTTTTGTTTCCAGATGTTGCGTTGAATTTTGTTTGAATTGCTTCGTAAGCAGACAGTACTTTTTTTAATTGTGCAGGATTATTGCATTCCCAATTTACTTGAGGTTCAAGCCTTATTCGAGCACCGTTTGCGCCGCCTCTTCTGTCTGACCCTCTGTAACTGGATGCAGAAGCCCATGCTGTTTCAATTAATTCGTTATGAGCGATGCCAGAATTAAGTATGTCTTTTTTAAGACGCTCAACATGATTGTTAGAAATGAGTTCATGGTCTCTAGTAGGTATTGGGTCTTGCCAAATAAAATTTTCTTTAGGGATTTCAGATCCTAGATAGGTTGATTTTGGTCCCATGTCTCTATGGGTTAGTTTAAACCATGCTTTGGCGAACGCTTCATCAAACGATTTAGGGTTGTCAATAAATGCTTGGCATACCTTTTTATATTCTGGATCGAACTTTAATGCTAAATCTGAAGTTAGCATGGTGGGTTTATGGCGTTTATTTTTGTCGAAGGCATCCGGGAATACTTCTCCTGCATCTTTTGCGACCCATTGGTGTGCTCCCGCTGGACTTTTTGTTAATTCCCACTCAAAATTAAATAATGTATTTAAAAAAGCATAACTGTATCTTGTTGGTGTTGGAGTCCAAATGACTTCTAATCCAGATGTTATTGCATCTTTTCCTTTTCCTGTTTTATAGGAGCTTTTCCAGCCTAAACCTTGTTCTTCAATGCTAGCAGCTTCTGGTGATGCGCCAACATTATTTGCAGGTCCTGCACCATGTGTTTTTCCAAAGGTATGTCCTCCTGCAATTAATGCCACAGTTTCTTGATCGTTCATGCCCATTCTGGCAAATGCAATTCTTATGTTTTTTGCAGAAGCTACAGGGTCTGGGTTTCCATTAGGTCCCTCCGGATTTACATATATTAATCCCATTTGTACTGCTGCTAATGGATTTTCAATATCTAAATCCATTTCACCATCTTCGTTTAATCTTCTAGATTCCAGCCAATCGCCCTCTGGACCCCAATAAATATCTTCTTGTGGTTCCCAAACATCTGCTCTTCCTCCTGCGAATCCTAGTGTTTTAAACCCCATAGATTCTAATGCAACATTTCCTGTTAGAATCATTAAATCTGCCCAAGATATTTGCTTTCCATATTTTTGTTTTATTGGCCAAAGTAAACGTCTTGCTTTATCTAGGTTTCCATTATCTGGCCAGCTGTTTTGAGGTGCAAAGCGTTGAATTCCCATTCTTGTACCACCACGCCCGTCACCAGTACGATAAGTACCCGCACTATGCCATGCCATGCGAATGAATAATGGACCATAATTACCATAATCTGCAGGCCACCATTCTTGGGAATTTGTTAGTACGGTCTCAATATCTTTTTTTAGTTGTTTGTAGTTTAGTTTTTCAAATTCATGCTTGTAATTAAAATCCTTTTCCATAGGATTGGTGAGATCGGAGTTTTGAGCTAAAATGTCTAAGTTTAATTTATTTGGCCACCAGTCGTCATTAGATTTAACAATGGAGACTTGTTCTTTTTTATGGCCTTTATCAAAACCAAAAGGGCATCCGCCATCATCTTTTTTCATGTTTTGGTCATTTTTGGTGGTGTTAGTGTTGCATGACCATAGTATTAATAAGGACGCAACGGCTAGTGTTAGTGTTTTGTTCATGGTTACATTATTTTTAGATTCATTACAAATTTGATGAGATTTTATTATTTATGAAAACGATATTTGTGATGATATTATAGACAGCATAAATGATTTTGTGTATATTTACCTTCATGAATATTCAGCAATTCCAATATGTATTAGCTGCCGTAGATTCAAAAAATTTTGAAACCGCAGCAGAAAGGTGTTTTGTAACTCAATCTACATTAAGCACTATGATAGGAAGACTAGAGAAAGAGATTGAAATAAAAATTTTTAATAGAAAAACAAAACCTGTATCCATAACCCCAGAAGGGGAAAAAATTATTAAGAGATTAAGGATTATTAATAATGAAATTGGGCAGTTAGAAGACTTAATTCAAGAGTTAAAGGGAGACATGGTTGGAGAGTTAAGTATTGGTATTATTCCTACAATTTCGCCTTATTTGCTTTCTTTGTTTTTGCCTGAATTTGCACGTAAATTTCCTCGAGTGAAGATTATCGTAAGAGAACTTACAACGGCTCAAATTACAGCGTCCTTAAAAGATCGGTCATTAGATATAGGATTATTGGCAATTCCTATAAAAGATAATGAATTAGTTGAGCGTGAATTGTATTTGGAGCCATTTTTAGTTTACGATTGCCGCGATGAAAAAAAGGCTTCAAAAATATCTATTAACGATTTGGATTATTCTAAATTATGGTTATTACAAGAAGGGCACTGTTTACGAACACAAGTACATCAAATTTGCGAGCAATCTAATCAATGCTCAAATTATGAAATTAACTTTAAATTTGAGTCTGGTTCTATGGATAGTTTGGTCCGTTTTACTAAAGCTAACAAGGGAATAACAATAATGCCTTATATGGCATTATTAGATTTTCCAAAAGAGGAAAAGAAAAATATTGTAGAGTTTAAAAGTCCTATTCCTTCTCGTTCTGTTGGGTTGTTAACGCATAAGTTTTTTGTTAAAAAAAGACTTGCTAATGAGCTCCAGAAAACGATACAACAATCCATATCTAAATTGATGCCCAAAATAAAAAAAACAGAGATTATTGAGCCTGTTTAAACATAAAGACAGGAGAGGGGTTTTTATTATATGTTTTTAAAAACTAATAGTGTCTTGATGTGTAGGGTATTTAGAGGTTTATTCAATCAACCATTTAATTAATTTTAATTTTCTCCTGGAATATGGTGCATATTTTATATTTAGTTCTAACCAGAAAGGTTTGTCTAAAATACTTTTGTAATGAGAAAATGTGTCAAATCCGTATTTCCCATGATAACTTCCTATGCCACTCGATCCCACACCTCCAAATGGGAGATTGCTGTTTGATAAATGCATGACACTATCGTTTACCGCACCACCACCAAAAGAGATGTCTTTAAGTATTCTATTAATTGTTTTTCTGTTTTTAGAGTATACGTAAAAAGATAATGGTTTGGGTTGCTCTTTTACATTTTTTATAGTTTCATCTAGGTTTGTGAATGATAATACAGGAAGAATGGGGCCAAAAATTTCATCTTTCATTATATCATCCTGAAATGTAACGTCTTTTAGGATTGTAGGGCTTATAAATCGTTTTTCTCTGTTAGTTACTCCTCCTAAATAAACTTTGTTTTCGTCAATCAATACACTAAGGCGGTCAAAATTTTTTGTGTTTATTATTTGTAAATAATTTTCGCTTAAACCATCTTCATTATTGTAGTGTTGCTCAATTTCGGTTTTTAAGGCCTTGAGAAATTTCTGTTCAATAGACTTATCAACTAAGATATAATCTGGAGCAACGCAGGTTTGGCCGGCATTTAGAAATTTTGCCCAAACCAATCTTTTTGCAGTTATTTTAATATTGGCATCTGCAAGAACAAATGCGGGACTTTTACCTCCTAACTCAAGTGTAACAGGTGTAAGGTGTTTAGCTGCAGCCTGATAAATTATTTTTCCTACTGGAATGCTACCTGTAAAAAATATTTTGTCAAATCGACACTCTAAAAGGGCTGTAGTTTCTTTAACACCACCTTCGACCACATGAAAATAGTCATGCGGAAAATTGTTGTTTATAATTTTAGCCATGACCTGAGAGGTTTTAGCAGGGAGTTCACTGGGCTTTAAAATTACAGTGTTGCCTGCACCTAATGCAGCTACAACAGGAGCTAATGAGAGTTGGTATGGGTAGTTCCATGCGCCTATAACCAAGGTAACACCCAAAGGTTCGGGGATTATATAGCTTTTTGCGGGGAAGTTAGCAATACCAGTAGCTACGTGTTTTCTTTTGCTCCATTTTTTAATGTTTTTTATAAAACCATTAATTTCATGGTATATCAAAGCTAATTCTGTAGTATAGGTTTCAAATTTAGACTTACCAAAGTCGTCATAAATGGCTTCATAAAGTAAGTGTTCATTTTCTTTTAAGAGTTGTTTGAAGGTCTTTAATTGCTCAATTCTAAAGTTAATGTCTTTAGTTTTGTTTGAATTAAAAAAAACCTGTTGGCTTTTATGTATATCTGTAATAGTCATAAATAATTACGTCGAATATCTTAGTAATAAAATTACACATTAAATAATTAAAAAACCGCCCAAAAATTTTAGGCGGTCTATTTTTTAATTTGATTAAGACTAAAATTTTATTTTTCCTCTTCCTTTTTTGAGTTAAGCTTAAGTAGTCTCTCTTCGCTCTTTTTAAGACTAGATTTAACTTTGCTTACTCTTTCGTTGTGTTTTTTTAGTTTTTCTTCTATTTCAGCAACCTTGGCCATTTTAGTATTATACGCTTCTTCAGTTATTTCTTTGGCTTCTTTTTGGGCAGCTAAGCGTTCTTTTGTTTTCTGAATTTTTTCGGCACCTTTACTGCTACGTTTTTCATAAAAAGCTAATCGTTCCTTTTTGCCTTCAATGTTTCTTTGCACTAAATCGGCTTTTTCGTTTTTAAACGCAACATGCTTAGCTTTAAGTTCTTCTCTTTTCTCTTTGGTAGATGCTTTATAAGCTTTAAGTTTTTCTTTTAATTCAGGATTAGCATCCAGATATGCCTGTTTCTCTTCTTTAGACATATTCTTCATTTTTTCATGATGGTCTCCCAAAATAACTTTTCTGCCTTCTTTTAGTTCTTTTTTATCTTTTTTAAGTGCTTCTTTTTCGGCTCTAAGTTCTTTCTTCTTCGCTTTCATCTCTTCACGATGCGCCTTAATGTCTTCCTTTTTTTGTTTAACCTTTTCTTTTTGCTCTTTTACAGCTTTTTCAGGTTTTTGTGCATTTACAATGGCGGTAGATCCAATAAATACAGCTATTACAATTATGTATTTTAACAGTTTCATGAGTGTGATTTTATAGGTTGTCTAATTCGTTTAAGGCATTATCTATTTCTTTAGCTTCTTTCTCTAAAGATTCCAATTCTTGAGTCGCTTTGTTGGCTTCTTCTTCAACACCTTCAATCTGTTGGTTTAGTTCGGCTGCTTCTTTTTTTTCTTGTTCAGCTTTTTTATCCACACAGGATACTATAAAAAAGCTTGCCACTAATAAGGTTAATACTATTTTTTTCATAATAAGTTTATGGTTAAATGTTTGTCTTTTAATATACTCATTTTTTTTCGTTTTGGATTATGTAATGTCTTATAATTCAAGATAAAACGCATCGTGTTTTAGTGTTTTCAATAAGGATATTGCTTATTACTCCAAAACAGTTTAGGTTGTTTGCTTTTACAACTAATACGATTTACGATTAAAATTTTGTATATGTCAGTTCGAGTGTCCCGAACTTGCTTCGGGATGTATCAAGAACAGGTTAGCAGCTTCTCGATACATCACGCTAAGGCGTGACACTCGAAATTGACAAAAATATTCATACGAAATTAAATTACGTAAATGGTGTAAAATGTAGCTTAGTTAGTTATATGATGTTTTAAATGTTTTTATAATGCGTTTATTCTTGGAATGAGATTGGTGCGTTTTGCATCTGAGATAGAAAGTGTTATTTTTGACGTTCTACTAAAACTAACTAATGAATAAAGACAACGGAGATTCTAAATCGACAAACAATGTGCCTAATTTAGAAAGAGGATTGTTAATAATTGAGTTGTTGGCTATTCATAAACAAGGGTTAACACTGGCTGAAATTATTGAAAGTTTATCCATTTCAAAATCAAGTGCTTTTAGAATTACGAGTACATTAATTTCTAAAAACTATTTACAGAAAAATGAGACCACAAAAAAAATAACACTCTCTAGAAAACTACTTACGCTTGGTATTTCTTCAATGAATGAACAAAGCATTGTAGAGGTTTCTATAGATGTCATGAGAGCGTTAAGAGATGAGCTTAAGGAATCTGTTATGCTGGGGGTAATTATAGATAATAAAGGTGCGATTTTAGAACAAGTGTCGTCATCTTATCCAGTTAAATTATATGTAGAACAGGGCACTCATTTTTACTTGCATAGTTCGGTTGGAGGAAAGTCTATATTAGCATTTTTGCCAGAAGCAGAATTGAATGCTGTTTTAAAGAAAATGGTGTTTAAACCCTTTACAGGGAATACAATAACTTCAAAAAAAGTATTTAGAGATCAATTAGAAGAAGTAAGGCAAAAAGGTTTTGCAATAGATAACGGGGAAGATATTAAAGGAATACACTGTATTGGAGCTCCAATATTTAATGAATATGGATATCCAATAGCATCGTTATGGATTACGGCGCCACATGGAAGATTACCTCACGAAGAGTTTGCTGCTAAAGGATCAATTATATCTAAATATGCTCTGGAAATATCCAAAAAGTTAGGCTATATTAATACATTGAAATCTTAATAATAATATTAAGATTATTCTTATATAATGTATTAAATTAGATGAATGAAAAATTGTTTAGATTATGTCTAGGCAAAACATTTAAAATTAACAGGTAAAAAAGTGTTTTTTAAAAACATTGTAAACTAAAATAAAAGTATATTTGTTTCAAATAAGAAACAGGTTTACTATTTGAAACTAAATTTATAAAATGATAGCAACGCAGTACGAAGGTAATAAGACCTTTAAAGTTATTCAAACAGAAAAACAAGAACCAGCTGAAGGTGAAGTAAGGATTAAAGTAGCCTATTCAGGAGTGTGTGGTACAGATGTCCATATTTACCATGGTATGATGGATAAAAGAGTAGATATGCCACAAACTATTGGTCATGAAATGTCAGGAACAATAGATGCTGTTGGGGCAGGGGTTTCAGGATATGAAGCAGGAGACAAGGTGGTAGTACGTCCATTAGACGATACTAAAGCAAAGCCATCAGATAAAGGGTTTAATCATATTTGTGAAGAATTAAATTTTATAGGAATAGATAGCCCAGGTTCTATGCAACAATACTGGAATGTTCCAGCATTTACATTGCATAAACTAAAAGAAAATACCGATTTAAAGTTAGCAGCGCTTATAGAGCCATTATCAGTAGCAACACACGATGTTCGTTTAAGTGGGTTAGTAGCAGGAGAAACAGCAGTTGTACTAGGAGGTGGTCCAATAGGGTTATTGGTAGCAATGGTTGCCAAGGAAGTAGGAGCTCAGGTCATTATTTCAGAAGTAAATCCAGTTAGAATAGCTAAAGCAAAAGCCTTAGGGTTTGATGCTGTAAGTCCTCTAGAGGTAGATTTAGTAGATTATGTGCATGGAAAAACAGAAGGTAGAAAAGCAGATGTAGTTTTTGAAGTAGCAGGTGTGCAGCCAGCCTTAGATGTAATGACAGAAGTGGCAGGAATTAGAGGTAGAATAGTAATGGTAGCTATTCACGGAGAACCAAAGCCTGTGAATTTATTCAAATTTTTCTGGAAAGAATTAAAATTAATAGGAGCTCGTGTGTATGAAAAAGAAGATTACGAAAAGTCTATAGCCTTAATTACAGCAAACGAATTGCCATTTGAAGAAATGATTACAGATGTACAGCCATTGAGTAATATTCAACAAGTTTTTGAAAATATAGATAAAAACCCTGATGGTCTTAAAGTTTTGATGGACTGTCAATTATAATAATTAGTGTTGAATTGTGTAACTGTTTAAACGTTCAGAGTTTAACAATAACACGATTCAACGATAAAACAAATCAACGATTTAGCGTATAAACAAATCAACGATTTAACAATAAAACAAATCAACGATTCAACAAATAATAAAGATATGAGTATTTTAAACAGCTTTAGTTTAGAAGGAAAGGTAGCAATAGTTACAGGTTGTAAAAGAGGAATTGGAAAAGGGATGGCAATTGCTTTAGCAGAAGCAGGAGCAGACATTATAGGTGTTTCAGCATCTTTAGAATTAGAAGGTAGTGCTATAGAAAAAGAAGTTACTGCAATAGGTAGAAAATTTACAGCATATCAATGTGATTTTTCAAATAGAGAGGCGCTTTACACTTTTATAAAAGAGGTGAAAGCAAACCACTCTCAAATAGATATTTTGGTTAATAATGCAGGAACTATTTTAAGAACTCCAGCGGCAGAACACCCAGATGAAATGTGGGATAAGGTTATAGAAGTGAACCAAAATGCACAATTTATCTTAACCCGAGAAATTGGTAAAGATATGCTGGAAAGAGGTTCGGGTAAAATCGTTTTCACAGCATCGTTATTAACATACCAAGGCGGGATAACAGTACCAGGTTATGCAGCAAGTAAAGGTGCTATAGGACAAATGATTATGGCATTTGCCAACGAATGGGCTGGTAAAGGTGTAAATGTAAATGGTATTGCGCCAGGATATATTGCAACAGATAATACAGAAGCATTACGTAACAACCCAGAGCGTGCAGATTCTATTTTAGCAAGAATTCCTGCTGGAAGATGGGGTGAGCCAAAAGATTTTGCAGGGCCAGTAGTATTCTTGTGTTCTAGTGCTTCAGATTACATGCATGGATCCATCACACTTGTTGATGGTGGATGGATGGGTAGATAAAATTTACGTATCTAAAATAAAGTAGTTGCACAATATTATTTTCAATTATATAATAACTAACATATAATAACTAGGTTTTTTTAGAGATTATATGTTGTGCTTTAGAATTAATAATTCTAGAAAAATTTAGTAAAAATAAATATCAAAAATTATGGCAGATATTAAAGAATACCAGTTATTTATTAATGGTGAATGGAAAACATCAACTTCAGGAGAGACTATTGATATTGTTAGCCCTTCAACCGAAGAAGTAGTAGCTAAAGTTCAAAACGGAACTCCAGAAGAAGCTATTGAAGCTTTAAAAGCTGCTGAAGCTGCACAAAAATCATGGAAAAAATTGCCAGCTAAAGAGCGTGCAGATTTATTGTACAAATTAGCAGACGAAATAGATGCTAATAATGAGCGTTTAGCGGTATTATTAACAAAAGAGCAAGGAAAGCTTTTAAAGGTGGCTCGTTTTGAAGTAGCCGTAACAGCATCATTTATTAGATATGCTGCTGAAGGAGCTCGTAGAATAGAAGGAGATATTATTCCTTCAGATAATCCAAATGAGCAAATCTGGATTCAAAAAATTCCTAAAGGCGTAGTTGTTGCAATTACTGCTTGGAATTTCCCATTAGCTTTAGCAGGACGTAAACTAGGGCCTGCTTTAGTTGCAGGTAATACAATTGTAATTAAACCAACATCTGAAACACCATTGGCTACTTTAGAATTAGGAGATTTAGCTAATAAAGTAGGAATTCCTAAAGGTGTTATCAATATTTTAACGGGACCAGGTCGCGCTATGGGTAACGCTTTAGTTGAAAGTCCAATTACTAAAATGATAACAATGACAGGTTCTACACCGGTAGGACAAAGCATTGCTCGCGCTGCTGCAAACAATCTAACACATGTTCAATTAGAATTAGGAGGTAAAGCACCATTTATAGCGTTTGCCGATGCAGATATTGATGCTGCAGTAGATGCTGCATTACACTCACGTTTCGATAACTGCGGACAAGTTTGTACTTGTAATGAACGTATGTACATTCACGAAGATATCTATGATGTTTTCATGAAAAAATTCTTAGCTAAAGTTGCAGAAATTAAAGTTGGTGATCCAATGTTAGAAGAAACAGATATGGGGCCAAAAGTAAATGCTAGTGAGTTAAAGCACATGGAGCACTTAGTAGAAGTTTCTGTAAAAGAAGGTGCTACTATCGCAGCAGGAGGTAAAAAACCAGAAGGCGCAGCGTTTGAAAAAGGATATTGGTTTGAGCCTACAGTTTTAACAAATGTAACTCAGGACATGACGATCGTTCATGAAGAGTCTTTTGGGCCAATTTTACCAGTATTAAAGTTCAAAACTTTTGAAGAAGTTATCGGGTATGCAAATGACTGTGAGTACGGATTAGCAGCTATGGTATTTACTAACGATATGAACACTATTATGAAGTGTAATGAAGAGTTAGAATATGGTGAAATTTATGTAAATAGAGGGCATGGTGAGCAACATCAAGGATTCCATAATGGCTATAAGCTTTCTGGTTCTGGTGGTGAAGATGGAAAATATGGATTTGAGCAATATTTAGAGAAGAAAACTTTTTATGTAAGACACAAAGCATAGTGCTTAATAAATAGATGAGTCGTTTCTTAATCACAATTTCTATTATTTTAAACTCACTTTTGAGCATTTATACTCAAAAGTGAGTTTAAATGGTTTGAAGCGTCTATCTCTTTTAACAAAAGAGTGGATTTTTAATTCAGGCAATAACACTTGAAGAAAAATGCAAGCAGCGTCTTAATGTTGAGGAAAAACGACTGTTTGTATTTGCTTAATAAAATATTAAGCAAAGGAATATAGAAGTTAAAACGTTATGCTGGTAGGTTTCTGTAAAATAGTTGTTTATGGGCATTGTCAAGTAAAAGAAGTATAGCCTTAGAATCTGTGAGACTAGCAGAAGTATTAATAGAATTAAAATAGATTAATAGTAATAATGAGTACAAAAATATCAAACGTAAAAGCGCGCTTATTTACAGTGCCATTACCAGAAGTAATGTCTGATGCTAAGCATGGTGATCATTACCATTTTGAGCTAGTTACTGTAACCGTTACTCTAGAAGATGGAAGTGAAGGGACAGGTTACACCTATACAGGAGGAAAAGGTGGTTTTGCAATAAAAGCTATGGTAGAACATGATTTTGCAGATGCTCTGGTAGGTAAAGATGGAACAGATGTAGAGGGGATTTACGACTTTTTAGAATGGCATATCCACTATGTTGGTCGTGGAGGGATTGCATCTTTTGCAATTTCTGCTGTAGATATCGCTTTATGGGATATACGATGTAAAAAAGCAGGGCAACCATTGTGGAAAATGGCAGGAGGTCATGGAAATACATGTAAAGCATACTGTGGCGGTATTGATTTAATGTATCCAATAGAAAAGCTTTTAAGCAATATGAAAGGGTATTTGGAGAAAGGATATAATGCTGTAAAAATAAAAATAGGGAGAGATAATTTAGAAGAAGATTTAGAACGCATTAAAGCAGTAAGAGAATATATTGGTCCAGATGTAACTTTTATGGTAGATGCTAATTATTCTATGACGGTTGAGAAGGCCATTAAAGCAATAGAAGGATTTAAACAGTATGATATTACTTGGTTTGAAGAGCCAATTATCCCAGATAATTATAAAGGTTTTGGAGACATTGTAGATGCTACAGGTTTTCCATTAGCTATGGGGGAAAATTTACACACTATACATGAGTTTGAATATGCATTCGATCAAGCAAAACTATCTTTTGTGCAACCAGATGCATCAAATTGTGGCGGTGTAACAGGTTGGTTAGCTGCTGCAAGATTAGCAGATAAGCATGGTATACCAGCATGTTCTCATGGCATGCAAGAATTACATGTAAGTTTAGTATCTTCTCAGCCTAATTCAGGCTGGTTAGAGGTGCATAGTTTTCCTATTGATGAATATACAACAAGACCATTAGTGGTAGAAAATCATAGGGCAGTAGCTCCAGATTACCCAGGTGTAGGTGTTATATTTAATTGGGAAAAATTAGCGCCTTACGAAGAAAAATAATCAAAATTTAACAACATAAACTAACTATGAGTATAAACATTTCAGATTTCGGAAATTATTCTGGTGAAGCGATTAAGGAATACGCTTTAAAGAACGATAATGGTGTAGAAGTAAAAATCACCAATTATGGCGCTACGGTTACTACAATTAAAGTTCCTGATAGTAAAGGTAATATTGAGAATATAGCTTGTGGATTTGATACGCTTGATGGTTATTTTGGTAAGGATTATGTAGAGAATGCACCATATTTTGGAGGTACAGTTGGTCGTTATTGTTCTCAAATAAAAGACTCTAAATTTTCATTAAATGGAAAAGCGTATCAATTAGCCGATAATTGCGGACCTAATAATTTACATGGAGGTAACGTTGGATTCGATAAGAAAATCTGGAATGCAGAAACATTTGAAAATTCAAATGGATCTGGAGTTAAAATGACATTACTGAGTAAGGATTTAGAAGAAGGTTTTCCAGGAAATGTTGATGTTGAAGTAACTTTTACATTAACAGGAGATAATGCTTTAAATATAGATTATAAAGCAACACCAGACCAGGATACACCTTTATCATTAACAAATCATACATATTTTAACTTAAATGCGTTTCACTCCAATGTAGAGTGTCATCATGCTCAGGTAAATGCCAGCAAAAGGTTAGAGCTAGACGAAACAGGTGCTGCTACAGGAAATATTGTTAATGTTGAAGGTGAAGCAGATGATATGCAAAAACCAACACGTATAGGAGATGCACATAAAGCAATTGGGGGTGGTTTTGAGCACTTTTATGTATTGGATAACGAAGATGCCAAACTCATAGAATCTGCTAGCATAAAATGTCCAGATTCAGGAAGATCTTTAAAAGTTATGACAACCGAGCCTTGTATGCTTTTGTACACGGGTAAATACACATCCGATGCTATAAAGAGAGAAGATGGGCAACAGTATGGAAAGTTTAAAGGTTTTTGTTGTGAAACACACAGGTATCCTAACGGACCTAATATTGCTAATTCTCCAAAATCAATCACAAAAGCAGGTGAAGAATTTAAAAGCACTACTGTTTTTAAATTCGATTGGTAATAGAAAAGAAATTAATTAACTAAACTTAAAATTTATAATTATGATAACAGGTGTTTTATTTGCAATACTTGCTGGATTGTTACTAGGGCTTTATGCCTTACCAGAAAAATTTACAAAGGACTATGAGTTTGAGAATACATGGAGTATGTTCTTCTTTATCAACACGTTTATAGTGCCTAATATTGCAGCATTCTTATTAATAGATGGGTTTGCAGATGTGTTAGGATCTATACCCTCTGGCGTACTATGGAAAATGATTTTCTTTAGTATTTTATGGGGTATTGGAGCTATGATGTGGGGTAAAGCAATTAACCATATAGGATTATCTCTAGGTTTTGCCATTTTTATTGGAACTATAATACTTGTAGGGTCATTATTGCCTTTTATTAAAGTAGGTTTCCCAGAGTCGAATGTATTAATGACAATATTAGGTGGACTAGCAGTTGTACTTCTTGGTGTAATCGCTAACGGTAAAGCAGGAATTATTCGTCAAAAAGATGAAGAAGGTGATACTACTAATGAAAATAAAAAAGGTTCTGTAGGTACAGGTATTATTATTGCTATAGTTGGAGGTTTATTAGCAACTGGTTTTAGTTATGCTAATGCAGAAGGCGCAGAAATTATAAACGAAGCAGTTGTAGCAAAAGGTAACGAATCTTGGAAAAGTGCCATTGCAATCATGTATATAATTTATATGGCAGGTGGTGTTGCTATTGCACTTTACTTTGCGCAGCAGTTAACAGCTAAGAAATTATGGGGTAAATTTAAAACACCTCATTTAGGAAATAATTTATTAATGACTACAATTATGGGGGTTTTTAACTTTGCAGCTTCGGTAATTTTTGCTTATGCAGCTTTTAGGTTAGGGCAAAAATTAGGAGGAAGTGTAGGTTACGCCATCTTTAATACAGCTTGTGTTGTAACAGCTATTGTAAGTGGTTTAATCACTAAAGAATGGGTGAAAGCATCATCAAAAGCAAAAAACTTTTTATACATGGGATTAACATGTATGGTTGTGGGTATAATAATTATAGCATATTCTAATACTTTAGGTTAAAAATAAATCAGAAAACAATAAATAATAACATGAAACGAACATAAGTTTTCGTCATTTTAAATTCACAAAGAGAAATGATTAAAATTTATGTGAGTTCCTGAATGTATTCAAATGTTTTGAACATTCAGAAATTAAAAAATTTTAAACAGATGAAAAAATTAAAATATATCATTCCTATAGCATTAGGAATAAGTCTATTTTCTTGTCAGCAAAAAGCAGCAGACTGTGATTGTAAAGATTCCGAAGAAAAGAAAGAAACGCTAGATCTTAGTGAAAAAAAATTGGATCGTTTTGGAATAACGAATAAAGATTATTTAAGTGCTGCATCAAAAAGGGCATTACAATGGAAATATGTTGAAAACGATTGGTATCGCGTTTTTAACGCAATGAAACCTTTAAAAGGAGATTTAGCTTATGAAGAAGGTGTTGTGCGTCGTGATCCTTCGGCAGTAATTAAAGTAGACGGATTGTATCATGTTTGGTATTCAAGAAGTACAGGTGTAACTAATGGCTTTGGAGGGGATATAGAAAACGATAAAGTATTCCCTTGGGACCGTTGTACGGTATGGCATGCAACTTCAGAAGATGGATGGACTTGGAAAGAAGATAAAGCACCAGCAGTACCTTTAGGTAAAAAAGGCACTTACGACGATCGTTCTATCTTTACAGTAGAAGTCATGGAATGGGATGGTATGTATTACTTGTGTTACCAAACTATTAAGTCTCCGTATGATGTGCGTACTAAAAATGAAGTTGGTTTAGCGTGGTCTAAGTCGCCTTATGGACCTTGGGAAAAAAGTGTAGAACCAATCTTAAAGCCAGCTGATAATGGTGTTTGGAGAGGTGAAGAGCAAAATCGTTTTAATGTAGAGAAAAAAGGAGATTTCGATTCTCATAAGGTACACGATCCTTGTATTTTGCCTTACAAAGGTAAATTTTATTTATACTACAAAGGCGAGCAAATGGGTGAGGAGATTTTATTTGGAGGACGTCAAATTCGTCATGGTGTAGCCGTTGCAGATAATCCTAAAGGGCCTTATGTAAAGTCTAAGTATAATCCAATTACTAACTCTGGACACGAAATTTGTGTATGGCCTGTAGATGGCGGTATTGCATCTTTAGTGACTACAGATGGGCCAGAAAGAAATACATTCCAATTTTCACCAGATGGTATTAATTTTGAGATTAGAGGTGCTGTTAAAGGCGCTAATATGCCACATGCTATAGGTTTAAATAGATCTATAGAAGCAACAACAGATAATCCAACAAAGATTTTTGATTGGGGATTATCTCACGTATACAATAGCTGGCATTATCAAAGTATTATGAGGTTTGATTCTTATAGAAAGACATCTCATGTTGCTCCAGGAGCGAAAAAGCCTGATGGTAAAAAGAGTAAAAAAGTTCAGGATAACTAAAAAACTTAATTTTTTCGTAGAAAGAAACTGTTTAACAAAAATTAAACAGTTTCTTTTTTTTTGTTTATGTATCATTGTGCTTAAAATATACTATTTAAACATTATGAAACGCAAATCTTTTTTAATTGTAGCTTTATTTGCTACATTATTAACCTACTCGCAAACCACTTTTGTCTTTGAAGGGAATGGTAATTGGACAGATACAACGCAATGGAGAAATGGAAATTATCCAGGGACTACCATTGCAGCTGTAGACACTGTTGAAATTTTAGGGGAATTAACTATTGCAGCCCCTACAATAGTTACAAATAATGGAACCATAGAAAGTTTTAGTTCTTCAAGTGGTACACCAGTTATTACAATTTTAGGTGGTTTAGTTAATAACAACATGGCCACTTTTAGCCGTACTCAAATAACGACTCAAGATGATGGAAGGATAATTGCGAACGATCCTTCAGAACTAGTGATTACAAATAATAGTACTTTAACTAATTTAGGGAATATTACTTTGTTTGGAGGAACAATCAGAGTAACGAGTTTAGTTTCTTCAATTATTAACGATGGTGTTTTTTCAAATAGTGGTACTGTGGAAATAGCTTCTGGTAAATTTGAAAATAAATCTGAAACCGCTACAGCAAATATAATCTTGAATAATAATGGGGTCTTTACGGTTACAAACGGGGAAGTAATTAATAGAGGCACATTTAGAAATAATGCAAATAGTGTATTATCTATATCAAGAACTTTTACTACCGATGTCGATGGAAGAATAGACAATAGTGGTGATATAACTGTAAGTGGTTTTTCTTCATCTTTAATAAATAGGGGGAATTTAAATAACTCAAAGGACATAACTATTAGTGATTTTGCTGCTCTAAATTGTACATCAGGTAGTGTTTATACTAACCAAAATGATAGTACATTAACAATAGCTACTAATTGTACTTTAACCAATACAGCAGATGATTTTTCAGTTAGAGGTGGTAAGCTTACAAATAATGGTACTTTTGAAAATCAAACATCAATTTTTATAATTGCCGTTGGTGAAATAGAAAATAACGGAACTATGAATAATAGTTTTGGAGCTCAAATAAATAATTTGGGTACCCTTAGTGGGATAAATACAGAACATTCTGGGAATTTTTCTAGTGATGGTATTATAGCTCCTGGCAACTCAAGTGATGCAACTGGTTCATATAAACTAAATGGTTTTTTTACAAGTTATACGCAAACTACCTCTGGATCATTGAATATAGATTTGGGAGGAACAACAGCAGGAGATACTTATGATCAGTTAATTGTAGATAGAGATGCAACATTAGATGGAGTTTTAAATGTTAATCTTGTAGATGGTTTTGAGCCTTCTTTAGGAGACAGTTTTACAATATTAGATCAAGGTAGAAATATTTCGGGAACTTTTGCAACTGAAAACTTGCCAAATTTACCAACAGGTTTAGCCTGGGATACAGTTGAGTATGGTAGCGAGGGTGTTGTACTTTCTGTAATTGCTTCTTTAAGTACTATAGATTTTGATAAGGATAAGCAGGTTGCGTTATATCCTAACCCTGCAACAGATAAAATTTTTATTTCAGGAATCGTTAAATCAAAAGAAGTATCGATTTATAATTTAGGTGGACAGGAAATAGTGAACACAAAATTATCTAACGTAAATTCTGGTATTCAAATAGATAAATTGATACCAGGGATTTATGTTGTGAAAATCGATAATGTAGTGTTTAAGCTTGTTAAGGATTAAATTTATGTATTGTTTTAAAAACAAATAATGCATTTAATAAAGAGAATAAAATTTTAAAGCATGCTGTTTAACGTGAACTCGATATAAACTGAAAGTTTAAATCACTGTAAATCAAATTTTTGAAAATGTCACTTCGAGTATTTTTCGACCTTAAGGAGAAAAATGTATCGAGAAGTCTTTTTTAAGTTGTTCTCGATATAATTTTTAAGCTTCGCTTGGTATCTTCAATCAAAATATATTTTGATTTCGATAATCTCAGAAATCACTCGAACTGACAATCAGAACATTATGTTTGGGGTATGGTATCGGTTACATCGAGTTATTTAAAACAAAATTAAACAGCATGTTTTGTTCTTATATTAAAAAATAGGATTTACTAGTTTGAATAATGGTTTGCACTTAATTAATAGCAAAAGCAGCACTTAAATTAAATGTAGGGATGGTTACTTGAAACTTTTTGGTGGTAGTAAAGTTTACCATATTGTAATGTCCTTGCATGGCTCCAAATGGAGAGGTAAGTAAGCAACCAGAAGTATAAGTGTGAGATTCACCTGGTTTTAAAACAGGCTTTTTTCCAACAACACCTTCACCAGAAACGGTAACAACATTATTTAGTGCATCTAAAATTTCCCAGTGTCGCGCATAGAGCTGTACAGAGTCTTTACTTTGGTTTTCAATTGTAATGGTATAATTAAAGGCGTACTGTATTTTGTAGTTCTTATAAAAAGAACCTTCAAAATTAGTCTCTACTGAAATTTTTATGCCTTTAGTTACTTGTTGAATCATGTTATTGTTTGATACACAATGCTTTTGGTAAAGCAAAAATAACAAAATTTAATTTGAGTTGCTTAAAATACGTTAAAATACTTGTTTCTGGACTTTTGTTTAGTTGGAGATGTTTACAGAATTAGTTTCACCTAAGCCAACTATTCTATCGAAACGGGCACCTAAATCACGGTAGTATACTATAACTTTGTAATTATTTTCGGTTTGATAAAAATTACCGCCAATGGCGCCTTCATCTAAATTTCCCTTTTCATCTAAAACAACATATTTATAGTTGTAAAACCCTTGTTTTAAAAGCAGCGCTTTAGCATATACACTATGGTCGCTATCATAATTCATTTTTGTAGCATCGTCTAGGGTATAATTGTTGAAATTACCATAGATATAAATGGATTTTTCTTTAGGGAGTTGCTCAAGACGTAATGAAAAAAATAGCCATACATAATCTGCTTCAATACTTGTGTCGTCAACATCTAAAGCTGTAATTAAAAAATTACCATTTATATCTGGATTGTAAGTATATGGATTATTGAGTCTTGGAATGTTAGTGTATAGATAGTTGTGATATAAATCTTGTAAATCTATAGAACGTATGCCGTTATTGGAAGCACGTACATCTTTGTTTTCAAAAAAGAAATATTCATTTCCAGCCCAAAAACTAGATTCTGAAGTGTATTTGTAAATGAGTTTATTACCAAGTGTATACTGAGGTTTTAAACCAGTAATAGCAGTGTTTAGATTGTTGTTTTGTACAATTAAGGCCTTAACTGTATTTGAGGGATTGGTAAATTGGATACTTCCAGAAGATATGGTGATGTCTACACTCTGTTTCTCTTGTACAAATTGAACATCTCTGGATCGTTTTATGGCAACCCCTACATTAGCTATATCTTCATAAATCATAAATTTTCTAGAAAAAACAAGGTCATCATCACTATTGTAAATAGATAATAAATAATTTCCAGAAACCTTTAAACCTCTTATAAATTGATTTGGTATTGTTAATTTATAATTTGAATAGATTTGGTAGGTGTTTAACGAATTCTCGTAATTTCTTATACGCTGATTGTCAAAACCGTCAAGATATTCGGTTTTTACTAATACAGAAGGTGTCCAGTCATAATTAAAATGTTCTATCTTGTAGTAGTAATCTTCTTCATCTCCATTTAAGGCATCGAATTCTAAAATTAATCTGTCTCCTAATTTTAAAATAGGTAATTGACTCTCGGGTGTATTCCCTTTAAAAATGATTGTTTTTATATAGTCTGGGGGACTTACTTCTTGAACTTGAGCTTTAACTGAAAGAGAAAACACTAGTAGTAAGGCAAACAATTTAATTTTACTAAGCATTATAAGATAGATTAATGTTGTAAATATAAACAAATTCCATGCCTAAGCGTGTTTTTTTACTATCTAGTTAAACGTAAAAACTTGCAGTTCTATTGTAGTTACTATGGTGTTGTAATAAAGTTTTAAGTTAGAAGCATGAGATTTGGAGTATGAAGAATTTTCTTCATGCTTCCAACTTCTTTCTTCTAACTAAGAAATGCTAAACATTAAATTTTAATCAATAATTTTCCAATACATAGGAATTTATTTAGAATAGATATAAATAGATAACGTGTATTTATTTGAATAATTTTTATGTTATTAATTCGTATTTTTGCACCGATTTTTGGACACTAATCTCAATTTAAACAAAATATGTCAAACGACATTCGCATTAAAAAAGGTCTAGACATTAATCTTAAAGGCGAAGCGGAAAAAACCTCTGAAAAGGCTATTCTTAGTAACTTTTATTCATTAAGACCTGAAGATTTCCACGGTGTTATTCCTAAATTAATTTCTAAAGTTGGTAGTAAAGTAAAAGCAGGAGAAGCTGTTTTTTACGATAAATCAGATGAAAGCGTAAAGTTTGCATCGCCAGTTGCTGGAGAAATTATTGAAATAGCTCGTGGTGAAAAACGTAAAATTTTAGCAATTAAAATTCAGGCTGATAAAGAGCAGACTTACCAAGACAATGGTAAGTTAAATGTAGCCTCATCTGATGCAGGAAGCATAAAAGAACATTTATTAGCCTCGGGATGTTGGCCTTTTATAAAGCAACGCCCTTATGATGTTATTGCCAATCCGGAAAAAACACCTAAAGCAATTTTTATTTCAGCTTATGCAAGTGCACCTTTAGCAGCAGACTTAGATTTTACATTGCAAGGAAAGGAAACTGAATTGCAAGCAGCAGTTGATGCATTGGTGAAGTTAACCGAAGGGGATGTACACATATCGGTTGGTAAGAATTCAAATTCTCCTTTAGCAAATATAACAGGAGCAAAAATTCATAAAGTTTCGGGACCACATCCTTCTGGGAATGTAGGTACTCAAATTAATAAAATAGACCCAATTAACAAAGGCGAAGTAGTCTGGACAGTAAATGCTCAAGATTTAGTAATAATAGGTGAACTGTTATTAACGGGTAAGTTTAATGCCGAGCGTATTGTGGCTTTAGTTGGATCTTTGGTAGAAAAACCAAGATATTTTGTTACTAAGCTAGGTAGTGAGGTAGCAACTATGGTTTACGATAAAGGTATTCCAAAAGATGCTAATGCCAGAATTATTTCTGGAAATGTTTTAAGCGGAAAACAAGTGCAGCCAGATGGACATTTGGACTATTACAGTAATGTTATTTCTGTTATTCCTGAGGGGGATGATTATGAGTTGTTTGGGTGGAATAAGCCTGTATTCAATAAAATATCTACTTCCAGAGCGTTGACGTTTTCATGGCTATCTCCAAAAAAGAAATATGATTTAAATACGAATACTAACGGAGAACATCGTGCATTCGTAACCACTGGAACATACGAAGAAGTATTTCCTCTGGATATTTATCCAATGCAAATATTAAAAGCATGTATGTATAAAGATTTAGATGAGATGGAAGCTTTAGGTATGTATGAAGTAGCTCCAGAAGATTTCGCGTTAACGGAATTTGTTTGTGTGTCTAAACAACCACATCAAAAAATAATAAGAGAAGGTTTAGACTTAATGCTTAAAGAGATAGGATAATGGGTTTAAAAAGTAATTTACATAAATTAAAAAAGAAGTATGAGGGCACCAAAATGGCGCCCCTGTTTAACGGTTTTCATACATTCTTGTATATGCCCGATGAGGTAACTCATGGAGGAACGCATATAAAATCTGTTGATGATTTAAAGCGTACCATGAACACCGTGATTATGGCGTTAGTACCATGTTTAATCTTTGGAATGTTTAATGCAGGATACCAACACCATGTTGCATTAGGTGAAATTTCAAAAGTGTCTGCTGGATTTTTTAGCGGAGAATTCTGGTCATTAGATAACTTTTTGATAGGGCTTGTAAAAGTGTTACCATTAGTAATAGTGTCCTATGTAGTAGGTTTAGCGATTGAATTTATTTTCTGTATCATTAAAGGTCACGAAATTGAAGAAGGTTACTTAGTAACTGGAATGTTAGTGCCATTAATTGTACCAGTAGATATACCTTTATGGATGTTAGCTGTAGCAGTAGCCTTTGGTGTTGTTATTGGTAAAGAAGTATTTGGAGGAACAGGAATGAATATCTTAAATCCAGCTTTAACTATAAGAGCATTTTTATTCTTCGCATATCCAACTTGGATGTCTGGGGATAAAGTATGGGTTCATGAAGCTGTAGAAAGAGCAGGAACTCCAGATGCTATTTCCGGAGAAACCATATTGGGGAGTTTAGCTCAAAATAATGATGTTGGTTATAGTGTTATGGATATGTTTAACGGGTTTATTCCAGGTTCGGTTGGAGAAACTTCTACGTTATTAATACTGTTAGGAGGTCTGTTTTTAATCTTTTCTAAAATAGGAAGCTGGAGAATTATGTTGTCCTCTGTACTAGGAGCTCTAGCAATGGGGCTTATTTTTAACGGCGTGGCAGATATTATGCCAGCTAAGTTTTTTGGTTTGGCCAATACACCGTTCTGGCATCATTTATTAATTGGTGGTTTTGCCTTTGGTACCGTATTTATGGCAACAGATCCTGTTACAGCATCACAAACTAACAGAGGGAAATGGATTTATGGATTTTTAATAGGGTTTATCTCCATATTAATACGTGTATTTAATCCTGCATATCCAGAAGGTGTGATGTTAGCGATATTATTAATGAATGTATTTGCACCAACTATAGACCATTACGTGGTTCAAGGTAATGTAAAGAAAAGAATGAAACGTTTAAAAGCTAAAACTGTTTAAGCCATGAGTAATAAAACAGATTCTAATGTATATACAATACTATTTGCCATTGCTATGGTAATAGTAGTAGGTGGATTGTTGGCCTTTACTGCTTCTGCTTTAAGACCAAGAATAGATAATAATGAACGTTTAGAAAAGCAACAAAATATCCTTTACGCTATGGGTGTAAATGATAATGATGAGAGTAGTGCCGTTTTTGTTTCTACTAACGAAGCTCCAGAATTGTTCAAAAAGTACATTACTAAGCAATTAGTAATTCAAGACGGTAAAGTTTCTGAAGATAACGAAGCTTACTTAATAGACGTTAAGAAAGAGCAAGCAAATGCAAAAGCAGGTAAAGCAAGACGTTTACCGTTATTTGTAGGAGAAAAAGATGGTAAAACATTTTACATAGCACCAATTAGAGGAAAAGGACTTTGGGACGCTATATGGGGATACATTGCTATGGATAAAAGCATGGTTGTTCAAGGCGCTTACTTTGATCATAAAGGAGAAACAGCTGGTTTGGGAGCTAATATCAAACAACGTTTTTTTATGGATGATTTTATTGGTGAAAATTTAATGAGTAATGGAACTTTTAAAGGTATTAGAGTAGCCAAAGGAAACAACGATCCAAAAAACACAGATAAAAATGATAATGAGGTAGATGCAATAGCAGGAGCAACTATTACAGGAGACGGTGTTTCGGCAATGCTTAAATCGGAGTTAAGCCAGTATGTATCTTATTTTAAAACATTAAAATAATTATGGGATTATTATCAAAAAAAGACGTAGCATTAATTAAAGATCCGTTAGCGGATAATAACCCAATTACCATTCAGGTATTGGGAATATGTTCAGCTTTAGCAATTACTGCAGAGTTAGAAGCAGCAATTGTAATGTCGGTTTCAGTATTATTTGTTTTAGGTATAGGTAACGTAGTTATTTCTTTAATGAGAAATATCATTCCTTCTAAAATTAGAATTATAGTACAGCTTATTGTTGTTGCAGCCTTAGTAATTATAGTAGATCAGGTATTAAAAGCTTTTGCTTACGAATTGAGTAAAACATTATCTGTATTCGTAGGATTAATTATTACTAATTGTATCATCATGGGACGTTTTGAGGCATTTGCATTAGGTAATGGGCCTTGGAAATCGTTTTTAGATGGTATCGGTAATGCATTAGGTTATGGTGCGATATTAATAATAGTGGCTTTTTTCAGAGAGCTTTTAGGCGCTGGAACTTTATTAGGATATAAAGTTTTAGGAGATCCTATAGAAAAAACAGGACTATATGCTATTGGTTATGAAAACAACGGATTTATGATTATGCCTCCTATGGCACTAATTGTTGTTGGAATTATTATTTGGGTACAACGTACAAGAAACAAAGCATTAATCGAAGACTAAAATTGGTTTTTAGTTACTAGTTATTGGTTATTATACTAACAACTAGAAACTAACAACTAACAACTAAAAATATATGGAACATTTAGAATTATTTTTAAAGTCGATATTCATAGATAACATGGTATTCTCGGTATTCTTGGGAATGTGTTCTTATCTGGCAGTATCAAAAAAGGTATCAACAGCAGTTGGTTTAGGGGCCGCAGTAATTTTTGTATTACTAGTTACAGTACCTCTAAACTGGCTATTAGATCAATATATATTACAACCAGGAGCTCTAAGTTGGTTAGGTGAAGAGTATGCGTCTTACGATTTAAGCTTCTTATCTTTTATTATGTTTATTGCAACTATTGCTACCATGGTACAATTAGTTGAAATTATTGTTGAAAAATTTGCACCAGCATTGTATAACTCTCTTGGTATATTCTTACCCCTAATTGCTGTAAATTGTGCTATTTTAGGAGGGTCTTTATTTATGCAGTCTCGTGAAATACCAACGTTAAGTTTAGCAACGGTTTATGGATTAGGTTCTGGTATAGGATGGTTTTTAGCAATTCTAGCCATTGCAGCTATTCGTGAGAAGATAAGATACTCTAATGTTCCTCCAGCATTAAGAGGGTTAGGCATCACATTCATCATAACTGGTTTAATGGCTATTGGGTTTATGAGCTTTGGAGGCATGCTAACAGGAGGAGATGAAGAGAAAAAAGATAAAAATGAAACAGCTAATATAGAGTTAGAAAAGGGTAATGAAAATGATGTAGCTGATAACACAATAAAAGTAATAGAATAACATGATATTAGCAGCAAGTACAACAGGAACAATTGTAGCAACTGTAGCCGCTTTTTTAGTTTTAACACTAATATTAGTTGGGTTGTTACTCTTTGTAAAACAAAAATTAGCACCGTCTGGTCCTGTAAAAATCAAGATTAATGGTGAAAAAGAAATCGAAGTAGCTTCTGGAGGTAGTTTATTATCTACTTTAGGAAATGAGAAAATATTTTTACCATCGGCATGTGGTGGTGGTGGAACCTGCATTCAATGTGAATGTCATGTTTTAGAAGGTGGTGGCGAAGCCTTGCCAACAGAAACTCCTCACTTTACACGTAAAGAATTGAAACATGGTGCGCGTTTAGCATGTCAGGTAAAAGTGAAGCAAGACATGAATATTACAATACCAGAAGAGGTATTTGGTATCAAAAAATGGGAAGCAGAAGTTGTTCGTAATTATAACGTGGCTTCTTTTATTAAAGAGTTTGTGGTACGTATTCCAGAAGATATGAATTACAAGGCTGGAGGATATATTCAAATTGAAATTCCGCCGTGTGAGATTAAATATTCAGATATTGATATTACAGCGCATCCAGAAGAACATGAAACACCAGATAAATTTCAAGCAGAATGGGATAAATTTGGTTTATGGCCATTAATAATGAAAAATGATGATATTGTTGAAAGAGCATATTCAATGGCTTCTTATCCTGCAGAAGGACGTGATATCATGCTCAATGTACGTATCGCTACACCGCCATGGGATCGTTCTAAAAATGGTTGGATGGATGTTAATCCAGGGGTAGCGTCATCTTATATATTTGCACAAAAGCCAGGAAATAAAGTAACAATTTCTGGACCTTATGGAGAATTTTTTATTAATGAGTCTGAAAGTGAAATGCTTTATGTAGGAGGAGGAGCAGGTATGGCACCAATGCGTTCTCATTTATATCACTTATTTAAAACGTTAAAAACGGGTCGTAAAGTAACGTATTGGTATGGTGGACGTTCTAAAAGAGAGTTGTTCTATTTAGATCATTTCTACGAATTAGAAAAGAACTTTCCTAACTTTAAGTTTTACTTAGCCTTGTCTGAACCTTTACCAGAAGATAATTGGAAAGTAAAAGAAACTATAGATGCACCTGGAGATGGTTTTGTAGGCTTTATACACAATTGCGTAATAGACAACTATTTAAATCATCACGAATCACCAGAAGATATAGAATTGTATTTCTGTGGGCCTCCATTAATGAACAAAGCAGTTCAAAAAATGGGAGAAGATTTTGGTATTCCAGATGAGCATATAAGATTTGATGATTTTGGAGGGTAAATAATATACTCTAAAATTCTATAGATAATAGCCCTAACCTTTTTGGTTGGGGTTTTTGTTTTTAGAATTACACTTTTAAATATTTATACCAATTCTTAAATGAATATACTGTAAAGAAAAATGATGGATTTTGGAATTATACGATACAGAAAAAATAAGCATAGCCGTAGTTACGGTTCTTTTTTATGTTGAAGATAGCATTTCAAAAGACACTTTTTAACTCAGTAAATTCATTTGGGAATTGGTATTATTCTATAAAACAAAAAAAACATTAGTTTCCTTCGACATAAGAAGTCTAACTAATGCTAGTGTTGTAACAATAGTCCAAAGGTAAAGTTGTTAGTTAAGAGTTATGTTATACAAAGGTTAAGCAATTCTTAAATTAATATGGGTTAAACCATAAGGCGTAATGATAAAGTATGAGGCTTATTTGAATGGTTAAATTAGAATTAGGTTAAAAACAAAAACATCAATTGTTATATTGCATTAAGAAATGATATAACCTATTGATGTTTTTAAGTAAATTGATTAATAGCGAACTTAATCTACAATTAATTATAAGTAAAAAGATAATTTTTTCGATAAAAAGTTTTAAAAAAAGACCAAGTGTAAAAGTATCTGTTTATCAATTTGTTAGATGATAATTAATACGCTCTTTAAAAATGTATTTAGAAAAAATTATCATATAAATAAATAATATGATCATATGTTACTTTAATAAGCGTTTAACTCTTATTTTCTGTTGTAAATATTAATTAGCTTTACTACCATTACCATAATTAGTTAAAATAACGTCTAATAAATTTATGCAAACAATTATCAAAATTTTAAGGTTAACAGTACTTTCAGCTCTGTTAAGTATATGTTCTTGTAAAGATAAAGAAGCAGTAGAAATTCCTTCTGAAAAAAAGCCTAACATAATCTATATCATGTCAGACGATCATACGAGTCAAGCCTTTGGTATTTATGGGAGTAGACTTGCTAATTTAAATGTAACTCCTACTTTAGATAAAATAGCTAGAGAAGGTGTGATTTTTGACAATTGTTTTGTAAACAATTCGATATGCACACCCAGTAGAGCCTCGATAATTACAGGGCAATACCCTCAAACAAATGGTGTTTTAGATTTAGAAGGACGCATTAAACCTGAAAAGCAGTTTTTGCCTCAAGAAATTAAAAAATTAGGATATCAGACAGCAATGGTAGGAAAATGGCATTTGCATTACGAACCAGCTGCTTTCGATTACTATAAAGTATTGCCAGGACAAGGAAAGTATTTTAACCCAGAGTTTATAGTAAGAGGAGATAAACAGCCATGGTCAGAAAACAAGGTTAAAACTAAAGGGCATTCTTCTGATATGATAACGGATATTACTTTAGATTGGTTAAAAACGAAAAGAGATCCTAACAAACCTTTCTTTTTAATGCATCACTTTAAGGCTCCCCATGATGATTTTTTTAATGCACCAAGATATGATAACTACCTAGCTAATACTTTTATACCAGAACCTGAGAGCATGTACGATAACAAAAATAACGGTTCTGTAGCAACACGTGGTAAAAACGATTCGCTAACAAGAGTAATTGGATCTTCGGTTTCCCATAGAAATTTAATTAGAAATCAAGCCATGAATCTATATAAGGATAGTACTGTTTACAAAGCCTACGGGAATGCAAAAGATATAAAAACTAGTGCGTTAGTTAAATGGCAAAATGATAAAAAGGAAGATGTGCATACCAGTGAAGTATATCAAGAATATTTAAAAAGATATTTAAGATGTGTTAAAGGGGTAGATGATAATGTTAAACGTTTAATAGACTATTTAAAGGCAGAAAATTTACTAGAGAATACAATAATAGTTTATACAGGAGATCAAGGCTTTATGCTAGGGGAACATGACTATATTGATAAGCGTTGGATGTATGATGAATCTCTGCGTATGCCATTTTTTGTTAGGTATCCTAAAAAACTAAAATCAGGTATTCGTACAGATGCAATAATTAACAATACAGATTTTGCTCCAACCATGATCGAACTTGCAGGGGGTAAAACTCCAGATTATATGCAGGGCAATAGCTTTAAACATATTCTAGAAACAGGGAAAGAACCAGAGGGATGGCAACAAGCAACATATTATCGTTATTGGATGCATTTAGCACATAGACATCAAAATCCTGCGCATTTTGGAATAAGAACTAAGGAGCATAAATTAATATTCTTTTATGGGAAGTATTGGGCAGATACAAGCAACCCTGAAGCCAAATGGAATAAAAAAAGTTGGGGTAACGATTTTACTAAAGATACACCAGTCGCATGGGAGTTTTATGATTTGAAAAATGACCCAAAGGAAATGAACAATGCTTATAATAATCCTGAATACAAGGACGTAATAGCAAACTTAAAAGAACAATTAATAAAGCTTAGAGAAGATTTAAATGAAACAGATGCAAATTACTCACATATTCAAAAAGTAATTGATACACATTGGAACGATTAATTTGTAGTATTATGTATCATAAAAACAAGGTCATTCAATAATACCAGTTTTGATGTGAAACTATACAAAAGAAAATAGAATATTTTTGTGCTAGGCGAAGAATAAAATGCAAACATAGCCTAAGTTCTGGTTTTATTTTATGATGATGTGTAGTGCAAAAAGAACTGTTTTATTTGAGTGATTTTACATGAGAAATTGTATAGGTGTTTAAATAAAATTACTAAAGGGTTTAACTTTTTAAGGTTAAACCCTTTTTTTAACTATGGTTAAAACCTGATTTAAAACCTTAGTTCGATTTAAGAATCATAGATAAAAGTTAATAAACATGCTAGATTCAACTTATAATTACGATAGACTTGCTGGCTAGTTTATTGTAATTTAAGGAAGAAGATGGCGTGTTTAGTGGTTTTTAGCTAGAATTTAATACATTTTCGTAGCCTCGAGCAACATAATACACTTTTTAAAATTAAGTAGCTTATATAGAGTCGTTTGTGTTTTAAAAAATAGTGTTATTAGGTCGAACTCAGGTTTAAAATAATGTCTCAACTATAGTAAGGACAGGAGATACTTTTTTGTAGTTTATATTATAGCTTATCGTAGGAGTTTTTTAACATCTTGAAAAAGGCTTATTTAATTTGTTTAATAATTGGTTCTAGGGTTTTATAAATCCTAATTTAATATTTTAAGGTGTTTAATGAAAGTAAACGTGTAAGGCATTACTTTATAATTATACCTAAGAATGTTTGGTTAAACAAATTATAAGTGCCTTGAAACCTATATATCTACTAGATTATTTCTCTTTTGTTTCTAAAAAAACAATAACTTTTTTTCGATGACTTCGTTAGTGCTTTATTAAAATGTGTTAAGTTGTATTTTATATATTAAACTATTTTGATGTTATATTTATGACTGAACAATTTATTTTTTTTATCTTGACAGTAGAAATATAAGGATTTAGTCTTTTTAGTAAAGAGTTGTTAATGTAAACAAAATCAAAAGTTTATTATGTGATATCTTTGAGAATTGACTTGTCTTAATTAAATTTTCAACTTAACTTTTCGCTATGAAAACAAAAAGTATCTACTTACTCTTCTTTTTATTTATTTCAAGTTTTAATAGTTTATTTTGTCAAAAAATAAGTATTAGAAACCCTTTAATAAAAACCAGTTCACTTAAATATAAAGAACTAGATAGTACTATATTTTATTTAACAAGAGACTATGAGAAAAGTCTTAAGATGCAAGATACTTTAAGTGCAATTGAAATCTTAATAGAGTTGTCGGAAATTTATTCGCATAATGTAGATTATGGTAAATCTTATGATAGTTATTGGGAAGCTCTGCTATTGGCAGATAAATCAAATGATTTAAAATCAAAAGCAAAAATTTATCATGGACTTGGATGGCTGTACGGTTTTTATAAGAGAGACGATGAGGCTTTGAAATATCTTAACCTATCCAATAACATATGTAAGACTAAATTAAAAGAACGAGGTAAAGATACCTCAATAACTAACCAAATGTTGAGTAATTATTTTACGGTAGTTAATATATGTAGAGTTAATAAGGATTACGAGTTAGGTAGAATATATATGGACAGCATTCGTACAATGCATAAAAAATATAAAATTTTATCTAATAATTATATAAAGGCAGAAGAAGTTTATTTGAGCGCTATGAATGGGGATTATGAGCATTCAATTAAACAATTAACTGTTATAAAGGACTATTTTGAAACACATGAACCATCTTATTTGATTTTGATTCATATGTTTTTTGGAGATTTATGCAGTAAGGCAAATGATCTTAAGAGGAGTATTTATAATTATGAGAAATCTTTAGAGTATTTAAATAAATATGATAAACATTCCAATATCAATTTAATGGTTTATGATTCATTGGCTTCTGTACATGCTAGGGAAAGTAATTATGTTGAAGCGTATAAGTATTTGAAAAAAGGAAAATATTTGGATGATGAGATTTTTGGAAGGACAAGTGATAATAGTAGGCATTTATTAGGTATAAAAGATAAATACCGTCTTGAAAAACAAAGGGAGGTTGATATGTTAAAGCAACAGCGCATTGCCAAACTTGAACAAGAGGATAAAGTATGGTTGCTACAGTCAATAATTTTAGTGGTAACGATTATATTTTTAGTGCTATTTGGATTTCTGTTTTTCAGATCTATTAAGAATAAGCATAAAAATGAAAAATTACTGTTAAAAGAACGGCAACAACAGAAATTAAATAGACATAAGGAAATCCTTGAATTAAAAAACAAAGAGCTCACAGAATCTGCGTTGAGAATAATAGAGAAAGATGAGTTTATAGCCAGTATTAAAGAGAAGCTAATTAAACAAAAAGATAATATTGATGTAAATACTATAAATCGAATACTAAAATCAATTCAAGGAGCTTCGCATAATAATTGGTCTGAATTTGAAGCTCGATTTACTACAATTAACCAAAGTTTTTACAAAAAGCTAAAGTCTAGCTTTCCAAATTTGAAACAAACAGACTTAAAAGTTTGTGCATTAGTAAAACTTAATTTTTCAAGTAAAGATATGTCTAAACTGTTAGGGATTTCAGTAGAAAGTGTGCATACATCAAGGCATAGATTAAGAAAAAAACTAGGGTTAAATAGAAATGAGAACTTAGAAGAGTTTATTAATTCGTTTTAGTTAAACATCTGTTTTTCAGTGAATAATCATATTGTTGTAAAGTTTTAGTCTAGTTTGATAAACGTTAAAAAGATTAATGTAAAGTTTTAGTAAAGTTGGTATGTTAATGTTTTCTTAACACTCTAGATAATTTTAGACCCTTATAACTAAAACTATTATAGAGAATGAAATTAAACTTTTGTATGAAAGAAAGGATTAGGCTATTTACAACAGCACTATTCCTGTTCGTATTTGGACTAGTACAGTCACAAGAAATAACAGTATCCGGTACTGTTTCGGGAGACGGAGATCCGTTGCCTGGTGTAAATGTAATTGTTAAAGGTACATCTAGAGGTGTAGTAACAGACTTTAATGGATCTTACGAGGTTAAGGTTCAGGAAAATGATGTCCTGGAATTTAGCTTTCTTGGTTTTTTAACTCAAGAAATTCCAGTGAGTGGAAAAACGAAAATAGATGTCGTTTTAAAAACAGATCTTTCGGAATTAGAGGAAGTAGTTGTTGTTGGTTACGGTACCTTAGAAAGAAAAGACCTTACAGGGTCTCAAGTATCGCTTAAAGCCGAAGATGTTAACAAAGTGCAAGCTGTTTCATTTGAAGAAGCTCTGCAAGGAAAAGCATCTGGTGTTCAAATCACTAGTTCATCTGGTGGTCCAGGAGAAGCAGCAAAGATACAAATACGTGGTGCGACCTCAATTAATGCTAGTAGTGCTCCGTTGTATGTAATAGATGGTGTTGAAATAGATGGTGATGCACAAACTATTTCAAACGATTTAGGAGGGTCTCAATCCAGTCCATTATCATTGATTGATCCAAATACTATAGACTCTATAGAGATCTTAAAGGATGCTAATGCAACCGCAATTTATGGATCTCGTGGAGCAAATGGTGTTGTGATAATCAAAACAAAACAAGGGTCTAAAGACCAAAAAATCACTTTAGATTTAGATGTTTCAACAGGTATTCAATCTATTTCTAAACATATAGATTTGTTGGGAGCTCAGGATTATGTAGATTATTATAATGAGTTCTATCCTTGGGATCCGTCTCTTGACTTCACTATTTTTCAACAAAAAGCATTTAGAGACGATACAGGAAGACCACTTCCATTAAACGCTCTAAAACCAGATGGCACCAGAAGGCTAATTACTCGTGACTGGAGAGATGAAGTTTTTAGAACAGCGCATATAAACAAGTATAGTCTTGGTGTTAGGTCTGGATCAAGTAATTCTTGGTTTAGTGGAAATGTTAGTTATACCGATCAAGAGGGTATTGTTAAAAATAGTGATTACAAGCGTATTCAATTAAGCGCATCTGTTGGTGCCAATATAACTCCAAAACTACAGGTTGGTATCAATTTGAATGGAGGTAATGGTCAAAGAGGAGGTATTGTAGCACCTTCTAGAGATGGTAATGGTACAGGAAGTCAAAGTGGTGTTATAACAAATTTAGCTACTGCTGCACCTGTACAAGGAAGAGTTGATGCTGGGCGTCAAGGTCGTGGAGCAAATAGTATTGGATTTGACGAAACAGGCTTTGTAACAGATCTTGGTAACGGTAGAATATTGGTTAATCCTGTAACGCAAGTTAATGAAACTGTTAGTACTGGAGATGAATTATTTGGTTTCGCTTCTGCTTATCTTGATTACACTATACTTGATGGACTTAAATTTAGAAGTTCTATTTCTTTTAACACCTATCAAAATCAAGGAAGAGCATATTACCCTGCAAGTTTTGGATGGGGATCTATATGGGATGGACTTGCTTTTATAAATTCATACAATCAAACAAGATGGCAAAATAATAATACGCTAACATATAGCAAAGAAATTAATGCACACAAGTTAAACGTTGTTGTAGGTACTAATGTACTTAAAAATGAAGTTAAAACAACAACACTTAGGTCCGATAATTTCCTAAGTGATACTGTGAATTTAGATGATATAGGAGCTGGTTTAAATACAGAAGGAGATACAAACAGGTTAGAAAATGGTTTGTTAGGTATTTTTGGTCGTATTAACTATACATTTAAGGGGAGATATGTTGTGAGTCTTACAGGAAGAACAGATAAGTCTTCAAAATTCTTCCCAGGTGCCACACAATGGGGGTTCTTTCCTTCTGCAGGTTTAACATGGAATGTGTCTAATGAGCCATTTTTTGATAATATTAATTTTTTAAGTAACTTTAGACTTAAAGCAAGTGCAGGACAGTCTGGAAATGATAAGATTGGAGTTTTCCTTTCTCAACAGACTTTTGGAAGTTCAACTTTTGTTGCCAATGGTGGAGGTATTCAGCAAATTGATGCTGGAGCTGTACGTGGAGGAAATAAAGTAAATGGATTTGCTTTACAAAGAGTAGCCAATCCTAATTTAACTTGGGAAACTACCACCCAATACGATTTAGGTGCAGAAATAGGATTGTTTAATAACAGAATTAGTATTGGTGCAGATGTGTTTCAAAAAGACACTAAGGATTTGTTGTTAAATAGAAGAGTTTCTGGGCAAACAGGATTTTCATTTATATTAGAGAATGTAGGTGAAGTACAAAATAGAGGTTTGGAATTGACTTTAAGAACAGTAAATATTGATAAAGGAGGCTTTAAATGGAATACTAATTTTAACATTAGTTTTATTCAAAATGAAGTTATTGCATTAGGAAGAGATTCCCAGTTTGAAGTAACAGCTCCTGTAGGTGGACAACTCGCATCAGATGATTTTATTATTAGAGAAGGCGCTCCTATAGGTTCTATGTACGGTTTTGTATCTGATGGTGTATATCAATATGATGATTTTGTTGAATTTGATGGGCTTTCTCCAGCAGAAGCTCAGCAATTATATATAAATGGAGCTGATTCTAATCCTAACACTATAAGAAATAATGGTGATGATAATAATAATGTATTCACCCCTAAAGAAGGTGTTGCAGTGCCACAAGGAAGAGGGCTTAGACCAGGGCAACAAAAATTAAGAGATTTAAATGGAGATGGTGTTATAGATCCAGATAATGATCGTAAAATAATTGGAAATGCAAACCCTGATCATTTTGGAGGTATGACAAATACTTTTAAGTATAAGTCTTGGAATTTTTCTTTTCTACTTTCGTGGAAATATGGTAATGATATTTATAATAAAAATATTATTAGAGGTGTAAGTGGAGCAAATGCTTTTGGAAATAGATTTGGTGCTATAAGAGATAGATGGACTCCTAATAACAGAGATACCGAACAACATAGTTTAAGAGGTAGAATATTTGATGGAGGAATATCTAATACAACTAATTATATAGAAGATGGTTCTTATTTAAGATTACAGAATATCTCATTAAGTTATGACTTACCAAAAAACCTTGTATATAATTTAGGATTAAGACAATTAAGATTTTATACTGCTGTTGACAATTTACATATTTGGACTAAGTATTCTGGTTACGATCCTGATGTTAGTGTAGGTGTTGGTCAAAATGCTGGATTAACTCCTGGTATTGATTTTGATGCTTACCCTAGAGCACGCACACTTAGATTTGGTTTTAAAGCTACCTTTTAAAAAAAAATAAAATGAAAAAAATGAAAAAATTATATCTTTTAGTAATACTTTTAGTACTACAAATGTTTGTACTAAATAGTTGTGCAGATGTTACTGAAGAAAATAACACAACATCTGCAAGTTTTAACAATATTGAAGAGTATATAGACGGTGTATTACCAAGTGTATACGCGTCGTTAAGATCGGGTAGATTATATTCTCAAGGAGGCTTCACTACACAGTGGGGTGATAATGGAGTAGATGTATTAGGAGTTGCAAGTTTTAATTCTTCTGGTCATCGCGAGTTACATGGTTATGCTTTTGATACAGGACTTCAGGCAATATCTGAAACTTGGATTCAATATTATAAAGGAATTGCAACTGCAAACAACTTTTTAGATATCTTAAATGACTTTCCATCTGATGAAAATCAAGAAATCAAAAAAAACCAGGCTATTGCAGAAGCTCGATTTATAAGAGCATTACTATACTTTGATATGGTGAAAATATGGGGAGATGTTCCCTTAATTACTTTAGAAGATGCGACTTTAAGTGGTGTTCTAGAAAATAGTGATATAGGAAATTCTACCGCTGCTGAGATTTACGTTCAAATAGAAAAAGATTTGTTATATGCAGAAGAATTCGCGATGTCTAAATCAGAAGCAGGATCTGCCGATATAGCTTCTAAAGAGGCCGCTTCAGCATTATTAGGTAAAATGTATTTACAAATGACAACCAAAACAGCTTTTGGTGGTGTTGAAGGAGGTATTGATAGCGATGGAAATCCAGTAAGTGTAAATGATCGATATGCTATGGCTAAAGCTGCTTTAGAAAAGGTAATTGGGAAATATAGTCTTGAACCTAATTTTGCAGATGTTTTTGATAATGATAATGAAGAATCTAATGCAGAAGTTATTTTTGCAGTTGGTTTTGATGGACCAGATTTAGGCGTTGGTAGTAATTATGGTGATATTTTAGGCCCTGTAGGAGATGGGAGAAATGGAGCTTTTAATAGTTTTAGGCCAAATATTGATTTCTGTTTTCAATACTTAATGTTAGATGGTTTAGTTTCTAAAACAGAAACAGATGCTAATGGTTTTGCTCTACCTCTTCCTGATGGTGTACCACAAGATCAGCGCGTTATGGCAAGCAATTTTTCGATATCTAACCCTGGTAGATTATTAGGTTTAGAGAACTTCGTTTCTGATTCACGTTTTGAAACAACCATAGCTAGATATATAGGAACTACTTTGGCTGGTTTTTTAGAAGGGACAACCAATCCAAATATAACTAGGTTTGATGTGTTTAATATAAACACAGGAGGTTGGCAAGTATTAAAATATGATAAACCAGTTCCTAACCCTAATGGTATAGGTGATGGTGCTGCAGATTTTCCATACTTACGTTATGCCGATGTTTTACTTATGTATGCAGAAGTTTTAAATGAATTAGGAGATCAATCCCAAGCTCTTGAATACGTTAATATGGTTAGAAGAAGAGCTTTAAAAACACACATTCTTAAGGACATACCTGCTGGTACTTACGTATTTCCAGACCTAGAAAATGGTGTGGCAGGAACGCCACAAAGTGAATTAAACAATCGTATAGAAAGTAATTTAGTTGAACTTACTGATGCTGATATCCAAGAAAGATTAGTGCCTTCAGGTTTATCAAAAGATGGAATGTTAGACGCTATTTTATTTGAAAGAAAGTTAGAGTTAGCTTACGAAGGAAGTAGAAAAGATGATCTTTTAAGAACTGGTAAAATTCAAGATGCTATAAATCTTGTAAGAGAAAACTCTATAAATTTAGTAGACCCTTTACCTGCAGTTAACTTTGAACTACCAAAGCATGCACATTGGCCAATACCTACTAGAGACATAAATTTAAATCCAAACTTAAAACAAAACTGTCATTATGGATCATCTAATGCCGGTTGTTTTTAAATAAAAAACTATGAAAAATACAATTAAAACATTAATTTCTTTCTTCACAGTTCTACTTTTATTTAGTAGCTGTGAAGAGAAGCCCTTAGATACGAGCTTTAGAGCAGATTCTGACATCAATTTTATTGTAATAGAAGTCAGTGAACCTGAATTGATGCCTGATGAAACAGAAGGCGATCAAATTATAGAAGATGAAGAAGGAACAGGTCTCCCTATAGTACCAGCTACTTTAACAACAGATTCTAATATAACGGTATCTGCTTCTAGCAATATCGAAGATGTTCTAGAAAGAAGATGGGTAATTCCAAGTGTTTTACCAAACGGTACTTTAGAATATAATGTTATAGAAACTCTGGAGCCTATAACTAACTTAAACTTTTCTAGACCTAATAATCCAGATGTATTTGGTAGTGTAGAAACAGCAGGTTTCCCTATAGTGCTTACAGAGACGTTTAAAGATGGAAGTATAGAGAGTTATACAACACACATTAGAATTAGAAGACCAGTAGTGGCAATGTTTTCTGAGGTAATTGAAGCTAGTACAGGTGAAACTGTTTTATTTAGAGTTAATACCAGAGCAGATTTGGGATTAGAAGAAACAGATATGAACGGTAATAATCAAAGCTTGCTTACTTGGACATTTAATGATGCATATAGTATAAATGGAGAGTTAGTATCAGAGAGAGGAGAAGACGGAGAAACTATAGTTGTAGATAATATATTACCAATTGAAGTTGTATATAATACTCCTGGAATGTATGATGTTTCATTAGATGTTATTAGAAATTACCCAGCTAGATCTTTTAGTAAAGAACCTTTTGAAAGCTCAGTATTAATAATTAATGAGAAATTAATACTTCCTAATGCAGGAGCGGGAAATGAATCTATAGTACTTAATCCTTTAGGAGATCAAATAACTTTAATTTATGACCAACCTATAGCTGATGTTTCTGGTCTTGATACTAGTGTTTTTGATTTAAACTATAATTTTGTTAGTGGTTTATCTGGAGAAGAAGTGGTTGTTAATGTGCCAGTAACAAGTGTTGAGAATGATCCTTTAGATCCTAATAAAATATTATTAAATTTTGATGAACCTATTCCTTTCTATGCAGCATCAACTTTGTTGTCCTACAGTTCAACAGATGTTAAATCTGCAGATGGAAATGCTCAATTGGCAAGATACGAAGGAACTTTAGTAGCTTCAGAAGCTAATAATAATATTCCTGACGGGCATGTTTACGATATATTATCTCAAGATATTGGTAGTATAGCTACGTTAACAGGTGTAAATAATTTAGATGGGCAAGAATTAGATGCAGAATCTACTATTACGATTAGTGATGAAGAATTAAATCCTTTATCACCAAGTGTGAAATTGATGAAAATAGATAGAGCTCCAGATAAAGCTAATACTGTTTTTTATTTTGTTGATATTGAAGGTTTAATTGCAGGAGAATATGTGCTTGCTTTATCGGCAAGGGCAACAAGTCCATTAGCACTACTTTTTTGGAATAGATCTTGGGGTAATGATAACTTTAGTGTCACCACAGAATGGCAACGATTCTATAGTAATTCTCAAACAATTCCTGATGGTCCAATAGGATTTCGTATACAGTTGCCTACTAGTACTGCAGCAGGGTATCAAATGTATTTAAGCGATATACAGCTTATTAGAATTGGTGATGGTAACTAAAATTATAATACGGTCTTAAAATATAAAAACTATCATTGTTTTTATTAGGATTAGAGATATAAAATCCCCCAATAAATCTTAGATTTATTGGGGGATTTTTTTAGTTTTTTTTATAGTATTACAAACGATGATACAATGTATTTTGCTAGGATAATACCAATTCCCAAATGAATTTCCTGAGTTAAAAAGTGTCTTTTGAAATGCTATCTTCAACATGAAAAAGAACCGTAACTACAGCTACGCTTATTTTTTCTGTATCGTATAATTCCAAAATCCATCATTTTCCTTTACAGTATATTCATTTAAGAATTGGTCTAAGGCAAAAAATTAAAGAATACTCTATGTGATTTCGACGTAGCTTAATTTGATTTTTAATAGTTATGTTGTTGGTTTTTAGTATTATGTGTTTTCGGTGGAAAAATGAACGAGCGACGAGAAATCTCATTTGGATTAGATTCCCTTCCGGCAGGCAAGGTTTCTCAAAAGCTTCGCTCTGTATCTTCAACAAAATATATTTTGTTTTTGATAATGTCTGAATGACAACGATTTTATTGAGTTAAATCGTAAGATTCTTATTGTCAATAATTTTAATGTCGAAATCACCTTAATAAGGGATTTAGATTGTATTTAACGAGCTTTCGGGTTAAATTATATACTTGGGGTGTTTATTTGTAGAGTTTGTTGCTTAAAACCGCTTTAGAATGTTTAAAAAGTAATTCGTAAATCAAATACCCATAAACAATAATATACTCTAATGCAATAATCCATAAATTTTCAGATTTATCTGCTCTATTAAGGTTTACATAAGCAAGGTAACTTAATATAATAGCACAACTCCAAATTAGTGGGTATTTATACTTTGTAAAAACAGATAGTATTAAAAGAGTAGCTATATACCATGGATGGACAGTGGTAGCTGTAAAATAATAAAATGATAACCCAAGTAGCATAGCAGTAATTAGCGCTATAGTATGTTTGTTTTTTCTAAAAAAAGTGATCATAATTAAAAATATAATAACTAAAAGAGGCATTATTTTTCCAATAACAGCAATCTCATTGTAACCTCTAAATGTATATCCTATAGCTCTAGCTAAATAGTAAAAACTAGCATTAAACTCAAAGTTTTGGAACCATAAAGCTACTGTTTTTGAGTAGTTATTTATAAATTCTTGCGAATAAAAAGGTAGAAATAATAGTAAATTAGTGAGCAAAACGATACTATAAAAACCAATTAATTTTTTTAATCTAAAAATTAAGGATTCCTCTTTGTTTTTTATAAACCATTGAAAAAATAGAGGAAGGAAAATTAGAGGAATTAATTTTACAGAAATAGATAATGCTAATATTACAGCAGCCCATTGCCATTTTTTGGTGTGTAATAAATATAAACTCCAAACAAGAAAGAAGATCATTACGCCTTCAAAGTGAAGATTACCTGTGAGCTCTATAATAATAAAAGGGTTTAATATATACCAAAATATATGATAGGTTGGAAGTTGAAGTTTTTGTAATAATTTTTTTCCAAAGAAAAGCGTGCCAAAATCTGCAGCAATAATCAAAAAACGTAAGATTACAACCGATCCCCAAATACTTTTACCAGCAAATAATCCTGCAAAGACGAAACAAAGTTGATTAATTGGCGGGTAGTTTGTATAATGACTAGCGTTTAAAGCCCCCATGCCTTCTCTTAATTCTAATGCTTGAGCAATTGGTAGCTCCCCATTATTTATAAAAGACTCTACAGTATACAAATAAGGATTAAGTCCTTCTAATATCATTCTACCGTCCCAGATAAAACGATAAAAATCTTGTGATAGGTTAGGTATAGCTATTATAAAGATTCCTCTAAAACCGAATGATAAATAGCTTAAAATAGTTAATTTGTTTTTAGAAGCTTTTAGTATTAGAAAAAATAAGCCAAATAAAACCAAATATAGGGTTAGGAGCTTAAGATAATCGGTTCTTACTAAATCGTAAGCAAAACAATAATATACTATACAACTAACTAAAGCTAATAACAAAGGGGATTTATTGAGTTTTAGAAAAGTTGGGTTTAAAAGCATTCAACAAAAGTAATACTATTTCACTATTCAAACCTGAGTTCGACTTAAGAACACTGTTTTTTAAAACACAAATATTTCTCTATTAGTCACTTATATTAAACAAATATATTATGTCACTCTTAGAGGCTATGAAAATTTAATAATTTCTAACTAAAAAGCAGTAAACACGTCATCTTCTTCCTTAAATTACGATAAACTAACGCGCTAATCTATCATAATTATAAGTTGAATCTAACATGTTTATTGACTTTTATTTATGATTCTAAATCAGGTTTCAAAGGAAAGATAAAAAGGTTTCTATCTATATTAGACAGAAACCTTTTTTAACAAGGAATATAACTAAAAAAATAGAGTTAATTTTTAAAAACTTTACCTGCTTCGCTATTAGTAGCAGATTGAACTTTTATAACATATATTCCTGATGCTAGTTGACTAATATTAAAACCATTAGAGTATTTATATCAACAAAAAAACAATTAGTTTTTATTAATACTAATAGGGTTTTATTTATTGATAAATATATGATTAAGTTATGTGGTCGACTTGCATATAAGTTTTTATCTACATAACAAATGGTTAGTTATACCAGTTATATTTTGAATTTACTGTAAAAGAAAATAATGATTTTTTTCTTTGTATGAATTAGAAAATTAAAG
>CANMLX010000033.1 GCA_947498845.1 uncultured Flavobacteriaceae bacterium | reverse complement strand
GCGCATACTATTAGAATTTTAGCTTCTAATGCTACTGTATGGCAATGGAACTTAGATAAAATTACTTTAGTAACTGGCACGGGTAAAAATGGAGCAGATAAAATTGGTATTGCTTCTAATAATCGTCTAAACATTTATCCTAACCCTGCCAGTAACCAAGTAAATGTACTGTTAGACAACCATGTAGACAATGCAACCCTTGCTATTCTTGATATTCAAGGTAAAGTAATCTACAAAAACACTTTTAATGGTAATAATTCTAGTATTAATACGAGCAACTTTAATAAAGGCCTATATTTTATTAAAGTAAAAACTAGCAATCAGGCTATGATTAAAAAATTAATTCTTAAATAACTAATAATTATAAAACAAGATTAATATTAATACTTAATTAAGAGGATGCCTAAAATTTAAGGCATCCTCTTTTACCTAAACAGGTTAAAAAGTAGTTATCTAATTATTAAATGAATATACTGTAAAGTAAAATGATGGATTTTGGAATTATACGAGACAGAAAAAATAAGCATAGCCGTAGTTACGGTTCTTTTTTATGTTGAAGACAGAATTCAAAAGACACTTTTTAACTCAGTAAATTCATTTGGGAATTGGTATAATATTAATTCATTACAGATTTTAATAGCATTTTAAAAACTTAAAACCAATGAAAACTTTTAGTTCAATTAAAAAAATATTTTTACTTATACTAGGTATAAGTATAACAACAACAGTAATGGGGCAACCTACTCCTCCTCCAGGAAAAGTATGGGAGCCTGTCCCAGAAATGACAGATGAATTTAATGGAGGATTCGATACTAACAAATGGGAAAAAGTATTATGGGATTACCCAAATACACCTACCAAAATGCTTGCTGCTAACTCTGGAGTTTCTGGAGGTAATTTATGGATTAAAGCTACTCTAGGGCCAGAACCTCTGTGGTTTCAAAGCTCGAGGGTTACTTCCACAACGCAAATAAGATACCCTATGTATACAGAATGTAGTATGATTACAGCACACCTTTCTGCATATAATACATTTTGGTTAAACAATGGAAATATTGATAATCGCGACGAAATAGATGTTGTTGAAAACAACTCAAGACCAAGTTGTGGATGTCAACCTAATTTCCCTTGGCAAATGAATTCTCAGTATTTCCAAGCCACCAATGGGTTTACAGTAAGAAATGCCGATAATTTTGATAATAGGAACCTATCTCCTAATAACCCAAAAAGAGGTATTCCTTGGAACGAAACCTATCATACCGTTGGTGTATGGTGGAAAGATGCTAAAAATATGACGTTCTATCTAGATGGTGAGGAAGCTGGAAGCGTTACTGTTGGAGAAGATAGAAGCGGCGCAAACTATCCTGAAATTATTTTTGATAGAAACTTAGACTTGATATGGGATTTATGGACAGATGATGAAAACTTTTTAGGTGGGGCGGCTGTTAGAAGTCATTTAACAGATGATAGCATCAATACAATGAAAGTGGACTGGGTACACACCTATAGATTGGTAGATGGTCAATCTCCTCCGAATCCAAACCCAAATCCATCTGGAGATACTATTGTTATTGAAGCAGAAAACTTCAATAACACAGGAGGAACATTTAATGATTCGAGTGCTGGTGGTCCTGGTTTAGGGGTTAATAAGGCTGGAACTATCATTAATTATGTTAATTCAAATGACTTTGCTGAATATACTATTAATGTTGGAAATGCAGGAACATATGAAATTAGTTATAATATCTCTACACCATCAGACAATGCTCAAATTCAATTAGCTATAGGAGGAAATTCTGTGACCACTAATGTCCCTAATAATGGTTCTTGGAATACCTTTAATAATTTAACAGCTGCAAATACAATAAACTTATCTTCTGGTAATCAAACTATAAGAATTACTGCTTCTGGTAGTAATCAATGGCAATGGAATTTAGATAAAATTACGCTTAGAAGAACATCAGGAAATACACCTCCACCACCAACGCCTTCAACATTAGTTATTGAAGCTGAAAATTTCAATGGCACCGGAGGCACTTATAATGATGCTTTCGCTGGTGGTCCTGGACTTGGGGTAAATCCTACTGCTAGTAACATTAACTATGTAAATACTGGCGATTATGCAGATTATAACATTAACGTTCCTGTTACGGGTACTTATAACATAGAATATACAATCTCTACGCCTATGGATAATGCACAAATTCAGTTATTAGTGGATGGCACTGTTGCTAGTACTACTAATGTTCCTAATAACGGTAGCTGGGATAACTTTACCTCCTTAGCTGGCGGCAATGCTACTTTATCTGCAGGAGCGCATACTATTAGAATACTAGCCTCCAACGCTACTGTATGGCAATGGAACTTAGACAAGATTACTTTAGTAACTGGTACTGGTAAAAATGCCGTTGATAAAATTAATTTAGCTACTAACAATAGGATGACACTCTTCCCTAACCCCGCTTCAAATGAGGTTAATGCGTCTTTAGATTATAATGTTAATAATGCAAAACTGAGAATATTTAATATTCAAGGAAAAGAAATCTATAAGAATAACTTCAGTGGTAAAAGTGTTAAAGTAAACACTAGTAACTTCAATAAAGGGCTATACTTTATAAAAATTGAAACTGCTAACCTTTTATTAATGGAAAAACTTATTCTTAAATAAAAACCAGTTACCATTAAATTAAAAAAAGAGACTGTCTAAAAAGGCAGTCTCTTTTTTTATATAATCAAAATTATCATATTATTTTATTTTTAAATACTATAAATCAGCTTTAACCCAGTTTAATAATACAAGCTTTTTTAATCATGTTATCTTCTTCTATTCCTTATCTTTGCTTCCTGATTTATAGAACCTATGCGTACAAAATCTCTTAAAGAAAATAAAATTAATGTAGTTACCCTAGGCTGTAGCAAAAATGTTTACGATAGCGAGGTACTAATGGGACAACTTAAAGCAAACAACAAAGAGGTTGTTCACGAAGGTGAGGGCAATATCGTTGTTATAAACACCTGTGGTTTTATAAATAATGCTAAAGAAGAAAGTGTTAATACCATTCTTGAGTATGTAAAGAAAAAGGAAGAAGGTGATGTAGACAAAGTTTATGTAACAGGATGTTTAAGTGAACGCTATAAACCCGATTTACAAAAAGAAATACCAAATGTAGATCAATATTTTGGTACTACAGAACTTCCCGGCTTGTTAAAAGCCTTGGGTGCAGATTATAAGCATGAGCTTATAGGTGAACGCTTAACAACAACACCTAAAAACTATGCCTATTTAAAAATAGCTGAAGGCTGTGACAGGCCTTGTAGTTTTTGTGCTATACCTTTAATGAGAGGAAAACATAAGAGCACCCCAATAGAAGATTTAGTAATTGAAGCTGAAAAATTAGCAAGTAAAGGTGTAAAAGAACTTATTTTAATAGCGCAAGACCTCACCTATTACGGGTTAGATTTATATAAAAAACGCAATTTAGCTCAACTTTTAGAAGCTTTAGTAAACGTTGAAGGCATAGAGTGGATACGTTTGCATTATGCATTCCCTACTGGCTTTCCAATGGATGTTTTAGATGTTATGAAACGTGAATCTAAAATATGTAATTACATAGATATTCCATTACAACATATTTCGGATAGTATTTTAAAAAGCATGCGCCGTGGAACAACTAAAGAAAAAACGACTAAACTCATTAAAGACTTTAGAGAAAAAGTGCCAGAAATGGCCATTCGTACCACTTTAATAGTTGGCTATCCTGGAGAAACCGAAGATGATTTTCAAACTTTAAAAGAATGGGTAAAAGCTATGCGTTTTGAACGTTTAGGTTGCTTTACCTATTCTCACGAAGAAAATACCCATGCGTTTAATTTAGATGATAATGTTCCAGAAAACGTTAAAATAGATCGCGCTAATCAAATCATGGAATTACAATCTCAAATTTCGTGGGAGTTGAATCAGGAAAAAATTGAGCAAACCTTTAAAGTTGTTATTGATAGAAAAGAAGGTAACTATTTTGTAGGAAGAACAGAATTTGACTCTCCAGATGTTGATAACGAAGTATTGATTGATGCAACACAAAATTACCTTAAAACAGGTGAATACGTTACAGTAAAAATTAATGAAGCCGAGGATTTTGACCTTTATGGTGAAGTGGAAGTAAAGTAATCCCTCTTTTATTATTAAATCATGGTACTGATACGATTCACACTAAAAATTTTGTATAATGAATAACCCTACAGCAAGCTAACGAGGTATCAGAACTACTCAAATAACCGCAATTGATTTGAGTTAATTTGTTTATAACCTGAATTTATATGTTAAAAAACAAATAGAAACTCAGGTTTATACTCTTTTTGTTTCCCTTGATTTTTAAAATATGTAATTATAATACCAATTCTTAAATGAATATACTGTAAAGTAAAATGATGGATTTTGGAATTATACGAGGCAGAAAAAATAAGCATAGCCGTAGTTACGGTTCTTTTTTATGTTGAAGATAGAATTTCAAAAGACACTTTTTAACTCAGTAAATTCATTTGGGAATTGGTATAATACCAATTTTGCTATAAAATGCGCTATAACTAATTTGAATTATTTTACGGGAGTTCAAAGCATAAAAATCAAGCATAGCCTTAGCTACGGTTTATTTTTATAATGCAGAAATCATGTGAAAGAAGCGAATTATATGGTGCATTTTATAGTAGATTTGGTATAACTTCCTCATTGGTTTATTGACCAAATGTATTAACATAATATCCATTTGACCAAAATTGACCGTCTCATAATTGTTCTCTTACCTCTGGATGAAGCCGAAAAACTTCTTGTGCTGTTATACTTTTTATTGTTTGAACTATTTGTTTTAGCGAATACATAGGTACATTCTGAACTAAAAAACGAACATAGTTCTCATCTAAACCGATTTCAACAAAATATATGTCATAACGAAATTCTATCTTGGCACATATTTTTACTATACTTTCATTTATGACTTCCGTTAAAATTGAACGCCAATACTTTGATTGGGCAAATACAAATGGTATTAATATTTTTTAAGAGCAACATATATTTTTATTTATCTAAAAAAACAACAACTTAAAACACTTCCCTTTTATCAGATTTATGTGTATTATAAATAGTTTTGTAAGTAGTATAAAATTGGATCGACTACACTACAGAAATACTTAAAAAGTAGGACAATTATAACAGCAAAGTAATCTTTTTTTCTATTAAAACATTACTTTGATCTACAAAAATTAACTAACATAACTAAACTTTTTATTCATGAAAAATTATCTTCACACACTTTTAAGAGCATCTTCATGGCTTTTAATTTTTTCTTGTTTTTATGCAGGAGCAAGAACCGTTAACAATTCTGATAATTCTGCCAAAAATCTGGAATTTGAATCAATGCAAAATTCAGGAACTTGTTCCGATCCAATACCTATACAATGTGGGGCCAGTATATCAGGAAATTTAAGAAACGGAACAAACAATATTACCTCTTACGGGAGAGGTAATTCTAATCTCAATGGGGTAGAAATAGTATATGCCATTCAGGTATCAGAACCTTCTTTTGTAGAATTTAATTTAACAAATTTGACTGCAAATGCTGATATGATTATTTTTTCTGATTGTAATGATACTAGCGCATTAGAAACAGGAGTATTTAGAAGAGGCACTAGAGACGAAAGAGCAATAGCAAATTTAGATGGTCAAAACATTTACTATATAGCTATTGAGGCAGGCGATGAAAGCATAGTAGAAGGAGAATATACGCTATCTGTAAACTGTACTCCTTTTTGTAATAGTTCCAATGGTTTAGTAGAAACTTTTGATAGTGGGCAACCTACAGATTGGCAATTTAATATCTCTGGAACTGGTAATCCAGCATGGCGTTTTGGTAATGATGCTTTTGGAGTAGGTGTTGATAATGCTGGTAGCGGTAATTGGGCAAGTTTTGATGACTTTGCTTTAGGAGATGGAGCTAGAAATAATTTAGCTACTGCAATATCACCAGTTGTTAACCTTTCTGCACACGAAAATATACGATTATTTTTTGACTACGGGTTTGATGAATCAACTTTTGTGAGAGGAGATCAAACACGTCTTTCTATTACCGATGGCACCAGAACATATTATTGGAATGGAAATCAAAATAGCTGGACCACTCAGCGTTCACCATGGTTAGATGATGATGATAGTATGCTTATTCTAACAGCTGATGCTATGTTTAATGAATTAATACCTGTAACTCTTGATACCAGTAGGCTTTCTGTAACTATAGAATATGATGATGGTAATGGTGCAAGGTCAGGTTGGGGATTCGGTTTTGATAATTTTATACTATGTGGAGAATCGACTACTAATCCATCAGGACCAATAGTTGAATTCGTTACTCCTAACGCAGGGAGTGAATTAGTAGAAGGAGATGATCTACCAGTAGTGATAACCGCTACAGATGATGGTAGTATTGCTAATGTAGAGTTGTTTTTGAATGGAACATTTGTAAGAAGAGAGAACTTCGCGCCATATGAGTGGGCTGCTTCCGGGCAAAGTGATAATGTTCTTAGAAATTTAGCTGCAGGTACCTATACACTTAGAGTTGTAGCTACAGATAATGATGGTAACACAGGAGAACGTACAATAACAGTTATTGTAAGTGGTACTAATAGTAGTGTAAGTGGAAGTTATGATTTTGGAACGAGTACTTCTCCTTTAGAAGATGGTTTTACTAGAGTCCATCCAGGAATTACCACCGGAGCATTTAGATGGGTTGATAATAGTGGACTAAATAGTAGAGATAGGCTTTCTGGAGTGTCTGCTTCTAATCTGAATAGAGATTTTATATTTTCTAGATCTCCTAAAACTTTTGAAGTTGATGTACCTAACGGAACGTATAATGTAACAGTTACTTTTGGAGACCGAAGATTTAGACATGATAATCAACAAGTTAGCGCAGAGAATGGTCAGGTAGTTGAAGGAAACATTACTACCAATGCGGGGCAATTTATAGATCGCTCTTTTTTAGTAACAATATCTGATGGAACCCTTAGTCTTGAGTTTTCTGATCAAGGAGGATCTAATCCAGATTGGACAGTTACTGGATTTAGCTTTAACCAAACTTCTTCTAATCTAAGAACATCAGTAACTAAAAATACAAAACTTACACAATCAGAAAATGTAATATTGGGACCTAATCCTGTAAAAGATAGGTTGTTTATTGATAATTTACCTAAAGGGTTGTATGACATAGCAGTGTATTCTTTGGAAGGAAATCAAGTTATGCGTCAGAAAATAACAGTACAACAAAATCAATATCAATTTGATGTTCCTCTTTTAAATACAGGACTTTATATAGTTCGTATTTCTAATGGAGAATTTATAATGAATAAGAAAATATTGATACGTAATTAATAGCATTCTCCAGTACTAAGGGTACCAAAAGAGATATTCTACTAACATAGGTAGAATATCTCTTTTTGATTAACCATCTATCATTTTACAGATAAAAATTTCGCATATACCTCTATTCCTTCTCTACTTACTTTTTGTTATATAACTGAATTAATATAAAATGGCATATAGTATTTAGGATTAAAAAGTTAAAGATTAAGACAAAAAACACAGGTATAGCATAGCTATGTCGCGTATTTTTAACAAAAATATTTAGTTTTTTAAACTAAAGAATACTGTTATTTTATGTTGATTTAGTTATAAAATTGATTAAGAGTTAAAGCTTCTTAAATTTTATGCCTCAATTAAGCAAAAAACCTATACGATTATTTATACAAAATACTTAATATGTGCTAATAATCATTACCAATATTGTAACAAATACATTAAGATAAGTAGATACGAAATACATGTATATATCCACAAAATTATACTAAATTTACTTATTAAATTTAGCTTATCATGCAACAAATTACTAACACTATCTTAATGATTCGTCCTGTAAATTTTAGGATGAATGAGCAAACAGCAGTTAATAATTACTACCAAAAGGAAACTAACATCACACTACCAGATACCATTAAGACTAAAGCGCAACAAGAGTTTGATAATTTTGTTGAAAAGCTTAAACAAATTGGGGTTAATGTAATTGTGATAGAAGACAATAAAAATCTGGACACCCCAGATGCTGTATTCCCAAATAACTGGATATCGTTTCATGAAAATGGTGATATAGGTTTGTACCCCATGTATGCAGAGAATAGACGTTTAGAACGTAGGGAAGACATCCTAGACACTCTTGAAACAAAAGGTTGTACCATAAACAATATTATAGATTATACTAGTGCCGAAGATGAAGGTGTTTTTCTGGAAGGTACAGGAGCTATGGTTTTAGATCGTGAACACAGAAAAGCCTATTGTGCATTGTCTCCAAGAGCTTCGGAAGAATTATTTATTGAATTTTGTGAAGATTTTGAATATTTCCCAGTGCTATTTACAGCAAATCAAACTGTTAATGGAATACGAAAAGCGATTTACCATACTAATGTTATGATGTGTGTGGCTGAAACTTTTGCTATAATATGTTTAGATAGTATCGATGATAAAAAAGAACGAAAAAATGTTTCAACACATTTAAAAGAAAATGGGAAAGAAATCATCACTATTTCTGAAGCACAGCTGAATGTATTTTCCGGAAATATGCTTCAGGTTAAAGCGACAAATGATCAACGCTACCTGGTGATGAGCCACGCAGCCTATACGTCGCTATCCAAAACTCAAATACAAACTATAGAACAGCATTGTAATATTTTATATAGCGATTTAAATACTATTGAAACACATGGTGGTGGCAGCGCCCGTTGTATGATGGCTGAAGTTTTTTTGCCTAAAAACAGCCTAAGTAATAAGGTGTAGTTTTCTTTTATTCTTTTTTATCTAAAACAGTGAAAGTATAAATATCATCATCTCCCTTGCCCCCTTTTCTGTTTGAGGTGAAAAACCCTTCTTGAGTGTCTAAATTTTCAAAATAGGTAAGCACTGTTAATAGGTCTACCCATGTTCTCAATAACAAATGCTTTAGTTTTGTCTTTTAAAAAACGTTTTTCAAAAGGAGGTAATAATACGCGTCTATTATTACAAGTTACAATAAATAAAATAGATGAATTACTAAAAGATCCATATAGCACAAATACTAGTTAACGAGTTCGACGTAACTTAATTTTATTTTTCATGGTCATATTACTGATTTTCAACATCATGTCATGACAGAGAGAGGAACCAGCGACGAGAAATCTCATTTAGAGTAGATTCTTCCTCAAAAGCTTCGCTTTGTATCTTCAACAAAATATATTTTGTTTTTGATAATGTCTGAATGACAACGATTTTATTGAGTTAAATCCGTAAGATTCTTATTGTCAGTAATTTTAATGTCAAACTCACGTTAGTTATATTGAATTAATTAGTATTCTTCAAGAAACACAAAATAATTTAACTTATGCTTGTATTTATCAACATTGCAAACGAAAACATAAATCCAAAATAAAGGTTGCTAGAAAATCACATCATAAAAAAGATGAACAGGCTGTATAAGCCTTTAAAAAACTGCTTAATTTACTATCTAATAACCTGAGTCCGATCTAAGAACACTATTTTAAAAACACAAAAAACCTATATATCAGTTACTTAATTCAAATAAGTGCATTATGTCGCTCTTGAGGCTATGAAAATCTATTAAATTCTAGCTAAAAACCGCTAAACACACCATCTTCTTCCTTAAATTACGATAGACTAGCGCGCTAGTCTATCGTAATTATAAGTTGAATCTAGCATGTTTATTGAATTTTATCTATGATTCTTAAATCGAATTCAGGTTAAAATTGTTGAGATTGCGTTACATTTTTTTTTGAATCGCTTTTATGTCTCTTATAGACTTATTCTTTACATCTGATAAAACAACAACTTTACGTTCGTCTTTTGTTAAGGTTTTTACAGAAATGTTATCTAAAACTAGTCCATCTATATGTCTTGCATAAATACCAAAAGCTGGTAACGGCCCTACCTTACTAAATTCTGGCCACCATCCTTTTAAAACATCTAAACTATATTCTTTTACCTTGTGTTTAGCCTCCTTTTTTGTACCACCACCTGATACAATAAATTGAACATCTTTTATAGTTACATCTTCTATATAATGATTAGGAAACCCAGTAATGAAAAATGCAGAGTTTTTATCGCCTTTTGAATTATCAACAATAATATTACTAAACATAAAATTATGCATTCGTTTTAGTGGCTCATATTCTCCTTCAGGAACTTCTACAGACGCACGTTGCTTGCAAAAAGTCATAAAAATGGGTCTAGGTACGTTTTCCATAACAAGATTGGAAAAAGTCATATTTTTCATCTCTCCACCTTCATTTTGCTGAATTTTAAGTCCTGAATCTTGTATGTCTTTAAAAATACAATTGGTTACTGTAACCGACTCTATATTTCCTCTGGACAATAAACCTATACGCATTCCTCCCCACTTGGTGCTAAATACACAATTGCTTACGGTTACATTTTTACAGGGTTTATCTGGTTGTGATGCTTGTAAACAAATACTATCATCACTATTATCAAAATTACTATTTGTTACTCTAACGTTTGTACATCCATCAAAATCTAAACCATCTCCATTATTATTTACTCGACTTAATATGGTTATACCACTTATACTAATATTATTACAATATAACCAAGCCGAGGTCCATGCAGCTGGATTAATTAATGTAATATCATTAACGTGTATATTGTCGCAATTTAAAAACCTTAATAACATTGGACGTTTCTTCTTAAAATTTGAGTGATACCCATTTCCATCAATCGTCCCGTAGCCATCAATAGCTATAGATTTAGCATCCTTAGCAAAGATTAAACATCGATTCATATGTGGCTCATTCTTATACATGTTTTTATATGTATCTGTAGTATAATCGTCATAATCTGGACTTCCCAATAACACTGTCCCATTATCTATATATAGTGTAACATTGCTTTTTAAATATAACGTTCCAGTCATATATTTTCCTCCTCCCGTTAATTCTACTCTACCTCCTCCATTTTTAGTACATAAATCAATGGCTTTTTGAATTGCTTTGGTGTTTAGTTTTTTACCATCATTAATTGCTCCAAAGTCTTTAACATTATAAACTTGAGCACTTAATGAAACTACCGAAATTAGGGTTAGAATGTATGTATAGTTCTTCATCATCTTTTTTAAAAATAAAAAAGCACCTATTAAGAGATAAATTCTAAATAAGTGCTTAGTACTTTAATTAAATATTTTATCTATTTCAATTGAAAAATCTTTTCTAAAGCAATCCATTTCTCTCCTTTTTCTGCCCATGGCAATTCTTGTTGGTAATCCCACATTAAATTTTCCCATTCTTGTACTTTTGAATTATTAGCATCCATTTTTGCTTTTTTAGCAGGATCGAAAGTATCGTCTACCTCCATAATCATAAACATACGGTTTCCTGTAAGGTAAATTTGCATATCTGTAATACCTGCGTCTTTTATACTTTTGGTTATTTCTGGCCATGCCTTACCTTCTGCATGGTATGCTTTATATTCCTCGATGAGTTTAGGATTCTCTTTTAAATCGCAGGAGTAGCAAAATCTTTTAGTTGTCATCTTATTATTTTTATCCTTTATCTATTTTAGAAGCAAACAAACCATATAAACCAACAACAGCAACACAAATCATAGGTACAATAAAAGAAAATTTCACTTCAGGTACTCCCATTATTGTTGTATCTGCTAAATTATCTCCTCCTATATCTATAATAGAAGCTTGTATCAATGGAAAGAATGACCCACCTACAATAGCCATAACTAAAAAGGCTGACCCTATTTTTGCTTCATCTCCCATATCTTTTAATGCTATTCCATATATAGTCGGGAACATTATAGACATAAATAGAGAGATGCACACTAGAGATATTAAACCTGGCATTCCTGGAATTAAAATAGCACCCAAACAACAAGCAACTGCCAAAACAGCAAACATAGTCAATAATTTAGGGGCTTTCATTTTACCTAATAAAATTGTGCCTAAAAAACGTCCACCAAGAAAAATCCCCATAGCAATCATATTCATATAGGTTGCATTAATATCGCTTCCAGTAGATTCGTTTAAATATTGTACATACTGAAAAATTGCTGTCCAACACATAATTTGAGCTCCTACATAAAACATCTGTGCAATAACTCCTGGAAAAAAAGCCTTTTTCTTAAATACTTTCTCTATGGACTCTCTAAAACTTAATGACACTTCTTTTTGGACATTCGGAATTTTTGTCATTGCAATGATAGCTAGTATAATTAATACAACAACTCCTATTCCTAAGTAAGGATAACTAATAATACTTAAATCTTCTGTTTTTATAGCTGCTTTTGCTGCACTATCCAATGCAGCATAAGCATCATTATCGTAATTAGCAGACTTTATCTGACTTAAAACTACAAATTGAGCCACCATCATCCCAGTAAGTGAACCTATTGGGTTAAAAGATTGCGCTAAATTTAAACGTTGTGTTGCTGTCTCTTTATCCCCTAAAGATAACATAAGAGGGTTAGAAGTTGTTTCAAGTAATGCTAAACCACAAGTAATTACATATAGAGAAATTAAAAAGAAATTATAATTTTCTAATATTGAAGCAGGGTAAAATAAAAATGCCCCAACGGCATATAACGTTAAGCCTAATAAAATCCCAGACTTATAACTATATCTTTTTATAAATAAAGCGGCTGGTATTGCCATACAAAAATATCCAAAATAAAAAGCGGCTTGCACCAAATAAGCTTGAAACCAACTAAGTTCTGGCATTACCTTTTTAAATGCTGTAACCATAGGGTTAGTGACATCATTAGCAAACCCCCAAAGCGCAAATAATGATGTTATAACAATAAAAGGAAATAATAACTCTTTTCTGACAACAGGAATTTTCTTTTTACTCATAGTTTAGTTGGATTAGGATTAATTAAATGATGATTATTTCGCAAAGTAAAAGATCAAAATGTAATGTGGTGACTTATTTTGTCTTTTATTAAGCAACATATGTTTTTATTCGGTTAATAACGATCGATCCAAATGTACATAACCGCCATCTACAGTTATAAATTGACCTGTAGTATGCGATGACTTTTCTGAAATTGTAAACAGACATTGATCTGCTATTTCAGATGGAGTTGTCATTCTGTTTTCTAAAGGAATCTTTTTAACAATAGACTTTAACTTTTCTTCTCCATTTTCTAGAGTTTTAATCCATGCATCATAAGCTGGTGTCCAACTCTCTGCTATCACAATGGCATTAGAACGTATCCCATACTTTATTAAATCTACCGCCCATTCTCTGGTCAAACCAAAAACACCTCCTTTAGCTGCTGCATACCCCGACGTACCTCCTTGGCCTGTTAAAGCTACTTTAGAACCTATATTTAAAATATTCCCTTTAGTTTTTTTAAGCATTGGCAAACAATACTTGGTCATTGCAAAAAAGCTTACCATGTTTAGCTTTAGTGAATACATAAAATCATCCATAGAAGCATCTAAACCTGCACCATCATTAACACCTACATTATTTATTAAGGCATCAACACGACCATATTTTTCTTCAATTCTCTTAACTGCTACTTCTATTTGTTTATGATCGGATAAATCTGTTTGTACAAACATACTATCTATACCTCTTTGTTGCAATTCTTCTACATAAGCCTGTCCTCTATTATTTCTATCTACTATTACAGGAGTAGCGCCTTCATTTGCTAAATGTTGTACTATAGTTTCCCCTATACTCCCTTTTATACCTGCAGCTCCTGTAACAACAACTACTTTATCTTTTAATCCTAAGTCCATAATATTTTATAAATTATAAAAATTAATAGCATTTTTTCCCATAATAGCTTCTTGTTCATTTTCAGACAATTTTGTTATGAAATCGGTAACTATATTCTTTACTTGACTATAATTTCCTGCTACCAAGCAAACTGGCCAATCTGAACCAAACATGATTCTATCTACCCCAAAAGCGTTTAAAACTAAATTTAGATATGGATATAATTGCTTTGGAGTCCAGTTTTTATAATCGGCTTCCGTGATCATTCCTGAAACCTTGCAGTATACGTTTTCGCATTTTGCAATTTCCTCCATCAAAATTGCCCAACCATTAAAAAAACCATCTTTTATATAAGGTTTTGCTATGTGATCTATCACAAACTTTTGATTAGGAAAACGTTTAACAAACTCTAAAGCGGCTCCTAATTGATGCGGAAAAATTAATATATCGTAGGTATAGTTGTATTTATCTAATAAGGAAATACCCTTTAAAAATTTAGATCTTAGTAAAAAATTATGATCTGGCTCTCCTTGCACTACATGCCTAAAACCTTTTACCTTTTTAATACTACTATATTTTTCTAAATCAGCTTCTACAACTTCACTTCTCAAATCTACCCAACCAACAATACCTTTTATAAATTCGTTTTTATTAGACAGTTGTATTAAAAAATCTGTTTCAGCCAATGTTTGATCTGCTTGAACAGCGACACAACCATCTATACCATTTTCTTGATATTCTTTTTTTAAATCTGAAGGGGAAAAATCTCGACGAATCACTTTCATAGCGTCGTCTATCCATTCATGTTTTACTGGTTCGTAATTCCAGAAGTGCTGATGCGAATCGATTACCATAAATTGCTAGTTTAAAAATTCTTTTAAAGCAGTTTGCATTCCCTTGCTTAATATATTTTCTAAGTTTTTAATTACAGTTTGTTCTAAGTCTTTGTATTGTGTTAAATCTTCTCCCCAGAAATTAGTATTTTCTAATGTTGCCTTTACAATACCGGGAATATTATTTGTAACCCATTGTGTTTTAAAAAACTCTAAAGCAGATTGATCATCTTTTAACGGAATGTCTTCACCATTGCGATCGCCTTTATAAAATGCGATTAAAGCAGCTAATGAGAATAGTAATCGTTGTGGTAGTTCTCCTTTTCTTTTAATATATTCTAATACAGATGGCAATACTCTTGTTTTATATTTAGATGTAGAGTTTAGTGAAATACTAATTAAAGCATGTTCTAAATACGGGTTTCTAAATCTATCTATTACATCGTTTGCAAACTGATTTAATTCTGCCTCTGGTAAATCTAATGTTGGACAAATTTCTTTAAAAACGGCATCTTTTAGGAATCCTCCAACAACTTCATCTTCTAAAGATTCACGCACTCTGTCAATGCCATATAAATAACCAACAGGTACTAAAGATGTGTGCGCTCCATTAAGAATACGTACTTTACGCGTTCTATAAGGCTCCATATTATCTGTAAAGACAATATTTAATCCGCATGCTTCTGCTGGCATCTCTTCTTTTACGGTTTCTGGACCTTCAATTACCCATAAATGGAATTGCTCTCCTTCTACTACTAAATTGTCTGTATAACCTAATTCTTGAGTTATCGCATCCATTTTATCACGCGGGTAACCAGGAACAATTCTATCTACTAATGTATTACAGAAAATATTATCCTCGTTTATCCACTCTACAAATTCATCTCCTAAACTCCAATCTTTAGCATATTGAAGAATTATTTTTTTTAGGTTATCACCATTTCTATCAATTAATTCACATGGAATAACTATTAATCCTTTATCTGAAGCCCCATTAAAATACTGAAAGCGTTTATGTAAAAGTGCCGTAAGCTTTGCTGGAAAGCTGCTTGGTGGCGCATCATTTAATCTATCATTGGCATTATAGGCTATACCTGCTTCGGTAGTATTAGAAATTGCAAAACGCAAATCTGGGTTGTCTGCAATTGCCAAATAAGCATCGTAATGCTCATAAGGGTTTATGCCTCTTTGAATACAATCAATTATCTCATGCTCACTTATAGCTTCACCATTTTTAATTCCGTTGAGATAGAGGGTATAAAGGCCATCTTGATCATTCAATATTTTTATTAAACCTTGATCAATAGGCTGAATAGCGACTACACCAGCATCAAATCCCACTTTTTTATTCATTTCATGAATCATCCAATTCGCAAAGGCTCTTAAAAAATTTCCTTCTCCAAATTGAATGATACGTTCTGTATATGTATTGGCTGGTTGGCTGGTTCTATTTAATGGATTCATTTATGGTTGTTGGTTAAATCTATTGTTTACTTTTATCGAATATTTATTATTACCTATTTTTATTTTATAATGTTATCAACGGCTTATTGTTGGCGGTTATTAGTTTATGGTTACTGGTTACTGGTTACTGGTTACTGGTTACTGGTTACTAAAATTGTGAAGTTTTATAACTCACCGAAACTTTCAACTCCTAAACTTATTAACTCTTTAGCATTTTAAACCTTTTTACTGTTCTCTTTTTCTCTTTTCTCTCTTATAAAGACACCCCTCGTTTCCAGGGTATAAAATCGTTATTACCGTGAAGCACTGCTTTTGATGGTGTTTCTCCACTGGCCACTTTTACAATATGGTCTAAAACTTTTTCTCCCATAGTGGCTATAGTATCTTCTCCACTAATTACTGTACCTGCATTAATATCGATAATATCATTCATGCGTTCGTACAAATTAGTATTACTAGACAATTTTAATACGGGTGCTACAGGGTTTCCTGTTGGCGTCCCTAAACCTGTTGTGAATACAACTATATTACAGCCTGAACCTACCAATCCTGTTGTAGATTCTACATCATTACCTGGTGTACATAATAAATTTAAACCTGGTTTAGTAACTTGTTCTGTGTAGTCTAACACCTCAACAACTGGTGATGTGCCTCCTTTTTTTGCTGCTCCTGCAGATTTCATTGCATCGGTTATTAAGCCATCTTTAATATTACCTGGAGATGGATTATTTTCAAATCCCGAGCCTACAGCGACTGCCGCTGCTGAATAGGATCGCATTAAATTATAGAATTTTTTAGAGTCCTGATCGGTTACACACCTGTTGATTAATTCTTGCTCTACACCATTTAATTCTGGGAATTCTGATAGCACTGGCGAGCCCCCTAATGCTACTAGTAAATCTGAAGCATAACCTAAGGCTGGATTTGCAGAAATCCCAGAAAACCCATCGGATCCCCCACATTCTAAACCTAGTGTTAGCTTGTTTAAAGGCGCTGGTTGACGCTTAATTTTATTAGCATCAACCAACCCTAAAAATGTATGTTTAACGGCTTCTTCTATCAAAGCTCTTTCACTTGAACTTTTTTGTTGCTCTAAGTAATGAACTGGTTTTGTATTATTGGGCGCAATAGTATTTATAGCATCTTGTAACATGCTAATTTGAGCGTTTTGACAGCCCAAACTAAATACCGTTGCTCCTGCTACATTAGGATTTGTAATATAACCTGCTAATAATTTGCATAATACTTCGGAATCCTGACGAATACCTCCACAACCGCCATCGTGTTTTAAAAACTTAATGCCATCTACATTAGGGAATACTCTATTTTTAGAGAGTTCTTCTTTAGTAGTGATGATTGGTGTGTTTAATATGGTATCCTTAGTCGCTCCAGCTTTATATTGCTCTATTAATGCCTCTGTATTAACTGCAAAATCTTTTTTAGTTTCGTACCCTAATTTTTCAGAAAGCGCGCCTTCTAAAACATCAACATTTCTGTTTTCACAAAATGTTAATGGAATAACCAACCAATAGTTTGCTGTTCCTACTTTACCATCTTGCCTATGATAACCGTTAAATGTTCTATTTTTAAATTTTGAAATATCTGGAGCTGTCCAACTGTAAGTTTCTTTTGTTTCTTGAAACTCGGCAGAGGCATGTTTTACATTTTCTGTAGTAATAGCAGCACCCTCTTCTATAGGTTGCGTCGCTTTACCTATTAAAACACCATACATATAAATTTCGTCACCAACTTTAAAATCGTGTAACGTGAATTTATGTTTTTGTTTTATGTTTTCTTTTAAAATAACTTGCTTTCCTGAAACTGTTGTTATTAATCCTTTTTTTAAAGGCGTTATGGCAACAATCACATTATCTCTTGGATCAATTTGAACGTAGCTTTCAGACATTATAATGTATTATTTTCTAACTGCTTTAACTATTGCAAGTGCTTTTCTAACATCTTGCTCTAACTTTGCATAATCTTTATTTGCAACAATTTCTTTTGAAATTAATTTGGATCCCATACCTACACATGTTACACCTGCATCAAACCATCCTTTAAGGTTTTCTTCTGTTGGTGCTACACCTCCAGTAGGCATAATACTTGTCCAAGGTTGTGGCCCTTTAATTCCTTTTACAAATTGAGGTCCGTAAATATCTCCAGGGAATAATTTTACAATTTCGCAACCTAATTCTTCTGCTCTTGTAATCTCTGTAAGTGTTCCACATCCTGGAGACCATAATACTTTTTTACGATTACAAGCAATTGCGATATCCTCTCTTAATACTGGAGTTACTACAAAGTTTGCCCCTAAAGACATGTATAATGATGCTTGACCTGCGTCTGTTACAGAACCTACGCCCATAATCATTCCTGGTAATTCTGCTATAGCATATTTAGTTAATTCACCAAAAACTTCGTGAGCAAAATCACCACGCGCAGTAAACTCCATTAAACGAGCACCACCATCGTAACATGCTTTTAATACTTTTTTACTTAATTCTATATCGTTATTAAAAAACAAAGGAATCATCCCTGTTTCTTTCATTGCTGCTGCAACTTCTAATCTTGAAAATTGTGCCATTTCCCATCCTAAATCCTTCCCAAAGGGAAGGACTTTTCTATTTTTAGTTATTATTATTTTATATCTCTTCTATACATAATCTCCCCTTTGGGGAGAATTAAAGAGGGGATTATCTGGCAACACGCCCTGATGCGTCACCTCCTACTAGTTTGTTAACCTCTGCTACAGTCACTAAGTTAGCGTCTCCTTTTATAGTATGCTTTAAACACGAAGCTGCAACTGCAAAATCTAATGCATTTTGGTCATCTTCTGGGTATTTTAATAATCCGTAGATTAAACCTCCCATGAAAGAATCTCCTCCTCCTACTCGATCTACAATATCAGTAATTTGGTATTGACGTGTTTGGTACAATTTTGTTCCATCATATAAAACACCTGCCCATGTATTATGAGATGCCGAAATAGACCCTCTTAATGTTGTAATTACCTTTTTAGCTCTTGGGAATTTTTTCATCATTTGCTCACAAACCGATAAGAATGCTTCAGCTTTCACATTATGCCCTTCTGTTTGTACACTAATACCTTCTGGCTTGATTCCAAAGTGCATTTCTGCATCTTCTTCGTTTCCTAAAACAATATCACAGTACGATGTTAACTCTGTCATTACTGCTTCTCTATGTGCATCATCACAATACTTCCAAAGTTTTGCTCTATAATTTAAATCTGTAGAGATTGTAACGCCTAATTTACTTGCTGCCTTTACTGCTTCTAAACATACATCTGCAGCGCCTTGAGAAATTGCTGGTGTAATTCCTGTCCAGTGGAACCAATCTACACCCTCAAATATGTCGGCCCAGTTAATCATTCCAGACTCAATCTCTGCCATAGCAGAGTGTGCACGGTCATATACTACTTTAGATCCTCTAGATACAGCTCCTGTCTCTAGAAAATAAATCCCTAAACGATCTCCACCGTAAACTATTTTATCTACTCCTACGCCTCTTTTGCGCATTTCCATCATTGCACATTGTCCTATATCATTTTGTGGTAAACGTGTTACAAAATCTACAGGCACGCCATAATTTGCTAAAGAAACTGCTACATTAGACTCTCCTCCTCCATAAATAACATCGAAGTTATTTGCTTGAGAAAATCTTAAAAATCCTTGGGGAGCCAATCTTAGCATGATTTCTCCAAAAGTTACTACTCTTTTGTTCATTTTTAGTAATTTTTACTTGTTTATCTATTTATTGGTTTTGCTTACAATTTAAAATCTACCGTCGCTTTAATAACTCCTGTTTCTGGTTTTAACCAGGAATCAAAGTGCGCTATCATTTCTGTAAAAGGCACATTGTGAGTTATAAACGATTTGGTAGGAAATTGATCCAGAACACTTATCACATGCTCAAAATCTTCTGAAGTTGCATTTCTACTACACATTAAAGTCATTTCTTTAGCGTGTACAGCGGGATGATTATAAGTTAGGTCTGCTTTAGAGAGCCCTACTAAAACGAATCTGCCTCCATGAGCCATGTAACTGGGTCCTGCTTCTAGAGCGTATTTATTTCCTGAAGCATCAAAAACAGCCGTAGCCAATTCTCCATGTGTTATTTTCTCTATTTGTGCTACTGGGTTATCACCTGCATTCACCACATAGTCTACACCTATTTTCTCCTTTGCATAGGCAAGTCTATCTTCATTCATATCTATAGCAATGACTTTAGCGCCTTCAATTTGAGCTAATTTCATGATACCTATACCTATAGGGCCACAACCTACTACAACTACATATTCTCCTTTTTTAATACTTGCTCTTCTAACTGCATGAGCTCCAATAGCCAATGGTTCTACAATAGCCATTTCATCATTACTTAAATTATTTGCTTTAAGTAAAATGTTTACAGGTACTGTTATTTGTTCTTGCATACCACCGTCACCATGTACTCCCAAAACAGTAATATTGGTACAACAATTGGTTTTTCCATTTCTACAAGCTATACAAGTACCACAACTTACATAAGGCATTATAACAACTTTATCTCCTGCTTTAATACCTTGTGGATTATCATCTATTTCTAAAACCTGAGATGCCAATTCGTGACCTAAAATTCTTGGATACGTAAAAAATGCCTGATTCCCTCCATAAGCATGCAAGTCTGTTCCACATATACCAACTTTATTAATCTGTAGTAAAGCTTCTCCTTCTTGTCTTACTGGAGCTTCTTTTTCTTTTAGTAAAAACTCACCAGGTTTTTCACAAACAATATATTTCATTTAAATCGAGAATAGTTTAGTATTTTATTTTACATAAAATAACCAATTAGAATAAGCCATAAACACCTCCTAACAGTTTTACTTTATAAGGTGAAAAATATTAAGAAATATATTATATTGAGGTTATAATAACTGGTTCTGGTTTTGAACTTTATATAATTTACTATATTTGTTCAAACGTTGGAACAAAAGTATATAAATAATTGGGATATAAAAAAAAAACTACAATAAAAGATATTGCAAATGTTTTAGGCATAACCCCTTCTGCAGTTTCTAAAGCCTTGAATAACCACCCTCGAATAAGCGAAAAAACCAGAGAAGCTGTTTTACAAGTAGCTAAGAATTTAAATTATCAACCCAACCATTTAGCTAGTGCATTGAGAAAGGGTAAGAGTAATTTGGTTGGTGTTATTATCCCCAGAGCTAATAGTAACTTTTTCTCTTCTATAATCGAAAAAATAGAAGATATTTTAAATAAAAAAGGGTACAATGTTATTATTACCCAATCTAACGAATCTTATGAAAAAGAGTGCAGAAATATTGAAGCGCTTCTTTTTACTCAAGTGGATGGCATACTTGCCTCTATGGCCAACGAGACTATTAAATTAGATTATTATAAGAAAGTAAAAGCCAAAGGCATTCCTTTAGTTCTTTTTGATCGAGGGGAAAATGATTTAGATGTTGATTACATAGGTATTGATGATTATTTAAGTAGCCATATTGTAATAGAACATCTTGTAGAACAAGGTTGTAAGCGTATTGCCCATATAGGTGGTTTTAGCCACACCAGAATCTATAAAAACAGAATTAGAGGTTATAGAGATGCTCTAAAAAAATACAATTTACCTATTGAAGACGAGTTAATTATTGAAAGTAATCTAAGAAAGAAAGATGGCAGAGAAATCATGAAATCTTTACTTGCATTACCCAATAGACCTGATGCTGTGTATGTTGCTGGAGATTATGCTGCTTTAGGCGCACTTGAAGTCATGAAAGAATATAGTATAAAAGTACCTCAAGATATAGCATTAGTAGGTTTTAGTAATGAAACTTTTTCCTCTTTAGTTACTCCATCCATCTCTTCTATAGAACAACATAGTGAACAAATTGGAAAACTTACTGCACAAACATTCTTAAAACGTATTGCAAATCCTGAAGAAAAAGTAACTTTAAATAAAATTATTCTTAAACCAGAGCTTATTGTTAGGGATTCTTCTAGAAAAAAATAAAATTCGGTTTTTTATCTTTTCTAGCTCTAAAACAATTAACAATTAACAAAAGGTATACATTATCTGATGTTGAATATATACTATAATCTGATTAATTCTAATAAACTTATCAACTACCTACTATGCCTATTGCCTACTGCCTATTGCCTATTGCCTATTGCCTATTAAAACTCCACAAATCTTTTAAGTAACCAGTAAACAAAGACAATCTTTTAACTTTTAACTAAATAATTAAAATTCTCTTTCGCTATCCCAATCTTCTAAATAGTCTTTCACAGCTTTAACAAACATACCGCCTAGAGCACCATTAACTACCCTATGATCATAAGAATGCGACAGGAACATACGGTGACGAATCCCAATAAAATCACCATCAGGTGTTTCTATTACTGCCGGCACTTTTCTAATTGCTCCCAAAGCAAGAATACCAACTTGCGGTTGATTAATTATTGGCGTTCCCATAAGTGTTCCAAACGACCCTACATTGGTAACGGTATAGGTACCTTCTTTAACATCATCTGGATTTAACTTATTGCTCCTAGCCCTACTAGACAAATCATTAACTTGTTTAGTCATACCAACCAAATTAAGCTGATCGGCATTTTTAATCACTGGCACTATTAAATTACCATCAGATAAGGCAGTAGCCATTCCTAGATTTATATCTTTCTTTTTAATAATTTTATCTCCATCCAAAGAAATATTCATCATAGGATAATCTCTTAAAGCTTTCGCTACAGCTTCCATAAATATTGGTGTAAACGTTAATTTTTCACCTTCTTGTTTTTCAAAAGTATCTTTAACCTTGTTTCTCCAATTCCATATTTTAGTCACATCTGCCTCTATAAAGCTTTGTACATGAGCAGAAGTTTGTATAGAGCCTATCATATGCTGAGAAATGATTTTACCCATTCTAGACATTTCTACAATTTCATCTTCTCCACTTACAATTACAGGCGCTGCAACAACTTCCTGTTTACTTTTCGACTCTTGAGTTATAACTGGTTTAGCACTTTCTACTACTAGCGTATTTTTAAAACCACTTTTCTTATTTTCAATATATGTTAAAATATCGTTTTTAGTGACTCTTCCTTCTTTACCTGTGCCTTGCATTCCATCCAACTCCACTTGAGTAATCCCTTCTTGCTGTGCTATATTTTTAACTAAAGGCGAATAAAAACGTTGGTTATTAGACACTACTGGTATTGGAGCTATTATTGTAGATTTAACTTTCTCTAGCTCCTCTCTTATTTGCGATACAGCGCCTTCTTGAGGTAAACTCACAGGTTTGGGTTTTCTGTATTCTGAAACTGGTGTTTCATCGCCTTCTATTTCTATAATAGCTAAAACATCGCCTACTTGCGCTACATCATCTACTTTAAAACGTTTTTCCAACAATACCCCTTCAACATCACTAGGTACTTCACTATCTACTTTATCTGTTGCTATTTCTAGAACAGCTTCGTCTAGCTCAATAGATTCCCCTACTTCTTTTAACCAAGATGTTATAGTTGCTTCTGCAACGCTTTCCCCCATTTGCGGTAATCTAAGCTCAAACTTTGCCATATTTTTAAACTAAACTTAATTTTTGTTGAAAATGCAAAATTAACCAAAAAGTATGCTTTTGCCTATTTAAAATTTTATTACTTCTCCTCTACTTATAGCATCATCACTTCCTAAAATAAAATTGCAATTATTGGGTAAAATTTTATACGTCCATTTTTTTACATGAGATTTACTTTCTATAATATTAATAATCTCTTTATAGGTTAGTGTTTCAGCATCTAAAACCACTTCTGTTTTATCTTCAAAATCTGCAAGCTTGTCTTGAATAATCAAGTTTTTTGGTAATACCAATTTCAAATTATCAATATTTCTGTTTGATATCAAAACATATTGAAACACATTTTTCGTTTTTTTTACTGGTGCCTTTCTAAGTAAATATACTGCTCGAATACCAAACCACACCAACATATCAAACAATATATTTTTTTTGAAATGCTTCTTATAAAAAATCTGCATTGCACCATAAAAACGACGCGCATAATTTTTGTCCCTTAAAGTACTTTCGCCTTTAAAATGAATAATACTACTAGCACTAAAATAGTAATTCTGATATCCTGCTTTTAATATTTTATAAGATAAGTCTATATCTTCACCATACATAAAGTAGTCTTCATCAAATCCCCCAACTTTATTATAAAGTTCTCTTCTCATAAACATAAATGCACCAACTAAAACATCTACTTTACCAGACTCATTTTCTTTTAAATGATTAGCATAATAATGTTTAGAATCACCTAATAATTTTTTTAACGCAGCACTTACAAATGGGATATTACGTTTACTTTCTGGCAAAAACCGTCCAGCGCCATCAATAAGTTTACAACCTATTGCTCCTAATTTTTCTTTATTTTTACTAAACTCTAATATTTTCGAAAAAGTATCTTCTGCTACTACAATATCTGGATTCAACACACATAAATACTCTCCTTTTGCTTCTAAAACACCAATATTATTCCCTTTTGAAAAACCTAAATTTTCTTTATTCTCAATAAGTTTAACTTTTGGAAATATCCTTTTTACCATATCACAACTATCGTCTTTTGAATTATTATCAACAACAATAACCTCAGCTTCAATGTTAGCAATAGCAGACTCTACACTTCTTAGACATAGTTCTAAAAAATAGCGTACATTATAGTTTAGTATGATTACAGAAAGTTTCAAATGCGAGAGACTACAATTTTAAAGAGTATTCAAAAGGAACGCGATTAACAATACTTCTACCTAGAGTAATCTCATCGGTATATTCTAACTCATCACCTACCGAAATGCCTCTGGCTATTGTAGAAGTTACTATATCGCAATCCTGAATTTGTTTAAAAATATAAAAATTTGTGGTATCTCCTTCCATAGTAGAACTTAATGCAAAAATAATTTCCTTTATTTCACCAGATTTAACCTTATCTATCAAAGAAACAATATTAAGATCGTGAGGTCCAATACCATCCATAGGTGATATTTTTCCTCCTAAAACATGATAATGTCCTTTAAAAGAGCTCGTGTTTTCAATTGCCATAACATCTCTAATATCTTCTACAACACATATTAATGTGTCATCTCTATTTGGATTAGCACATATTTCACATAAATCTACATCACTAATATTATGGCATGACCTACAAAACTTAATATCATTTCGCATATTAAGCAAAGCTTGAGACAAAGCTAATGTCTGTGCCTTAGGTTGCTGTAACATATGCAATACTAAGCGTAATGCTGTACGCTTACCAATACCCGGCAATTGTGACATCTCATTTACTGCATTTTCTAACAATTTTGAAGAAAACTCCATAAATGCGAAAGTACTATTTACAGTCCAATTTCGCTAATTTTTAAAATCCTCTTTTAAATTACCTTAACATTAGTTTGGTATTTGAAAAACAATAGTTGTATTTTGATCGGGCTAAATATTATTTATGAGTCCATCACAAATACTACTACTTATAATTGCTTACTTTGGAGTTTTAATCCTTATCTCCTATTTTACCGGAAAAGAAGATTCTAACGATGCTTTTTTTAAAGCTAACACGTCTGCTCCATGGTATTTAGTAGCTTTTGGAATGATAGGTGCGTCTTTATCTGGAGTTACCTTTATATCGGTTCCAGGTGCCGTAGAAACGAAACAATTTGGATATTTGCAAGTTGTTTTTGGTTACTTTTTTGGATATTTAGTAATTGCTTACATTTTACTTCCTTTATACTATCGCTTAGGTCTTACATCTATCTATACTTACCTTAAAGACAGGTTTGGCGTTGTTAGTTATAAAACAGGTGCCATTGCTTTTTTAATATCTAGAACAATTGGAGCGGCATTCCGGTTATTTTTGGTTGCTAAAGTATTACAACTCCTTGTTTTTGATCAATTTAGCATTCCTTTTTTTCTAACCGTAATAATTACTATTGCTTTAATATGGTTGTACACGTTTAGAGGAGGTATAAAAACAATTATTTTCACAGATACATTGCAAACCTTGTTTATGTTAATTTCTGTTGTTGTAACAATAACATTTTTAGCATCAGCCCTTGATTTAAATAGCTTATCTGAAATCTATGTATATGTAAAAGAGAATTCACTAAGTAAAACTTTCTTTTTAGATAATATAGATAATCCTCAATACTTTATAAAAAGTTTTCTTGCTGGTATGTTTATAACCATAACAATGACTGGATTAGATCAGGATATGATGCAGAAAAATTTAACCTGTAAAAACCTTAAAGAAGCTCAAAAAAACATGATTTCTTTTAGTGTCGTTTTAATTTTTGTAAACATCTTATTTTTAGCTTTAGGGTTAATGCTTACTCAATATGCAAATCAACATGGTATTACAGCAAAAAAAGACGACCTGTTTCCTACTATAGCAATGTTACCTGAGATTGGAATTATTACTTCTGCTTTCTTTCTACTAGGGCTCATTGCTGCAGCCTATTCGAGTGCAGATTCTGCACTTACATCGTTAACAACATCTTTTTGTATTGATATTATTGAATTAAACAAAAAACCTAAACAGCTTCAAAAGAAAGTTAGAAAAACCACACATATCATTGTTAGTATAGTACTTATATTAATAATTATTTTATTTGATTTGATCTTCAAAGATGTCTCTATAATTTGGGAATTATTCAAAGCTGCAGGATATACTTACGGACCTTTACTAGGTCTATTTGCTTTTGGGATATTAACTAAATATAAAATAAATGATACTTATGTATGGGTGATAGCAATTATAGCTCCCATAGTATCGTACTTATTGAATATGCACTCTATAGATCTTTTAAACGGTTATCAAATAGGGTTTGAAATACTCATTATTAACGGCATACTCACCTTTTTAGGCTTAATATTGCTGCGTAGAAAGTAACACTAGAGTACACGCTTCTTCAAAAGCTATATTATGAGTCTTTAAAATTTCATAAAGTTCTGGATTCTCCGTTCCAGGGTTAAAAAGGACACGTTTTGGTTTTAAAGCAACGATATAATCATAATATTCTTGCTGCCGTTTTGGGTTTAAATACAGAGTAACAGTGTGTATATCTTGATAATTAATCAATTCTGTATCAATAGTTATACCTGAAATCTCACCTTTTCTCAAACCAAAAGCAACGGTCTCCACATTATTAGCTGCTAATCGTTGAATAGCGTAGTTTGAATACCTGTTAGGCTTTAAAGAAGCCCCCAATACCAATGTTTTTTTACTCATAAATGTTAAATAAGCTGTAATTTTTTGTTAAATAAAGTAACATAATTCAAAAAGAGACGTCTATTTGTTAAATACAATCAAACATCATCAATCAAAATCAACAAATCAAAATGAAAAAAATTATTTTTCTAAGTTTTTTTGCTATCCTTTTTATATCCAAAATTAGTTATGCAAATAACATCGCTTTAAATTCAGATAAAATAGGATCTATTTACGGCAAAGTATTAGACGCAAAATTAAAACAACCCTTACCTTATGTAAACGTTATTATAAAAGACACTAATGGAAAAACGATTACTGGAGGTATTACTACAGACGATGGTTCCTTTAAAATATCTAAAATAGAAGAAGGCCCCATAATAGTTAGTATTCAATTTATAGGTTATAAAACTTATAATACAGAGCTTACTCTGGGCAGAGGCAAGTTAAACGTTAACTTAGGAACCATATATCTGGAAGAAGAAGCCCAAGGTTTAGACGAAGTTACCGTAGTTGCCGAGGTCTCTACCATACAACAAAAGGTAGATAGAAAAGTAATTACCGTAGGGAAAGACCTTACTACAGCTGGTGCTACAGCTGGTGATATTATGAATAATATCCCATCGGTTAATGTAGACCAGCAAACTGGTAATATAAGTTTAAGAGGTAATGAAAATGTGCGTGTTATGATAGATGGCAAACTAAGTAATGTTCCTATAGCGCAGTTACTAAAACAAATACCTTCTACATCCATAAAACAAATAGAATTAATTACCAACCCCTCTGCTAAATATAACCCCGAAGGGATGAGTGGTATTATAAATATCAAACTTCATAAAAACACCAAATTAGGATTTAATGGTACTGTTAATTTAGGGCTTACCAAAGAAATTTTTGCAAAATTTAATAGTTCTATTGATATGAATTACCGCAATGGAAAGTTTAATTTCTATGGTAACTATGGTAATAATATTGGTAAGTTTGACAATTTTGGTGAAATTAATCGTTTAGATGACGATTCGCGTCAAGATTTTAAATTCGGCAATAACAATAAATCTCACCTCTATAAATTTGGTGTTGATTTTTATATGAATGATAGGAATACAATATCATTCTTTACCAATCAAAATATTTTTGATGGTAAAGGTTTTGGGAATACACTGGTCACATTCCCAGGCTTATCACAAACACAACTATTTAATAATATTACCGACAATATTTCACAACAATACAACTTAGCTTATAAACATAAATTTAAAGATGAAAACGAAACTTTAGATATCGAAGTAGATTACAACGATTTTAGTAAAGACGAACTCGCTAATTTTAATTTTGTAAACTTTACTTTCCCTCCAAACTACATAGATAATGTTGATACAGGGAGAGATCAAACAACTATAAACTTAGATTATGTTAAACCTTTAAGCGAAAAAGCAAAGCTAGAATTGGGAGGCGAAGTACGTTTATTTAATTCTGATATTGATTATGCTTCTACTGGGCAAACATTTTCAGATCAAGGTACAATTATCCAAACCCCTAGTACCGATTTTGAATATAGCCGTAATATCTATTCTGCCTACGTTACTTATGGAAAAACTATTAACGACAAATGGACTTACCAAATAGGTGCACGTGGAGAATTTGTTAATGTTGAAGCCGATGCGTTTCGTCTTTTCTCAAACAATAGTACAGAGTTGATTCCTTTTGAAAATGACTACTTTCAAGTGTACCCTTCTATTTTTGTAAGCTACAAAACTTCTGAAAAAAATACGTATCAATTAAGTGCGACACGTCGTGTAGACAGACCAGGGTTGCAACAGGTAAACCCGATTAGAGAATGGAGTACACCAAGAGTATCATCATTTGGTAATACCGAATTACAACCACAGTTTACTAATTCTATAGAAACAAACTATACGCGAAAACTAAAAAAGGGCTCTGTTACTGCTGGTGTGTTTTTTAGATTAATTGAAGACAATATTAATAGGTATGTGAGAATAGACCAAAGCGATGTCACTTCTGGTAATGTAATACTATCCTTTGACAATTTTGATAACACCACTGCTTTTGGTGTAGAATTATCTAGTAACTATAGACCTACCAAATGGTGGAGTTTAAACGGTAGTTTTGATTTATACTCGCAACAACAAACTGGAATTACCGAGTTTATTGATAATCCAAACATTCAAAATGCGACACTTAGTGATATAAAAACCAGAACAACAGAAGTAGACAATGTGGTTTGGAATTTAAGATTATTCAACAATTTTAAAGCTTCAAAACGATTAAGTTTTTCTTTATTCTCTATGTACAGAGGTGAAGAAAAAGGCATTCAATTTACTAGAAAGCCCATGTTTATGGTTAATACAGGTTTAAGGTATAGCTTCTTAGAACAAAACAGAGCTACTTTTAGTTTTAATTATAGTGATATTTTAAATACCATGAAATTTGAATTTGAAGGTGTCTCACCATTTCCTAGTGAAGGAGCATTCAATTGGGAAAGCAACACCTGGAACGTTGCGCTTTCTTATAGATTTGGAGGTGGTAAGTATCGCGCTTTAAGAAGAAAACAACGTGATAATAATACAAAGTCGGGAGGCGGTGGTTTCTTATAAAATTTTTTAATAACCTAAAGTATAGTTAATGGTTAGTGTTTTTTAAGGTTATTAAGCAAACCTCCAAAGTTTTCTTTGGAGGTTTTTTATGTTATACCAATTCCCAAATGAATTTACTGAGTTAAACCCGCATTATGCAATAAAAAATTTATTACATCTTGTAGCTCCTGTAAATACTACCGCTTCGCTGCGTTTTTTAATTTCACTCCCGCACATGCGGGACTAAAATCTAGAAAAAGTAAGTACTTCTTGCATCTACAAGCTTCATGACAACCTTCTATTGCATAAAGCGGGTTTAAATGACTATTCTTATTTCTTTAGAAATTTATATCTTAAAGAAGATGGTGTCATTCTGATCCCGAAAATTCGGGAGAAGAATCTCCAAAATAAGTAATACCTATATTGAAAATGAGATGCTTCAGTCGTTCCTCCTTCAGCATGACAAGCCACTATTTGCAATTTGTAAAACGTTATTACCATTTCTTTGTGATTTTTTTCCAGAGGCTCGAAATTGACATGAGGCACACAAAAAAAGGTTTATAGAAACTAAAGTAACAACAATGGAATTGCAGGGTTTTAACCTTTTAGCTAGATAATAAAACCGACACACTAAGCATCTAATCCGTGAAAATTCGTGTAATTCGTGTCAAAAAACCTAAAGAAACTCTCTGAAGTATTCTAAAAACCAATCAAAAATTCGATTTACCACTTTATAACAACGCTCCCCCAAGTAAAGCCGCTACCAAAAGCCGCTAAAACTACTAAATCGCCATCCTTTATTTTTCCTTCTTCCCAAGCTTCAGTTAATGCTATAATTACAGATGCAGCAGTAGTATTTCCATATTTCTGGATGTTATTAAACACTTGATCTTCACGTAAACCAAACTTTTTCTGTACAAATTGAGATATTCTCAAGTTGGCTTGATGTGGGATTAACATATCAATAGCTTCCTTTTGTAAATTATTAGCTTGTAGCCCTTCTATAATAGCTTCACTAAATCTAGACACCGCATGTTTAAAAACAAATTGCCCATTCATATAAGGATAATACGAAATATCATCAGGGTCGTTAGCCTCTAAAATTTCTGGCACCCAACGTTTAATATTTGGCCCATCAACAACAAGTTCTTCGGCATGCTTCCCTTCAGAATGTAAATGAGACGATAACACACCTTTAGCATTATCTTCGGTTCTTGTCAAAACGGCAGCTCCTGCCCCATCACCAAAAATAACCGAAACACTGCGCCCTCTAGTCGTTTTATCTAAACCTCCAGAATGGTATTCGGCACCAATTACCAGCACGTTTTTATACATACCAGTTTTTATAAATTGATCGGCTACCGATATGGCATAAATAAACCCAGAACATTGATTTCTAACATCTAAAGCTCCAATGGTTGGCATCTCTAACATGTCTTGAATCTGCACACCGCAACCAGGAAAATAATAGTCTGGACTTAAGGTGGCAAACACAATAAAATCAATATCATCTTTAGTTAATCCAGCGCGTTCAATCGCAATTCTAGCCGCTTTTGCACCCATAACTGCCGATGTATCTTCAGATCCTTTTTCAATCCATCGTCGTTCTTTAATCCCAGTACGCTCTTGTATCCAGGCATCATTGGTATCCATTATTTTAGATAAGTCGTGATTAGTTACCACATGGTCTGGCACATATTTTCCTAAACCTATTATTCTTGAATTATACATATCGACAACTTTTAGTACAAACCAAAGTACTAAATATAATTCTCAAATTCCAAATTCAGGCATAGCTATATTTTAAAGGTTTCAATTTTGTCTGTTGAATTTTGCTTTTTTAATAAAAAACAGTCAGTTTGTCATATTTTAATCCTTGGTATTTTTTTTGACTCGCTATTGTTCAAGACATAAAATTTAAAATTAATTAGATTCCTGTCATAGTTTATCTTGAACGATAGTCAAAAAGACAGGAATAACAAATAGATTATTTATCATGACAAAAGGAAGTATTAATGTATCGGTAGAAAATATCTTTCCGCTTATTAAAAAATTCTTGTACAGCGACCACGAAATATTTTTGCGCGAGTTGATTAGTAATGCCACAGATGCAACTTTAAAACTAAAGCATCTTACAAACATTGGGGATGCTAAGGTAGACTATGGCAATCCGCAAATCGAAATTAAAATAGATAAGGATAATAAAAAGCTACATATTATAGATCAAGGTTTAGGTATGACTGCCGAAGAGGTAGAAAAATACATTAACCAAGTCGCATTTTCTGGCGCTGAGGAGTTTTTAGACAAATACAAAGACGCTGCAAAAGACTCTGGTATTATCGGACATTTTGGTCTTGGTTTTTATTCTGCGTTTATGGTAGCAGAAAAAGTGGAAATTATTACAAAATCGTATAAAGATGCCCCTGCTGCGCATTGGACTTGTGATGGTTCTCCAGAATTTACTTTAGAGGCTCATGATAAAGCTGAAAGAGGGACAGAAATTATCCTTCATATTGCCGAAGATTCAACAGAATTCCTTGAAGAACCTCGTATTCGTGAGCTTTTAAACAAGTACAATAAGTTTATGCCTATTCCAATTAAATTTGGAACTAAGGAAATAAACGATCCTGAACACGAACCAAAAACAACAAAAGACGAAGAAGGTAAAGAAACTACCGAGCCCCACAGACAAATCACTGTTGATGATATTATCAATAACCCTAACCCTGCATGGACAAAACAACCAGCAGATTTAAAAGATGAAGACTATAGTGGTTTTTACAGAGAATTGTACCCAATGCAATTTGAAGAACCATTATTTAACATACATTTAAATGTAGATTACCCATTTAACTTAACTGGTATTTTATACTTCCCAAAAATGTCTAACGACATGCAAATCCAGAAGGATAAAATTCAGTTATACCAAAACCAGGTATTTGTAACCGACAATGTTGAGGGTATCGTACCTGAGTTCTTAACCATGTTACGTGGTGTGATCGATTCTCCAGACATCCCGTTAAACGTATCACGTTCTTACTTACAGGCAGATGGTGCTGTGAAAAAGATTTCATCATACATTACTAGAAAAGTAGCCGATAAATTAAAGTCGTTATTTAATAACAACCGCGAAGATTTTGAAGCAAAATGGAACGATATTAAAATTGTGATTGAATATGGTATGCTTTCAGAAGAAAAATTCTTTGAAAAAGCAGATGCATTTGCCTTATATCCAACTGTAGATGGTAAATACTATACATACCAAGAGCTTTACGATAAAATTAAAGCCAATCAAACCGATAAAGATGGTAAATTAGTGATTCTTTATGCATCGGATAAAGATGCACAACACAGCTATATTGAAGCTGCAAAAGGGAAAGATTACGAAGTATTACTATTAGATTCTCCTATAATTTCTCATTTAATCCAGAAATTAGAAAGCACAAAAGAAAACATTACGTTTGCACGTGTAGATGGCGACCACATTAACAATTTAATTAAGAAAGAAGAAAATACAATTTCTAAATTAGATGAAGACCAAACTAAAGCTTTAGATGAATTATTAAAAGAGGTGATCTCTTCTGAAAAATTTATGGTACAATTAGAAGCTATGGATAGTGAAGCTTCACCATTTATAATAACACAACCAGAATTTATGCGTCGTATGAAAGAGATGCAACAAACTGGCGGTGGCGGTATGTTTGGTATGGGCGGCATGCCAGAAATGTATAATTTAGTTGTAAACACTAACTCTGATTTAGTAGGTGAAATCCTTAGTACTAAAACCAAAAAGAAACAAGAACGTTTAATTAACCAAAGTTTAGATTTAGCACGTCTATCTCAAGGTTTATTAAAAGGTGAAGAGCTCACTAACTTTATTAAGCGCAGTTATGAGATGATAAAGTAGATTTTCTTACCATGCTGAATTTATTTCGGTATCTCAAAAATAAAACTTATCCAAAAACCACTTTGTGAAAACAAGGTGGTTTTTTATTACATAAAAGTTATATTTGCTTTAAAAAAATCTATGAAACATATTCTCCTAGTATTTGCATTAGTATTCCTTGCATCATGCTCTTCAACTTCAGAAGAAGACAACTCTTCTCCTAACCAGGAGGAATTAGCAGAGCTTTATAAGGCACAAAACGATAAAGAAATTCAAGATTATATTGCAGCTAATAACCTAAACGCTCAAAAAAGTAATACAGGTTTGTATTATGTAATTAATGACCCTGGAACAGGAAAACAACCTACATCTACTAATGATGTTACTGTAGTATATAAAGGCTATTTAACTAATGGAGATGTTTTTGATGAAAGTGCTTCTGCCGGTGCCTCTTTTAATTTAAGTAATCTTATTCTAGGTTGGCGAGAAGGTCTTACTTACTTTAAAGAAGGAGGTAATGGCATATTATTAATCCCTTCTCATTTGGCTTATGGCAATAATGGTATTGGAAGTATACCAGGTGGAGCTGTAATAATTTTCGACATCGACTTAATATCTGTGAATTAGCACAGTTAACTCATTGACTCACAAAACAAAAAAACACCTGTAAGTTAAATACTTACACACAAATTTAAATTTAGTCACACTAAAGCAATAGTATCTCCAGTTTAATATTTACCTATTAAAATTTTCAAATGGAAACACAAAAAAACAACCTTGACACCTTTAGAATTCTATACCTCATCAAAGGTATTCTAACACTGTTGTTTTCGTTGTTCTTTTTAGTCTATGCTGGCATGGGACAACTATTTAACACAGCAATAAAACACGCAGATCAAACTCAAGAAATACCATTTGAATTTGGGTGGATATTTATAATCATTGGAGGCATTGGTTTTATATTTAGTATTGCCCTTGGTATACTCACGTTACTAGCTTCAAAATACATTAAACAGGTTAAAAACTACAATTTTATCTTTGCTATGGCTATTGTTAACTGTCTCACCGGTATTTTAGGCATACTTTTAGGTGTATTTACATTAATAGAGCTTACTAAACCAGAAATAAAAGCGCTTTTTAAGGAAGAATAGTGGCGACGGGATTTTAGACTTCTAGGACTATTAGACTACTTAGACTTCTTGGATTGTTGGAGTGTTGGAGTGTTGGAGTGTTGGAGTGTTGGAGTGTTGGAGTGTTGGAGTGTTGGAGTGTTGGATATTAAGCTAAAAAAGTTTTTCTTAGTGCCATGACCAAAAACAACAAACAATTATTTATTTTAATTGGGATGTTTATCACTTCCTTTGCGCTTTGGAATACAATTATTATTTACCCTATTAAAATTTTTGTAGTCATGCTTCATGAAATTAGCCATGGCTTAATGGCAGAACTTGTTGGTGGTGACATTATAAAAATTGAAATTGATCCCAGAATTGGTGGTTCCTGTACCTCAACACGTCCGCCTGGTTTTATGCCCTCTTTTTTAATTGCCAGTGCAGGGTATTTAGGGAGTTTACTATGGGGCGTCCTTATTTTTCTTATTGCAGCACGTACTAATTATGAGCGTTATTTATCGGCATTTATAGGTATTGGCTCGCTCATTATCACCTATTATGTTATAAAATCTGGAGAATTATTTGGTATTATTTTCTGTGCTTGCTTTTCTATTTTTATGCTAGTAGCCGCTAAATTTTTGCCTTTAGTATTTCATGACTACTTTTTAAAATTTATTGGACTTACAAGTTGCCTTTATGTTATTTTAGATATAAAATCAGACTTAATTAGCAGAAGTAATATAGGTAGTGATGCCGATGTTATTTCACAAATAACAGGCATTCCTTCTATAGCTATTGGAATCACCTGGTTGGTTATTGCCCTAATTATCGTGTATTTTATGCTTAAAAACAGTACGTTATTATTTAAAAACTAAATAGATGGATTATTTATTTGTTTATGGTACGCTCTTACAAGCTATTGATAACCCTATGTCTCAATTTTTGAGTAAGCATTCTCAAATTTTAGGTAAAGGGTATTTTCATGGAAAACTTTATGATGTTGGTGCATTTCCAGCCGCTATCCTTAGTGCTTTAAAAACTAATAAAGTTTATGGGACTGTTGTAGAAATCTTAAATCCTATACATACTTTTAAAGTTTTAGACAACTATGAAGGCGTTCATGAAGGTTTGTATTTACGTAAAATGACACCTGCTTTTTTAAATAACCAAACTAAAATTGAAGTCTGGGTTTACATATACAACAACCCCACTGAAAATCTTAGATTAATTCCTTCTGGGAATTATTTAACCCATTTTATGCAATAGAAAATTTATTACATCTTGTAGCTAATGCAAATACTAGCGCTTCGCTGCCTTTTTTATTTTAACATAGCGGTGCTATGCAGAAATTAAGAAAATACTAGTATCTCTTGCATCTACAAGCTTCATGACAACCTTCTATTGCATAAAGCGGGTTTAAGAATTGGTATTATATCGTGTAACCTTTCCTCATAAGGAATAAAAAAACCTCCAAATTAAATTTGAAGGTTATTAATATGTATATGTATTGTTTTTAATGATTAAATTTTAATCATTTTAGTGCAATTATCTTTAAAGTTAGTCTCAGAAATTAACCTAATAGCTTCTTTAACATCTTCTGGTTCAGTTTTACCAATAAGAGTAGCTCCTAAATGAATTTCATTATTTTCATTCCAAGTGTAATCCTCATTATCAGAAATCACATAACGTTTTCCGTTTTTGGAAGCAATTCTATATGAAGAATAATCTTGACCTATTTGTAAACCAGATGGGTAAAATACTTCAGCAACGTAACGCAATGACGTTTCACCTTTCTTATAGATATTACAAGTACATTGTCCAACATCTTTAGATTCAGAAATTCTTGTGGTGTTAGAATGCATTATTTTCCATGTACCATCAACTTTTGAAGCAATAATGTTTAATAATATAGTGCCTTTATCGGCAATTTTATTTTCGTATTTGTTTTCAAAGTTTATTAAAGCCGCAATAGTTCCAACTCTACTTTTCTGGTTTGTGTAAAGTATTTTTTCAACGTTTAACATAAGTGTATAATCGTTATTGCTAATTAACTCTTCAACTTGTTCTGTATATTCATTTAAATTTGAGGCGCTTCTGTTTACAACACCAGACAAGCCTAAATCTGCTGTGTAGTTTTTATAATTTTCGTGAAAATACTGAGTAACTTCAATGTTACTTTTTGTTGTTGGTAATTTATTAACAGCATTAATGTAATTACTCAATAAGTCTTTTACGGCTTCTTCTTGTGCAAATGAACTAGCATAAACAAAAAACATTAATAAGGTAAGTAAGTTAATTTTTTTCATGGGGTGTGTATTTTAAATTGTTTAAGATCAAAAAAGATCGTGTACGCTAATATAAAAAACTTTCTAAAAAGTAAAGTTTTAAATCTCTATAAAGTACATTTTCAATATTTTATATACAGAGGAAAATATCAAGATCAAGATAAATACAATCTTAGGTAACCCATCTAAAAACCTGATTTCGACCTAAGAATGCTATTTTTTAAAGCACAAACACCTATCTATTAGTTACTTATATTAAATAAATATATTATGTCACTCTTAGAGGCTATGAAAAAGCATTAAACCTTAATTTAACCCAGATAGCTATATGATGAAAAGATAAAATAGTCTAAAATAAAACCAGAGCGCTATGCGCTCTGGCTTTTACAACAACTACTACAAAACCAATATATAGTAGCAAACAAACAATTTATAAATTAACTATTGTTCTATTTTAATTGTATATGCGAAATCACATGGTTGTTTAGTTGGTAACTTAACATGTAGACCATCTTTTTCCTGAGACCACTTTAGCGTTTCATTACTTCCTAACATACTTAACGATTTTACATTTACAGATTTGTCTATTGAAGTAATCACAACCTCACCCTTTTTTGGCCACCCTAGCAAGATAGCATATAGATTTTCTCCTTTTTGAGTAAAACGCATATCCTGCCCAGTAAAATCTTTATTTTGCCCCTCGGAATGGTGGCCTTTTTTTACTTCGGTAGGCCCTTCTCCAAATGTTTTCCAATATTTTGTATTATATATAGCTTCGCCATTAATTTTTAACCAATCTCCTATTTGTAACAATATTTTTTCCTGATCTTCTGGAATCGTTCCATCTGCCTTAGGCCCCACATTTAAAAGTAAATTACCATTTTTAGAAACTATATCTACCAAATCGTCTACCAATTGATTAGCAGTTTTAGACTTCCAATTAGTAACATGGCTCCACGAATTTTTACCTATTGAGGTATCTGTTTGCCAAGGCAATCTTCTTATTCCTGGTAACTTCCCTCTCTCTAAGTCGTAGATTACTGTTCCTTCAGGAAACGCTTCATGACTAAAGTTTTTATCTTGAAGCACTACTTCTTTATTCCATTCAATTCCTTTATTATAATAGTAAGCTGCTATTTTAGGTCTTAAATCTGCAAAATCAGGGATATCCAGATAAAAATCAAACCATAAAATATCTGGTTGATAATTATCAATTAAATCTACTGTTCTTTTCCACCACATGTCTTTAAACGCTTTAGAAACTGGTTCTTTTAAATCCTTCCCTTTTGGAGAATATAAATCTGCATATTGCGGGTCTGAGGTATCAAAATGGTCCTTTTTATTATAAAAAGACCAATTAAATGCGTAGTGAGATGATGCTCCCATAACTAATCCCTGCGCTCTACCTTCTTTCATTAACTCTCCTAAAACATCTCTTTTTGGCCCCATATTAAATGAGTTCCATCTTGTAGTGCGCGACTTATACATAGCAAATCCATCATGGTGATCTGCAACAGGCACAACATATTTAGCTCCCGATTTTTTAAATAAATCTATCCAATTAGCTGGGTTAAACTTCTCTGCTTTAAACATGGGAATAAAATCCTTGTAACCAAATGTTTTTTGATCACCCCATTTTTCTTTATGATGCAAATATGTTGAATTTGGTCCTTCTTTCCCTAGCTTTAATTGTGCTGAAAAAGTTGCTGTATCCATATACATTTGTCTTGGGTACCATTCACTACCATATGCTGGTACTGAATAAGCTCCCCAATGGATAAATATTCCAAATTTAAGTTCGTTAAACCACTCAGGGTCTTTGTAATGTTTTTTAATTGATTCCCAATTAGGCTGATACACTTTTAGTGTATCTACCTTTTCTAAATTTGCTTCTGCATAATCTTTTTTACCATTTTCAGACTTACAAGACACTAACAACACTAGTGCTATTGTAAGAACGATCCAATTAACATTTCTAATCATTTTTTATATCGTTCGGTTGTGTTAAATCTGCTGCTAAATTCGTTTTTTTTAGATCATGTAAGAATGTTGTATGTTCAAATAACAAGAACATATGGTTTTGTGCTTATAAAAGGGCATGTTCTTTTAAATACTATAACCTACTGAAATTATGATGGATTAGTTATATCACAACAGACAACTTTATGCGAAGACAATAAAATAGAAATTATATCAACAAAGCTACCTCAAAAGTCTTTCTAAGGTTAATAAATCTAGTTTCCCATCGGGATATAAACCTTGATTTTTTTCAAAAGCTTCTAATGCTTTTAGTGTTTCTTCTTTAAAAATACCATCGCGTTTAATATTAGCCCCTTTTTTATTGAGTATTTTTTGTATTTCATATACTAATGTACCTTTATCTCCTATACCCAGCTCTTTTCTGGTTTGTAGAAAAATGGTTTTAATGGCGTTTTTGTCTAGTTCTATTTGAGTATTTAGCTTTAACTCACCTTTCTGCTCTTGTTCTTGTTGGATCAATTCCTCTAAATATTTTACATAGGAAAGCTTAGATGAATACTCCGAAACTGCAGCTAATGTAGTTGCATCATCATTTTTGGGGCTTCGAACATCAATTTTATGCAAACTCCATTGACTAGCAATAAAACCATTAACATTTTGAATAGCCGAATGGTATTGTTGTAATAATTGAGGGTTAGTAGTATTAGGAAGCTTTGCTTGTTTGTAACTGTAGTTTTTTAAACTAAATCGTTGGTATTTACTATAGGTATTAAAAGCGTAAAGCCCCAAAATAAGGAGCATTAAAAAAATAATGATTTTTTTCAAAACAGGTTGGTTGGGTTAGGTTACTTTATAGTAAAAATAAGATTTTTTTGTTATAAAACCCTTTCAAATTTAAAAGTTTGACTATGTTGTTCTATAGTAAAGAACTTACAATTTGAATAATGCACAAATTTATAAGCTAAATCATATTTAAAAAACTGCTTATCAATCTTATATATAGCATCAACATCAATATTCCCATAAGGAGAAATACGTCTAAATCGATACACCTCTTTTTTTTCTGTTTTATATAACTCAAACCAAGCTCCAGCAGCAATACCAGATAACCATTGTGCATGTTCGCTTAGTCCATTAGTATGTTTAGGAGCTAATGTTCCTGTAAAATTAGGCGTATGGTTCTTTAATTTATCCAAAAAACAACGCAAATTTTCACTTTTTTGAGTCCCTGTGAATTTAGATATTTCACCTGCTTCTGAAACGTTATAAACCTCTTTTTCTGTATTTGCTAATAGTACATTGCCAACTGTACTTGGTGTAAACCATTTAGATGATATGAGCTTCTTTTTAATAGTATAATTTGTGACTGAAGCGATTAAACTATCGGTCACAAAACGCGCACAATTACACGCATTATTTATAAAAGCTGCATATCTTATAAAATGTTTGTTTTGCATCTCTGTAATGTGTTCTCTAGCCTTTTTATAGTTAATTTCACTACAAACTGAAGCCACTAGTTTTCCATCACCATGCGTCAATTTTGGGTGCGTTCCTAAAAATTGCAAAATTTCATCTAGATTAGTAATACTGTTATTTTCGATTCTAGCTTTTATTGGAAAATCAAGTTCATTATCTGTATCTTTTCCTCTTACACGTCCCATTGGCTCTGGTGTTATATAACGGCCAAAATCATGGTATTCTAATTCCCCTGTTGCCTTATTTATTAAAACCAAAGCTGCATGACCTGCACGCAAATAATCTTTTTTACCTATGCCTACATATTTCATAAAGGGAGAGTACCATTCATCTGCAACCATAACAATGGTTTCTGGGTATGCCAATGTTAAAATAAAACCTGTATTATCCATTAATAACTTGTGAGAATTCTAGAAACTTAATGGCTTTGGTGCCATTAATTAGGTTTTCATATTGCAGCTCTACCAAATCATCATGTTTTCGAATTTGAGTAATACTTGTTGTTTTTACTACACCTCTATCCATAATAACACCATAATCCTTGTTACTTTCACCTGCTGTTTTATGAAATTCTAGTAATGCTTTAGAGGTTAGCACTTTTTCAGACTCAAAATCTAAGAACCATTGCAAACGTTCTTTTTGCATTTGCGGATTATATAGTGTTGAAGACGACCATATTTTAGGTTCTAATGGTAATTCTATAAAATGCTTATCCTTGCCATCCCATACTAACTCAAAAAACCTTAGGCCAGCATTCCAATCGGCCACAACGAGTGTAAAAGGTTCAATAGCTTCAAAATTATACGCATTAACAGTTTCAACTACATCATCACAACCCATAAAGTGTTTTACTACTACACCTCTGCTTAATCTGTAGTTTAATTTTCTTTTATGAATAGTAAAACCTCCATTTAACAAACAAACTACTCGGTTTTTATCACTCACGCCTATCCAAGTACCATCTGATTGTTCATCTTTTGGGAATAACCCCCTAGCTGTATTAATTGTATAAAAATCTGGAGTTATAGATACACGATTAGGCGCTTCATCTCTATTTGAGGTTAATATAAAATTATGTTCTCCTGCTGGGGCAATAGTTACTGTACACATAAAAAAGTAGTCTTTTTTAGATAGGGCAACTTACAAAAAATAAATAAACTTTAACTATATTTTAGCTAATCCATAAGAAAAAGTCTTGCATTATAATTTGTAAATTTGAAATTAAATTATACGCTAATCTTAATACATATAATAATCATGGGAAAAGGCTTTTTTAATGTTCCAGTAGCGGTTAACGAACCTGTAAAATCTTATGCTCCTGGCTCTCCAGAACGCAAAGAGGTTCTTAAAGTTTATAAAACACTACTTAATAGTAAAGTTGATGTTCCTTTATACATTGGCGGTAAGTCCATTAAAACAGGAAATACCCGAACTATGTCGCCTCCTCATGATCATAAACATAGTGTAGGCACATATCATTTAGCAGAACAACAGCATGTAGAAAAAGCTATTGCAACTGGGCTGGAAGCCAGAAAAACATGGTCTCAAATCCCTTGGGAGCAGCGTGCCAGTATTTTTCTTAAAGCGGCAGAACTTATAGCTGGTCCTTATCGCTCTAAAATTAACGCTGCTACCATGATTGCGCAGTCAAAAACAATACATCAAGCTGAAATCGATGCTGCTTGTGAGTTTGTTGATTTTTTACGCTTTAATGTCCAGTTTATGACTGATATTTATCATGAACAGCCTGAAAGCACAAACGACACCTGGAACCGTATTGAATATAGACCCTTAGAAGGTTTTACCTATGCTGTTACACCTTTTAACTTTACTGCAATTGCTGGAAATTTACCTGCTTGTATGGCTTTAATGGGAAATGTGGTGATTTGGAAACCTAGTGATAGCCAGGTTTATTCTGCCAAAGTAATTATGGATGTTTTTGAAGAAGCGGGCGTTCCTCCAGGTGTTATTAATGTGGTATTTGGAGATCCAGTAATGATAACAAATACAGTGTTGTCGCATCCTGATTTTTCTGGATTGCATTTTACAGGATCCACGTTTGTATTTAAGGAATTGTGGAAACAAATAGGTAACAACATTCATAACTACAAAACATATCCAAGAATTGTTGGTGAAACTGGTGGTAAAGATTTTATTATAGCGCATAATTCTGCTAACCCTAAACAAGTGTCTACAGCTATTGCAAGAGGAGGTTTTGAGTTTCAAGGCCAAAAGTGTAGTGCTGCATCCCGTATTTACATCCCTAAAAGCATTTGGAGTGACATTAAAGCACTTGTAATTAAAGATGTTAACTCTTTTAAAATGGGCTCTCCAGAAGATATGAGCAACTTCATCACAGCTGTTATTCACGAAAATTCATTTGATAAACTAGTAAAATATATTGAGCAAGCTAAGGCTGATAAAGATGTTGAAATTATAGCTGGTGGTGGTTATGATAAACATAAAGGCTATTTTATTGAACCTACAGTTTTAGTAACTAAAGATCCTAACTATGTGACGATGTGTACAGAATTATTTGGCCCAATAGTTACTATTTACGTTTATAACGATGAAGATTACACCGCTACGTTAAAACTGGTTGATAATACTAGTGAATATGCTTTAACTGGTGCTGTTATTGCTACAGATAGGTATGCGATTTCTCAAGCTACAGATATCCTTCAAAATAGTGCTGGTAATTTTTATATAAACGACAAACCAACCGGAGCTGTTGTTGGACAACAGCCTTTTGGTGGCGCCAGAGCATCGGGTACAAACGATAAAGCTGGTAGTGCACAAAATTTATTACGTTGGGTATCCCCAAGATTAATTAAAGAAACTTTTGTAACGCCTACAGATTATCGTTATCCTTTTTTGGAGGAATAACACCAATTAAAATTTATAAAGCAATTTAGGGACTAAGGCTGTTCCACCTATATCATCATGCAAAGCGCCTTCTATTTTATAGGGTGTATATTGTAGACTTAAACCAAAAGTTAATTCCTCTCCATTTTTAAACGTAAGCATATAACCTATATCTGGTGATATTAATATAGACGATATCATTTCGTATTTTTCTTCATCGCCTTCTTTACCTTCGTAAAATGGATTTCTAAGGTTTGTTTTTATAATTGATGCGCCTATTCCTAAACCTGCAAATAATTTTGACTCCCCAAAACATATATGCTTCTTAAATCTAAGCATAGGATTAAACACAAAAGAAGCTCTTGTAGCTACTGTATCTATTATGCCTAAATATTGGAATGATTCTTTTTGATTTGGTACTACAAATTGTAAAGCTATTTCTAATGATTTATTTTTTTTAAGCGGAAAATCTGCGCTAAGTTCTAATAGTGGTGATGCCTCAAAATAGTTTTTTAGTTTCCCTTGAGGTATTAAAACCCCTCCTCCTATTTTAAAGGTAATTGTTTTAAAATAATCGTAATTATTATAGGTTCTAACTGTATCATTTTGAGCTTTAGATTTTATCCCCAAACATAAAAGCATTACTAAAAAAAATAATTTTCTCATAATATCAATATTTAAATTCAAGTCAAAATTATTGCTTTATCCACATTTTTATTTGTGATTCAAACGTAATAGATTATTATTTTTTGTGATTTTCACAAAAAATAATACCTTTAAAAGATGTTTCAACAGAATTTTTTAGACGATATACAAAAACGATTACCCAAAAATGCTTCATTGATAGATGCTGTAGCTATTGCTTTAGACATTAGTTATGATACAGCTCATAGGCGAACGAGCTTAAAAAGTAAATTTTCTATAGATGAGACGGTAAAACTTGCCAAGTATTATAATATTGCGTTGGATCGTTTATTTAAAACAACAGATAAAAGATTTATTACCGTTGAAAAAACCAAACACATTACTAACTCAAAAGCACTAGAAACGTATTTTAAAACCTCATACGAATCATTAAAACCTTTACTAAAACAAGACAATAGCCATATTTTATATTCAGCAAAAGACATTCCTATTTTTTATACTATTGGAGCCGATCTTTTAAGCACCTTTAAAATTTATGTTTGGTTAAAGTTATTAGATAAAAATTTCACTCTTAAAATATTCGAACACTTCTCTCCTAGTATAGACCTTATTAATGCTGCTAAAAATTTAGGACAACTTTACCAAAATTTAAACATCACTGAAATTTGGGATATCACAACCATAAATAGTACGCTAAAGCAGATCCATTTTTATAATCAAGCAGGACAAATAAGTGACACAATAGCTCTAGAGCTTTGTAGCAACTTAAATGCTTTAATTCGCGACATATCTGCTAAAGTAAACGAAAACACAGGACATTTTAAGTTGTACTATAATGAGTTACTATTAATGAATAATAACGTATTGGTATCCACACAAAATCAACAATCGCTTTACGTCCCTTTTTCTATTCTTTCTTATTATTTAACTACAGATGCTATAACATGCGAACAAGCAAAAGCATATTTTAAACAACAGTTGCAACATTCAAAACTATTAAACAGTTCTGGCGAAAAAGAAAAACACATGTTCTTTAACAAGATATATGCAAAAATTGATGCATTGAAACAGCTTATTGAAGCTAAACAGGTTTTAGATTTTGAGTAATACTATTTCCAAATCGAATCTACCTAATTAAAATGTCTCTTTTAACATTTTACTCAGCACAATTCTCGCAATAGGCATCTTTAAGATACGCATCTTCTAGTAACTGAAAGGTTACACCGCCTTTTTCGGGAGAATTAAATAGACCACAGTACTTTTCTTTATTTAAGTTGATAGCGTTTAACATTACCGCGCGATAATCGTCTGTTTGTGTTAGATTTTTATCTACTAATGTTAGGTTTAAATAGTAGAACAACAAATCTTCATTAACATCAATAGTTCTTACCTTATTGGTCAATAATTCGGCAGCTTTATCCACATTAGCGTAATAGGTTAAAAACTGCGCTAAATTAAAATAATCACTATCTCTTAAAGGAATGTTTTTGTATGTACTATTTATAAAAGCTACAGATTTATCCTTACTGGCATAATCTCGCTTTCTCATATAGCGTTCACCTTTTATAATATGGTAATTTACCAACATTCTATCTACTAAAGGTTGCGCTATTCCTATTTTTTTAAGATTTAAAATCTCTTGCTTAAATTTGGCTTCATCTACTGGTTGTACATTAAATCGCCATATTTTAAATTTTATTACTGCTAAATTGTATTTAATCTTTTTATTCTTCGGGTCTAACTTTAGTAACCGTTCCAGCTCGTTATTTACGATCACTAATTGTCTTTCGTCAAGCTCATACTTAAATGCACTTCTGTTATTAAGAAACCTTGTATATTTTAATTGCTGCGGAATTTCTAACGTCTCTAGTATATCAGGAGAATTTTCGAAGTAACGTAATTTGTTAAATAAGGAGTTTTGTATCTTGGATGCTTCTTCCAAATTATCCGCTTTTAATTCGGTGTTAAAAGCGCTAACCAATTCTTCGGGTTGCATTTTCTTGTACTTATCTTTCTTTTCTAATTCTAAAATTACAACGGCTTTTCTGTGATTTTTTAGCATAGGCTCCATTTCTTTGGAAAAAGCCCCTACTAATTTACGCTTTAAATTGGCTTTACTCAGTTTCTTTAATGTAGCATACTTAGTACCCTCGATATCATTTAAAAACTCCACCCAATTTTCCGATGATGATATTTTAGTTTCTATCACTGGTGTTTGATACGTTTGTAAAGCCTTAGCAATACTGTTAGCGCGCTGTTCCTGAAGTTGTATATTACGTTCTAAGCTACCTTCTATAGATGAATATGCTTTAATATCTATAGTCTTTATATTAAAATCGGTTAAGCTTAGGGAATCATAAAGCGGTTTGATGTCTTCTGGTTTGTATTCAGATTTGTTTTTCTGAAAAGGAATTTTAAAGCGTAAGGTTTTATATTTTATTTTAAACCCTTCTTCATTGGCTATTTTTTTATCATTATAAGTCACATCGTCAAGATACATTCCCATATCTAAAAGATCTACTGCAAAAGATTTTAATTTATACACGACATAATATCTGCACAAATTTTTATTTTCTAAAAACAATATATTGTATTCCAATTCTTTAGAAGTTAGCGTTTGTGGTAATTTACCAACTAACACTCTAAACAGATTATCCTTGTATGGTTTTAAAGCCCTTTTTAATGTTGATCCAAATACAGGTTTTAATAAGGTCCCTTTTATTTGAGCATTTTCAACAGCCAGCGCATCACAATTATAGCGATCTTTAGCTACAACATCTACAGCAATACCATCTGTTGCATTTTTAAACAACTGGTTAAACCAATTTTTATCATTTACCTGAAAGTATAGATTAGTCCCTTCTCTTTGTATAGAGAACTTAACCTCTTTTGGCATTTGCCTAAATGTACTCAAACATTGTTTACAGCTTAGATTTCTTTCTTGCTCTGATTTTGGAAAAACAATCCCATGATTTGAATTTTGAGCTTTAGAAAAATGTATATTTAGTAAGACTATGAAAAATAGGACGAGAGATTTTTGCATTGTTATGTAGTTTAATAGCTTTAGATCGCTAAATTAAAAATAAAAAGCTATGTTCCTACAATGATTTTCAGATTATTAACATCTAAAGGCTAGATATTTACCACTTGAACTAGTATGCAAAAACCACATTCTATCTCTAAAATGTGATTTTTAATATTTTTTTACCTAAACCGTTTCAATGTATTTTTGGTAAATTCACTTAAGATAAGTCTTCCACTAATTTTGGCACGTTCTATAAGTAATTCGTCCCAGTGTTCTGTTCCTTCCCATAGTACTTTTTTCATTTCGGTTAAAGCCTCTGGGTTATATGTACTTAATTGTTCTGCCAAAGCTTTAACAGCTTCGTCTAAGTCTTCTGTGGTTTCATAAACATCGGCGTACAAGCCCTTATCTCTTGCAAAACTGGAAGAGAAAAATGTTTCGGCATCTATAGTCATTTGAGACATAGCTATCTTCCCCATTTTTCGAGATACGACTGGCTCTATTACAAATGGTCCTATACCTATGCTTAATTCGCTTAATCGTATAGATGCGTATTTAGTAGCTAAACAATAGTCTGTAGCTGCAGCTAAACCAACGCCTCCTCCAACTGTTTTTCCTTGTACTCGCCCAATGATAAGTTTTGGGCATTTTCGCATGGCATTGATTACATTGGCAAAGCCAGAGAAAAACTGTTTTCCTGTTTCGGCATCTTCTACAGCTACAACCTCATTAAAACTTGCACCTGCACAAAAGGTTCTGTTACCACCACTTTTTAATACAATAACTTTAATGGTATCGTTTTTACCAGCTTCAAAAATGGTATCTTCTAATTTTAGTAATATATGACTTGGTATGGAATTTCTATTAGGGTGAAAAAACTCAATATAACCTACGTTTTCTTCAATTGTGAGCGTTACATATGGCTCCATAAATATTCTGTTTTAGCGGTTGAATATACGCAAAATTTCATTGCTTGGGAATTCGAGTTAGTTTAAAAAATATTTAATTTTTCATGAAACTATTGTTGGTTGTTGGTTGTTGGTTGTTGGTTGTTGGTTGTTGGTTGTTGGTTGTTGGTTGTTGGTTGTTGGTTGTTGGTTGTTGGTTGTTGGTTGTTGGTTGTTGGTTGTTGGTTGTTGGTTGT